>JAFZKU010000183.1 GCA_017551785.1 Bacteroidales bacterium | reverse complement strand
TCTTTATAGAGACGGACGTTCTGCGTCTATCTATCTGCTTTCGAAATCAAAGAGGGAACAATTGTGTGAAAACCTCTGGCGCGAATACCAGACAGCAAGAATGTACAAGGACTACCAGAGCGTCTTCTCAAACAGGTTCATTACGGAGGCGCAGCTAAGACGGTGTCTGTGCGTATAGGTGCCTCCGCACGGTGCCTCTGCCACGGTCAGCACATTTCCGCCCGTTCTTCCTGACCAAGGCAGCAAAATCGCCCGAATCGCCGGAAACCGTGACGCGGTCAGCACATTTCCGCCCGTTCTTCCTGACCAAGGCAGCGGCTATTGCACCAGCTCGGGATTGATGAAGTCGTCGCCCACTACGAGGCGGCCGTCGGGAGTGAAGTCGTAGCTGCCGATGTGGATCACGCGAGGCTGGATGCGTCCGCGGCGATTATGCGAATGGAAGACGATGCGACGGTGGCCGGCATTGTCGACAAAGAGGGCGTGGTGGCCCGTGCCGTCAAAGCCGCCTGCGAACTGCAGCACCGGATTGCCCTCGTACTTGGTCCAGGGGCCGCGCATCGAAGTTGCCGTGGCGTATCCCACACCATAATTGGGACTCTCGTAGCTGTTGGCAGAATATGTCAGGTAGTAGACACCGTCATGCTTGACGATGAACGGCCCCTCATTGACAGAAGGCCACACTTTCTCCCAGTCCTGGCTCATGCGCAGAAGGAAGCGGCCGGTGTCGGGCTTCATGTGCAGCAGGTCGGACTCCATCTCCGCCATCCATATCTCGTTGCCGTCGTTGAAGTTCACGAACAGCAGGTAAGGCGTGCCGTCATCGTCGATGAAAAGGGAATTGTCGATGCCCTTCTTCTCGCGCATCGGAGCCTTCTCCTTCTGGACGAACGGGCCCAGCGGCGAAGTTGCCGTAGCTACGCAGAAATGTTCCTCGGCAGAGTAATACATATAATATAGGTCTCCGATGTGGTAGACCTCCGGAGCCCAGAACCACTTGTCACCATAGGAATCTTCCTTCGAAAGGGCAAGGTACATCTGCTTGCCTTCCGGCCATTGCCACTGCATCAGGTCAGTAGAAGTGCAGACAGCTATGCCGTCGGCAGCGCCGGTGCCGTAGAGATAGTAGATGCCGTTTTCACAGAAGATGAAAGGGTCGGCCAGAGGAATATTGCTGTTTCTGGTATTCTGTGCCGAAGCAATTGTGCCCGCCATGAAGATGGAGCAAAGGATGGAGAGTAATTTTTTCATGAGAGGGAGATTTGCCAGACAAGATAATAAAAATAATGGTAACTTTGGAGATGGCGAGCCGGAGCCGATAACCGGAACTAACAATGAAAAAGGTTTTACTGATCACATCTTTACTTTTTGTATGCTTTTCACTGCATGCAGAACTTCGTTTGAAATATCCCACCGGCGACCATATGGTCCTGCAACAGCAGTCTCAGGCCGCAGTATTCGGTTTCGCAACCCCGGGCGCCACTATTTCCGTAACACCCTCATGGGACAAGGCGACTTATGTTGCAAAAGCCGACAGCAAGGGTCACTGGGCAGCATACGTCCCCACCCCCGCAGCCAGCTACACTGCTTATACTGTCAATGTCAAAGGTGACGGCGGCAACATCACGATCCAGGACGTGCTGGTCGGCGAAGTCTGGATGGCTTCCGGCCAGTCCAACATGGAGATGCCCATCAAGGGTTTCGACAACTGCCCTGTCAAAGGCTACAATGAAATCATAACCCAGGCTCCGGCACGCGACAAGATCCGTATGCTCTATGTGCGTACTGTCCAGGCCGACGAGCCGCAGGAAGAAGTGACCAATACTGACGGCTGGTATGGCGCAGATCCAAACAGCATTCCCGAGATGAGCGCTGTCGGCTATTTCTTCGCCCGCAAGCTCAATGAGGTCCTGGACATCCCTGTGGGCGTTGTCGCATTCGCCCGCGGAGGTGCCCGTGTCGAGGGCTGGCTGCCGAAAGAGACTGTGGCCGCATTCGGCGAGGACGTTTCTACCGAGGCCGTTAAGCAAAGGATGGACATGCTCCGTCCCTACGAGATGTACAACGGTATGCAGGTTCCCCTTCAGGGCTACACTGCCCGCGGCTTCATCTGGTATCAGGGATGCTCTAACGTAGGCCACGAGGACGAATTCGTGCCGAGGATGATCGAGCTCGTCCGCCAGTGGCGCAGCGACTGGAAGGACTTCGGCAACAATATGCCGTTCTACATGGTGGAAATCACTCCGTACAGCAACCACAATGGCACCGGCGCTGCACTGCGCAAAGCTCAGCACGACGTGGCCAAGCAGGTTCCGAACTGCGACATTATCTGCACCAACGACCTGGTAGCGCCTTATGAGGCTGCCAACATCCACCCCTGCGACAAGGAGTCTGTGGGCAATCGTCTTGCCTACCTCGCTCTCAACAGGGATTACGGATTCTCACGCATTGCCTGCGATGCCCCGGAGGCTGTGGCTCTCAGCAAGATGCAGGGCTTCGGCGGCTTCGGCCGTCCCGGTGGAAACGCTGCTGCCGCCAATGTGCCCCCGATGACCAGGGTGGAGATTGTGAACTGCCCTCACGGCATCGACCGCACTCAGGAAATTGAAGGTCTGGAAGCTTGCGGTCCTGACGGCGTATGGCACAAGGTCGATCATGTGATGTACTTCAGAGGCAGCATGATAATCCCGACCGACGATGTGCTGAAAGAAGTCAGCGAAGTGCGTTATGGCTGGGCCGACTTCATGCCCGGCAATATCCACAGCATCGAAGGACTGCCGCTCGTGCCCTTCTGGCTGAAGGCTGAATAAGCTATGGTTCCTGCCGGTACGATTATAATGCTGGTGCTGGATGTCATCCTTGGCATCGGCATCCCGGTCTGCCTTGCGTGGTGGGCCGTGAAGAAACACGACACAAAACTTTCTACGATTCTCATCGGCGCAGCGACTTTCATTGTCGCAGCGCTGGTGCTGGAATCGATTGTCCACAAGCTGGTGCTGACGGGCGCGCGTGGTACTGCTATCATGGGGAATATGTGGTACTATGCCTTGTACGGCGGTTTGATGGCTGGTCTGTTCGAAGAGACGGGCCGCTTTCTGGCCATGAAGTTCTTCATGAAGAAGGAGGCTTCATCTACGAAGTCCGGCGTGGCGTACGGTCTCGGTCACGGCGGCATTGAAATGATGCTGCTTTTCGGCCTTTCGATGATTTCTTCGCTGTCGATGGCTATCATGATCAATTCCGGACAGGTTGATACGCTGTTCTCACAAGCGCCTGGTGGTGCTCAGGAGCTGATGGCAGCCCAGATAGACCAGCTAAAGTCGGCTTCTGCCGGCGAATATCTGTACGGGCTGTGGGAGCGTTTCTCTGCGATCATACTGCAAGTGAGCTTGTCAATCCTGGTCTGGGCGGCAGTCCGCAAGGGAGGCAAGTGGCTCTGGCTCTTCCCCGCTGCCATCCTGCTGCACGCCCTTGTCGATGGCGTGGCTGTCATCATGTCCAAGTCGCTTGGAATGTTCGCCGTGGAGCTGATCATTACGGTGATGGCCGTTGCAATCTCTCTGCTCGCCTGGCTCGTCGCGCGCAAAGCCTTCCCGACCACCGCTCCAGCCCCGGACGCAGTACAGCCGGAGGAGTTGCAGTAGGAGGTCCCTCCGCAGAGCGAATAGGCAGGAGGAGTTTCCTCAGGAGGGCAAGTAGCAGGAATGCCAGCTGGAAGAGTACCTTCTGCGGAGCGTTTTTTTCTGCCACAGTCCGAAAGAATTGCGAGAAATGTGCTGACTGCGGCACATTTTTCCGGCTTTTCAGCCGTTTTGCCGCCTTGGTCAGAAAGAAT
>JAFZKU010000018.1 GCA_017551785.1 Bacteroidales bacterium | reverse complement strand
GACGCAGAGAAGCTGGGCACTCTGATCCTCGACAACAACGACCTGGAGCGGGAGAGGGGCATCACCATCCTCGCCAAGAACGTTTCCGTCCCTTACAAGAACACAAAGATCAACATTATCGACACTCCGGGCCATGCCGACTTCGGAGGCGAAGTGGAGAGGGTGCTGAACATGGCCGACGGAGTGCTGCTGCTCGTGGACGCTTTTGAGGGTACCATGCCGCAGACCCGTTTCGTGCTGCAGAAGGCCATCGAGATGGGCAAGAAGCCGATTGTGGTCATTAACAAGGTCGACAAGCCAAACTGCCGTCCCGACGAGGTGAACGAGCAGGTGTTCGATCTGATGTGCCAGCTGAACGCTACCGAAGAGCAGCTCGACTTCCGCACAGTGTTCGGAAGTGCAAAGCAGGGCTGGATGTCGCTCGACTGGCGCAAGCCCACTAACGACATTACCGCGCTGCTGGATGTAATCCTCGAGGAGATTCCTGCCCCCGAGCAGGTTGAGGGTACGGTTCAGTTGCTGATATCTTCTCTCGAGTATTCTCCTTATGTGGGCCGTATAGCTATCGGCCGCATCACCCGCGGCACTCTTAAGTCAGGGATGAACATCTCGCTGTGCAAGCGCTACGATATAATCGAGAAGCAGAAGGTGAAGGACCTGATGGTCTTCGAAGGGCTTGAGAAGAAGAAGGTCGCCGAGGTTCAGTGCGGCGACATCTGCGCGGTTGTTGGTATCGAAGGTTTCGAGATTGGCGACACTATTGCTGACTTCGAGAATCCGGAGGCTCTGAAGCCTATCAGCATCGACGAGCCGACCATGAGCATGCTCTTCACTATCAACGACTCTCCGTTCTTCGGTCAGGAGGGCAAGTTCGTCACTTCCCGCCACATCAAGGAGCGTCTCGAGCGTGAGCTCGAGAAGAATCTGGCGCTCAGGGTTAAGCCGGGCGTCGGCACCGACTCTTTCATAGTCTATGGCCGTGGCGTGCTGCATCTGTCTATCCTCATCGAGACTATGCGCCGCGAGGGCTTCGAACTGCAGGTGGGCCAGCCCAAAGTGCTCGACAAGACCATCAACGGACAGCGTTGCGAGCCTATCGAGGATCTTACTATAGAAGTTCCGGACGAATTCGTGGGCAAGGCTATCGAGATGGCTACCCGCCGCAAGGGCGCCCTGATCCGCATGGAGTCTCGCGACGGTCGTACCCATCTGGATTTCAACATCCCCAGCCGAGGCCTTATGGGACTGCGCAGCAATCTGCTGACAGCCAGCCAGGGAGAGGCTATCATCGCTCACCGCTTCAAGGATTACGAGCCCTACAAGGGCGACATCGAGAAGCGCGTCAACGGTTCTCTCGTTGCTGCCGAGACAGGCGAGGCTGTGGCTTATGCCATGGACAAGCTTCAGGACCGCGGCCGTTTCTTCATCGACCCGGGTGAGCAGGTGTATATGGGCCAGGTTATAGGCGAGCATACACGTGAGAGAGATCTCGTGGTGAATGTCTGCAAGACGAAGAAACTCACCAATGTGCGTGCCGCAGGCACCGATGAAAAAGTTATGCTTCCGCCTCCGATAAAGTTCAGTCTCGAAGAGGCTCTGGAGTATATCCAGGAGGATGAGCTAGTGGAGATTACGCCGAAATCGATGCGCATCCGCAAGATACTTCTCGACGCGCTTGCAAGAAAACGCGCTCAGGAGTAGAAGTTTCAAAAATTTTACTATATTTGCAGCCCACTTTGCATGGAGTAGAGCTATGAGCACGCTTGTCATACCTGTCAAGAATACCGTCAAAGGCTCCCAGAGCTTTGATTTTAAGGTTGATAAAGGTTTTATTGAGGAGTTTGGTAACGACTTCGTGCTCGATACCGACTGCGACGTGCATGTGGACGAGGAGAAGAAGGGAAGTTGGATCGAAGTTCTTTGCAAGATCAAAGGTACGGTAGTCGTAGAGTGCGACAGGTGTCTTGATCCGCTGCCGATAGATGTTGACCAGGAGCAGTTGCTCGTGGTGCGTTTCGACAGCGATCCCGAGACAGTGGAAGAGGATGACGACAATGTCCTGATTCTCCCCGAAGACCAGACGGAGCTTGACCTCGGACAGCCGGTCTATGACTTCATCTGCCTCAGCGTTCCGATCGTGAAAGTTCATCCCGAAGGGCAGTGCAATCCTGAAATGATGGCACGCCTCAAGGAGATGACCACGACGGAAACCCCTGAGAAAAATTCGCCTTTCAGCGGTTTGAAAGATTTATTGAACAAAAACAAATAAAAATTATCAATAATGGCACATCCCAAACGAAAAGTCTCAAAACAGCGCAGAGACAAAAGAAGAACACATGATGTAGCAATCGTCCCTACTATGACGACCTGCTCAAATTGCGGTGCTACTGTCATGTTCCATCATGTCTGCCCTGAGTGCGGTTACTATCGTGGCCGTCAGATCATCGTCAAGAATTCGTAATTGCTGACGAGAATCAGTCCGCAGACTGAATCGAGCCCTGTTAGTTCAACGGATAGAACGGAAGTTTCCTAAACTTTAAATAGTGGTTCGATTCCACTACGGGGTACAAAAGAGGAATTTTCATTAAATTTGAAAGTTCCTCTTTTGTTTTTGTAAACCCT
>JAFZKU010000182.1 GCA_017551785.1 Bacteroidales bacterium | reverse complement strand
CCACATAATCAGTGACGTCGAAGATGCCGTCGTTAAACATTCCGGTCATGACTCCCAGCATCTGGCCGTTAAGCCAGAACTCTGCGCGGTAGTTGATGCCCAGGGCCTGCAGGAAAACGCGCTTGCCGCTTCCCGCATCTGCCCCGTCGAATTCGGTACGGAACCAGTAGGTATAGAACTCACGGCCTGCGTCGGCGAGGTCAGGGATATTGCCTTCCGAAAGTTTGTTGACGGTGCCGTAGTAAGGATCGGGATAGACACCGTTTGCGACCAGCGAAGTCAAGACGGTGCCCGGCACTATGGCTGCCTGCCATGAAGCGGCATTGAAACCTGGTGTGGAGATTTCTTTTGCGGTGGAGCGGACGTCACCTGCGCGGCACATCCGCCAGTCATAGTTCCCGTCGTGCCCTTTGCCGGAGTCCAGCACGGTCTGGGCCTGCAGCTGGAGGCAGATCAGTGAGAGGGCCAGCAGCGATAGTGTCAGTTTTTTCATAAGGCTATTCGGCGGTTATGGAATTCAGCAGGCCGAGCTTGCCGTCGTCGATCAGTTTGATTATGAGCTCTCCGAAGAGGGTGTTCTGCCATGCGAACCAGTCGCGGGTGTATTTTGTCGGGTCGTCCTTGTTGAATGATTCGTGGATGAAGCCCTTGCCGGCGTCGGTTTTCAGCAGAGTCTCGATGCACCACTTTATCTCGGCGTCGTCCTTCGAAGTGAAGGCCTTCATCATGATGCTCATGGGCCATACCATGTCATAGCCGATGTGCGGACCGCCGATGCCCTCGGCCGCCGTGCCTTTGAAGAAATAGGGGTTGTCGAGGCTCCACACGAAACGGCGGGTGTTCTGATAAATCTTGTCTTTGGGGCTTACGTCGCCGAGATAGGCCATGGCCAGCAAGCTAGGCACGTTGGCGTCGTCCATAAGCAGCTGGTTGCCGTAGCCGTCGACTTCGAATGCGTAAATCTTGCCGTATTTGGGATGTTTGTGGACGGCGTATTTGCGCAGGGCGGCTTCAACCTCATCGGCCAGGGCGCGGCACTCTGCGGCCAGCGCTGTCTCGCCGTTCACTACGGTGAGGATCTCCGCGGCTTTGCGCAGCGATGTCACAGCAAAGAAGTTGGAAGGTATGAGGAATTCGAACATGGTGGCGTCGTCGGAAGGCCGGAACGCTGAGGCTATGAGGCCTACCGGCTTTACGGGGTTGCCCCAGCCGCTGTTCGACTTGGTGTCGGTCTGGACGGTGGTCTCGCGCTGGAAGCGGTACGGGCCGCGGTCTTCCTTGCGCTGCTGCTCGTGGAAGGTGGTCAGGATGCGGCGGATGGCGGTGAGCCATGTGTCGCCGAAAATGGAAGTGTCGCCAGTGGTCTTCCAGTATTGGTATGCGAGGCGGATGGGGTAGCAGTCGGAGTCTATCTCCCATTTGCGCTCATGCAGGTTGGGGTCCATCTTTGTACGGTCGCTCTGCCATCCGGTGCCGGTCGCCCCGTCGTTGAAGGCGTTGGCGTAGGGATCTATGCAGATCAGGGAGAACTGGCAGTTGATCACTCCTGCAAGCATCTCCTTCAGCTCCGGGTCCTCGTTTGCGAGCTGAACATATGGCCACACTTGGGCACCGGAATCACGGAGCCACATGGCGTGGATGTCGCCTGTATAGACGAAGGTGCGGGGCTTACCGTCCTTGTCCTTGCCGAAATGCACGGTGGTGTCGAGGGTGTTGGGGAAGCAGTTGGAGAACATCCATGCGAGCTTGGGGTTGGTCAGCTTTACGGTCACTTCGGCAATCTTGGCTTCCACTGCGGCGGAGCGGAAGAGCCTGTCTCTCTCGGCAGGGCGTTGTGAGGGATAGTTCTGGGCGGAAGCGGCGAAGACTGCGGTCAATGCCATGATGGCTGTGAGGATTCGTTTCATAGTTATATGGACTTTGTCCTACGAATGTACGGAATTCCGGCAGCAGTATCAAATTGCTGTTGCTTTTTCCCTTAAAAATCAGTAGATTTGAAATAACCTAAAACACTCTAGCTATGAAAAAGCTCATCGTATACCTGTCTGTAGCGCTCATCGCCGTCTTTGCGGTGTCTGCTTGCGGCCTTGCCAGAATGACAGCCGAAGATAAAGCCAAGATAGAACAGTCCGTCCAGGACAATCTGACGGCGAAGGATTTTACCGTTCTCATCCAGCTGATGATGCCTCCCGTAGGAGCCTCGAGGGCTGTCAGCAATTATTCTGTTCAAGTGAAGGGAGACACTCTGGTTTCATATCTCCCCTATATGGGCCAGGCATATAACCTGCCCTACGGCGGAGGCAAGGGGCTTGACTTTACCGCCAAGATAGGTCATTACCACGACCAGGTCCTCCAGGACGGCAACCACAATGTCATAATCAATCTGTTCAACGGCGAGGACGTCTTCGTCTACAACTTTAACATCTCGCCGTCCGGCAGCGCCTTCCTGACCGTCTCCTCACGCAACCGCCAGACCATCTCCTACACCGGCGAAATGTACCTGCCCTGACGGACCGGCGGAGCCACTTTGGTGTAGATCCCGGGCATATTTGGTATAGGTCTCTGCGACTTTTGGTTTAGGTCCTGTCAGAAGGGGCAGACTTACCTCTCGAATCGGCCTCCCAGACATTTCCAGCGGTGTAGGTCTGCCGCATTCCAAGGGACCTATCCCAAAGAATGCCACCACCTATCCCAAGCCATACCGGGACCTACCCCATACAAGCTACGAGAATCGTCTGCGAGCGACCGTGTCATGTCTGGAGTGGCAGAAGCAGGAGGGTTATCCTAGCGAGGCGAAGCGAGCCCCCGGCAGAGCTCGCCGCCTCGCTGGAGATAACCCGCTCCAAACCTTTCT
>JAFZKU010000181.1 GCA_017551785.1 Bacteroidales bacterium | reverse complement strand
GGCGGCAAATCTTTCGAGTCGTTCAGCGGCAACGTGCTGTCGCAGCAGGAGCCCGACGCCAGTTCCTTCCCGAGCGGCGGCCTGCGCAATACCTTCGAGGCCCGCGGCTACAGCGCCTGGGACCCTTCTTCTCCCACCTTCGTGATTGACAAGACCCTCTGCATCCCCAGCATATTCGTGGCATACACCGGCGAGGCCCTCGACTTCAAGGCGCCGCTGCTGAGGGCCATGGCGGCTGTGGACAAGGCAGCCGTTGAAGTGTGCAAGCTGTTCGACAAGGACATCGACCGCGTCGTGACCAACCTCGGCTGGGAGCAGGAGTATTTCCTGGTGGACGAAGCTCTGTTCAATTCGAGAGCCGACCTGCAGCAGACCGGCCGTACGCTGATGGGCCATCCTGCCGCCAAAGACCAGCAGCTCGAGGACCACTACTGGGGCGCCATCCCCGGCAGGGTCGAGAACTTCATGAAGGAGTTCGAGGAGCAGGCCTACAAGCTCGGCATCCCTCTCAAGACCCGCCACAACGAGGTCGCTCCCAACCAGTTCGAGTGCGCCACCGTATATGAGGAGGCCAACGTCGCCGCCGACCACAACATCCTGCTGATGTCTATAATGAACAAGGTGGCTCCCAAACACCACCTGAAGGTCATATTCCACGAAAAACCCTTCCAGGGCATCAACGGCAGCGGCAAACACTGCAACTGGTCGCTTGCCACGAACACCGGCATCAACCTGCATTCTCCCGGCCGCAACCCCAAGGGGAACATGCTCTTTCTGACATTCTTCGTCTGCACCCTTATGGCAGCGGAGAAATACGGTTCGCTGCTGATGGCTTCCATCGCATCCGCCACCAACTCCCACCGCCTCGGCGGCAACGAGGCCCCGCCGTCAGTGCTTTCAGTGTTCTGCGGCAGCACCATGACCGCCATGATGGACGCCATAGAGAAGAGTGCGGCCCGCACGTTCACCCCCGACAGCAAGACGGCCATCAAGCTTGACATCGGCAAGATTCCGGAGATCATGCTCGACAACACCGACCGCAACCGCACTTCGCCCTTCGCTTTCACCGGCAACCGCTTCGAGTTCCGCGCCACCGGCTCTTCTGCCAACTGCTCTATGCCTATAATTGTAATAGACACCGCGATGGCCGAGCAGCTTGACCTTTTCAGGACTGAGGTGGAGAAGCTTGTAGCCAAGGGAATGAAGAAAGACGAGGCCATACTGAAGACCATCCGCAAGTTCGTCATCGCATCCAAGGCCATCCGCTTCGACGGCAACGGCTACAGCGAGCAGTGGCTCTCCGAGGCCTACAAGAGGGGTCTGAAAGACATCAACTGCGTAACCGAGGCCTTCAAGGAATATCTCGACGAGAAGAACGTGGCCCTGTTCGAGAAATACAAGGTTATGAACCGCAGCGAGATCACCGCCCGCTTCGAGATAAAGGAGGAAACCTACCTCAAGAAGATCCAGATTGAGTCGAAGGTGCTGGTCGACATGGCCATGAACCACATTATCCCCACCGCCATCAAATACCAGAACATCCTCATCGAGAACATCCGCGGCATCAAGGAGTTCTTCCCCGACAAGCTGCAGGAATACGCCGGCAAAGAGATAGAGACTCTCGGCCGCATAGCCGAGCTGTCGAACATAATCAATGACACGGCGGGCAGGGTGACTGTCATCCGCCACGAGATAAACCGCATCCCCGACATCCCCGAAAGGGCAGGGCAGTACGAGGCCCGCATAGTGCCCATCATGGCCGAGCTGAGGGCGTCTATTGACGAACTTGAACTTATAGTCGACGATTCTCTCTGGCCCTTGACGAAATATCGCGAATTATTGGCGTCGCTGTAAATCCAAATTCAGCAAAAAATATTTAAATTTGTTTTATTCAAATTTGAATTTAACCACTCTAAATCTATAAACTATGCAACTAGAAGGCAGAAGGCAGAGTACCAATGTCGAGGACCGCAGAGGTTCCTCAACTGCCAAGACCGTCGGAGGCCTGGGACTCGGCGGAATCGTTATCGTAGGTATCATATACATGCTCCTTGGCCGTAACCCTGCAGAAGTGCTGCAGTATGCCAACGGCATGGGCGGCGGAGTTTCCGGCACCGAATATGTCGAGACCGAGGAAGACCGCCAGCTCTTCGAGTTCGCCACCAAGATCCTGGCCGGCACCGAGGATGTCTGGACCGACATCTTCCGCCAGAACGGCCTGACCTATGTCCCCCCGAAGCTCGTCATCTTCAATGACGCAGTGCAGTCCGGCTGCGGCGGTGCCAGCTCATCTTCAGGTCCTTTCTACTGCTCAGCCGACCAGAGCGTCTATCTCGACCTTTCGTTCTTCAAGGATATGCAGCGCCAGTTCGGCACTTCCGGCGACTTCGCCTGGGCCTATGTGATTGCCCACGAGGTCGGCCACCACGTGCAGTATCTGCTCGGCACCCTCGATAAGGTTCACCAGCAGATGGCCCGCTCTTCACAGACCGTTTCAAACCAGCTCAGCGTAAGACTCGAGCTTCAGGCTGACTTCTATGCTGGCGTCTGGGCATACCATGACAACCAGAGATACCGTTCTCTCCAGGACGGTGACATCAAAGAGGGCCTGGATGCGGCTTCAGCCATCGGCGACGACCGTCTGCAGAAACAGACCTACGGCCGCACCGTTCCCGATTCATTCACTCACGGCACCTCTGCCCAGAGGATGAAGTGGCTCAAGAAGGGTCTTTCTAGCGGCAATCCTGCCGACGGCGACACCTTCACACCGGCATATTCTGCTTTGTAATCTGCACGTACGTAACCTCCTTTTGGAGGCCTGGTTTCTGAAATTTCTGCATTCCCCGGACTTTTTGTCTCGGGGAATGCTGTTTTCAGTGTCATTATGGCGCGACGATATTTAAATTAATGTATATCTTTGCCGCTTGTAAACCCTATCGAAAGCGCATATGAACACTCTCTTTGACAAGATCTGGGACAAACACGTGGTTCAGCAGGTTGAGGACGGCCCCGTACAGGTTTACATAGACCGTCTCTACTGCCACGAAGTCACTACTCCCCAGGCCTTCGACGGCATGCGTGCACGCGGCATCAAATGCCTGCGTCCGGAGAAGATTTTCTGCATGCCTGACCACAACACCCCTACACACGACCAGGACAAGCCCATCGCAGACCCCATTTCCAAGCAGCAGGTAGACACTCTGGCAGCCAATGCCGCCGAGTTCGGTCTGACCCATTTCGGGATGCTGGATCCGCGCAACGGCATTATCCACGTAGTAGGGCCGGAGAGAGGTCTGTCGCTGCCCGGCATGACTATAGTCTGCGGCGACTCGCACACTTCAACCCATGGTGCTGTGGGTGCCGTAGCTTTCGGCATCGGCACTTCCGAGGTTGAGATGGTGCTCGCCTCGCAGTGCATACTCCAGCAGAAGCCGAAGTCGATGCGCATCAGCGTGGAAGGCAAGCTGGGCAAGGGCGTCACCGCCAAGGACGTAGCTTTATATATAATGAGCAAGATGTCCACCAGCGGCGCCACCGGATATTTCGTGGAATATGCAGGCAGCGCAGTGCGCTCGCTGAGCATGGAAGGCCGCCTTACCCTCTGCAACCTGTCGATCGAGATGGGCGCCCGCGGAGGCTTCATCGCCCCCGACGAGGTTACCTTCGAATACCTCAAGGGCCGCGAGTATGCTCCCAAGGGTGAAGCCTGGGACAAGGCCGTGGCCGAGTGGAAGACTCTCCGCAGCGGCGACGACGCAGTGTTCGACCGCGAGATCCGCTTCGAAGCCGCCGACATCGAGCCTATGGTGACATATGGCACAAACCCCGGCATGGGCATGGGCATCTCCAGCCGCATCCCTTCTGTCGATGACATCCCGGCTGCAAGCCGCGAGTCGTTCACCAGGGCGCTGGACTATATGCAGTTCGCTCCGGGCGATTCGCTCCAGGGCAAGAAGGTAGACTATGTGTTCTGCGGCTCATGCACCAACGGCCGCATCGAGGATTTCCGCGCCTTCGCATCGATTGCCGCAGGGCGCAAGAAAGCTGACTGGGTCACCGCATGGCTGGTTCCCGGCTCATGGATGGTGAAAAAACAGATAGAAGACGAAGGCCTGGACAAAGTGCTGGCCGCCGCCGGCTTCGAGATCCGTCAGCCCGGCTGCTCTGCCTGCCTGGCCATGAACGACGACAAGATCCCCGCAGGCAAGCTGGCTGTGTCCACTTCGAACCGCAACTTCCAGGGCCGCCAGGGCCCTGGCTCCCGCACCGTCCTTGCAAGCCCTCTGATGGCCGCCGCAGCTGCCGTCACGGGATATATCACCGATCCCAGGACACTTTTGTAACCATCCTTCAAATTTGAAAACATGAAACAGAAATTCAATATTATAAAAAGTACCTGCGTTCCCCTGCCTCTGGAGAACGTGGACACCGACCAGATAATCCCGGCCCGTTTCCTGAAGGCTACTACGAAGGATGAGAAGTTTTTCGGCGACAACCTGTTCTGCGACTGGCGCTTCAAGGCCGACGGCACTCCCAACGCCGACTTCGTGCTCAACAACCCTGCCTACGGCGGCGAGATCCTCGTAGCCGGCAAGAACTTCGGCAGCGGCAGCAGCCGTGAGCATGCCGCCTGGGCCATCGCCGGATACGGCTTCAAGGTGGTAATCTCCAGCTTCTTCGCAGACATCCACAAGAACAATGAGCTCAACAACTTCGTGCTGCCCGTAGTGGTAAGCGAGCCGTTCCTCGCCGAGCTGTTCGACAGCATCGCCAAGGATCCCAAGACCGAAGTTACAGTTGATGTCCCCGCTCAGACCGTCACCAACAATGCTACCGGCCGCAGCGAACATTTCGACATCAACGGATATAAGAAATACTGCCTGATGAACGCTCTGGACGACATCGACTTCCTGCTTCAGAGCAAAGGCAAGATAGAAGCCTGGGAAAAAGCTAACGCATAAGACCGCCATGAGAGTTGAGATAATGGATACGACGCTGCGCGACGGCGAGCAGACCACCGGGGTGAGCTTCCTCACTCACGAAAAGCTGCTTATAGCCCGCACGCTGCTGATGGAGCTCAAGGTCGACAGGGTGGAGGTGGCTTCGGCCCGCGTGTCTGCGGGTGAGAAAGCTTCCGTCACCGACATCTGCGCCTGGGCAGCCCGTCACGACATGCTGGACCGCATCGAGGTGCTCGGCTTCGTCGACGGCGGGGCGTCGCTGCAGTGGATACTTGACTGCGGCGGCCGCACCATGAACCTGCTCTGCAAGGGCTCTTACCGCCACTGCACCCAGCAGCTCAAGAAGACCCCGGAGCAACATTTCGCCGATGTACGCCAGGCCGTGGCAGCGGCTTCTGCTGCAGGAGTTGCCGTCAACCTATACCTCGAGGACTGGAGCAACGGCATGAAGGATTCCCCGGACTACGTATTCAACCTGATGGAGGCTCTGTCAGACAGCGGTGTAAAGCGTTTCATGCTGCCCGACACTCTGGGCGTGCTGAGTCCCTGCCAGGTTTCTGATTTCATAAAGAAGATGGTTGCGGCTTACCCCGAGCTGCACTTCGACTTCCATGCGCATAACGACTACGACCTTGCTGCCGCCAATACTCTGGCTGCAGTGAAGGCTGGCGCCAAAGGCGTCCACACCTGCGTCAACGGGCTGGGAGAGAGGGCCGGCAATGCCCCGCTTGCCAGCGTGCAGGCCATCCTGAAGGATCTGGCCGGAGTGGAGACAGGCATCGACGAAGGCCGTCTGCACCAGGTCAGCTGCATGGTGGCCAGCTATTCGGGTGTGCCGATCCCGCCGAACCGTCCTGTCGTTGGCGAATATGTCTTCACTCAGGTGGCCGGAGTCCACGCCGACGGCGACAAGAAAGATAACCTATACTTCAACAGCCTCATGCCCGAGCGCTTCGGCCGCAAGAGGGAATATGCCCTCGGCAAGAACAGCGGCAAGGCCAATATCCTCAAGAACCTCGAGAATCTCGGCCTGGAGCTCACTCCCGAGCAGACCCGCCGCGTTACCGAGCGTATAATCGAACTCGGCGACAAGAAGGAAGTGGTGACGGCCGAAGACTTGCCGTACATCGTCAGCGACGTGCTGAAGCACGACAGCGAGGCGGAGGACCGCGTGAAGCTGCTCAGCTATATGGTGACAACGGCCTACGGCCTGAAGCCGATCGCCAGCGTCAAGCTGGAGATAGACGGCGCCACCTACGAGGGCCAGGCCAGCGGAGACGGTCAGTACGACGCCTTCGTGCGTGCCGTGCGGCATATCTATAAAGACAATATGCACAGCGCCTTCCCCTGGCTCACCGACTATGTGGTGTCGATCCCTCCGGGAGGACGCACCGACGCCCTCGTCCAGACCACCATCTCATGGGACTGGAACGGACGCATAATCCACACCCGCGGTCTGGATGCAGACCAGGTCGAAGCAGCCATCAAGGCTACGCTCAAGATGCTGAACATCCTCGCCAGCGAACAGAAAGAAAACAATTAAAAAGAAATTATAATGGAATTCAAGATAGCAGTTCTCGCGGGCGACGGCATCGGACCCGAGATATCAAAACAAGGTGTTGACGTAATGAGCGCGGTTTGCGCCAAATTCGGTCATAAGGTGACTTTCAAGGACGCAATCTGCGGAGCCGCAGCCATCGATGCAGTAGGGGACCCCTTCCCCGAGGATACTTTCCAGACCTGTATGGAGGCTGACGCAGTGCTCTTCTCTGCCGTCGGTGACCCCAAGTTCGACAATGACCCCACCGCCAAGGTGCGTCCCGAGCAGGGTCTGCTGGCTATGCGCAAGAAGCTTGGCCTGTTC
>JAFZKU010000180.1 GCA_017551785.1 Bacteroidales bacterium | reverse complement strand
GCCCCGTCAATTTCAAGCTCCTTACCCGCAAGGAAGAGCAGTGGCTCTACGACTACAACGACCACGTCTACCGCACCCTGCGCCCCTTCCTCTCCAAACAGGAAGCCCTCTGGCTCTGGCGCCAGGGAGTGTAGCCGCCACATCATCTGCAACACTTCTGCATGGCCGGCTTGTCGCCCTTAACGGCAGACCTGCCTCTTGGCGACAAGCCAGCCTACCGCACTGAATACAGAAGACCCTCCTGGGCTCCGGGGCTGTTGCTAGAGGACTAGAAAAAATAGTCCTTTGCGCAACACCCCTCCGCCACTTTAGGAGGGTCTTCTGCGTTGTAATGTGACAGGGCTTAGATCGTGCCCTGTTCCAGCATTGCGGTTGCAACTTTCATGAAGCCGGCGATGTTGGCGCCTTTGACGTAATCGATGGTGCCGTCGGGCCTGCGGCCGTACTTGACGCACTGCTCGTGGATAGACGACATGATGTGATGCAGCTTGGCATCGACCTCTTCTGCGGTCCAGCTGATGTGGCTGGCGTTCTGAGTCATCTCAAGGCCTGAGGTGGCTACGCCGCCGGCGTTCACAGCCTTGCCGGGAGCGAAGAGGATGCCTGCCTTCTGGAACTCGTGGATAGCCTCGGGACGGCAACCCATGTTGGAAACCTCACAGCAGCACCATGTGCCGTTGGCAAGAAGCTCCTTGGCGTCCTCGCCGGTGAGCTCGTTCTGGAAAGCGCAAGGAAGAGCGATGTCGCATTTGATGCTCCATGCCTTCTTGCCGGCAGTGAAGAATGCCTTGTCCGGGAACTTGTCGGCCATCATAGAAACGATGTCGCGGTTAGAAGAACGCATGACAAGCATATAATCGATCATATCCTGGGTGATGCCGTCAGGAATGTGGCATACGCCGTCAGGACCTGAGATAGCGACAACCTTCGCACCGAGCTCGGTAGCCTTCTTGGCAGCGCCCCATGCAACATTGCCGAAACCGCTCAGAGCGATAGTCTTGCCCTTGATGTCCTTGCCTGCGGTCTTGAGCACCTGGTTGGTGAAATACAGAGCGCCGTAGCCGGTAGCCTCGGGACGCAGGATGCTGCCGCCCCAGGTCATACCCTTGCCGGTGAGCACGCCGGTGTTGTACTCGCGTGCAAGCTTCTTGTACATGCCGGTGAGATAACCGATCTCGCGGCCGCCCACACCTACGTCACCTGCCGGAACATCAGTGTCAGGACCTATGTTGCGCCAGAGCTCGAGCATGAATGCCTGGCAGAAACGCATGATCTCGGCGTCAGACTTGCCTTTCGGATCGAAATCGCTGCCGCCCTTGCCGCCGCCCATAGGCAGAGTAGTAAGAGCATTCTTGAAAGTCTGCTCGAAGCCCAGGAACTTCAGCATTGAAGGAGTCACAGCCTTGTGGAAACGCAGACCACCCTTGTAAGGACCGATGGCGGCATTGAACTGAACGCGGTAACCAAGATTGGTCTGAACCTCGCCCTTGTCGTCAACCCATACAACGCGGAAAGTGAAAATCCTGTCGGGTTCGACGATCCTTTCAACTATCTTGGCCTTCTCAAATTCGGGGTGTTGATTGTAAACTTCCTCGATAGATTCCAGCACTTCACGCACTGCTTGCAGGTATTCCTGCTCATGACCGTATTTTTTTTCAAGAGCGGTCATTATCTCAGATACTTTCATGATATTTGATAACTTTTGTTTTTGTTTATAATGTTACACTAATCAACTGTATTTTTGTAATAATTTGAATACATTCCATGAAATTACAAAAAAAACAGCAACTTATACGATTTTTTAAAAATATTTACCTTTGCCGATGAATATGGAACTGGACAATATCATACATCTGAACTTCTCTGAGCAACAACCAGATAAGCTGATGCAGTACCGTATCCACAAGATTCTTCTAGTCTGCTGCAGCTACGACGAGTACATCCTTGAAGAGGACGGTCATATCGACACACAGATCAACCGTGAGTACAGTGAGCTCAACATAAGCAACCCTCCGACTATCATACATGTCACAAATACTGAAGATGCACTTACACATCTTAAGTCAGAAGACGATTTCGACTGTGTGATTACAATGTTCAACGTAGGAGGAGACGGTGACGTATTCACTTTTGCAGAAGACATCAAGTCGCTCAGGCCGGGTCTTCCGGTAGTTGTGCTCTCAAGCTTCTCCAAAGCAGTTTATAACAGGATCCATGAGACCTCCAGCACTGCAGTTGACAACTTCTTCTGCTGGCACGGCAGTTCCGACTTGCTTATCGCCATTATCAAGCTGATGGAGGACAAGCTCAATGCAGCCAACGACATCCTTGAGAACGGCGTGCAGGCCATCCTGCTGATCGAAGACTCCATCCGTTTCTACAGCAGCTACCTTTCTGAGTTGTACCGCATCCTGCTGCTGCAGAACCACGAGTCCATCAAAGATGCCTACAACGAAGACCAGCAGATCATGCGCAAGCGTTCACGTCCGAAAGTGCTGCTCGCCACCAACATGACGGAAGGCATCGAGCTGTACAACAAATACAAGGACAATCTGCTCGGCGTGATATCTGACGTCGGCATGATAATACACAAGGGCGACAAGGTATACGACGAAAAGAAAGACGCAGGCATCGAGATTGTGAAGATAATCAAGGCCCAGACTCCCTGGATGCCGGTTATTCTGCAGTCTTCCCAGTCCGAATACAAACAAGTCGCCGACGAGATGGGCGTGGGCTTCATCGCCAAGAATTCTCCGACCCTTCTCGAAAGCCTCAGACACTATATCCTCAAAGAATTCTGCTTCGGCGATTTCCAGTTCGAATCGCAGGGGTCGCTGATGGATTTCGGCCATGCAGCCGACCTTCAGCAGATGGAAGAACTCATCAAGATTGTGCCGGATGATGTGCTGGAGTACAACCTTTCCCAGATGAGGCTCTCAAAGTGGCTGTATGCCAGAGGTCTTTTCCCTCTGGCCAAAGTCCTGCGCAGCATCAACAGCAGCAATTTCGAATCGACGGAGGAACACCGCAAGTCTCTCGTAAAACTGTTCCATGACTACCGCCGCATGCTCGGCCAGGGCATCGTGGCCCAGTTCGACGAAAAGCACTACAGCGACGCGATCAGCTTCGCAAGGATAGGAGAGGGCTCCATCGGAGGAAAGGCCCGCGGCCTTGCCTTCATGAACGGCGTGCTGGCAAAGCACAACCACTACTTCAAATATCCCAACGTCAGGATAATGATCCCCAGGAGCGTGGTGCTCGCCACTGATTGTTTCGACGATTTCCTCAACCTTAACGGATTGCGGAACATTATACTCGACGATGGTATGGACGACGATTCCGTTCTGTCAGAATTCCTGAACAGCGTAGTGCCGCCCTATCTGTACAGCCAGCTGAAGGCCTTTGTCGTAACCTGCACCAGGCCGCTTGCCGTACGTTCGTCATCCAAGCTCGAAGACTCGCACTACCAGCCCTTCGCCGGCGTGTATTCGACATATATGATACCCCGCTGCGAAGACGATGACCAGATGCTCCGCATGCTCATCCGCGCAATCAAGAGCGTCTACGCATCGGTCTTCTACGCCTCATCCCGCGCTTACATCCAGTCTACCCAGAACGTTCTGTCGGAAGAAAAGATGGCAGTGCTGATCCAGGAAGTCTGCGGCACCGAGGACAACGGCTACTATTTCCCGACACTGTCCGGAGTGGCACGCTCCCGCAATATGTATCCCATAGGCTATGAAAAGTGCGAAGATGGAGTCTGCAACATAGTGATGGGTCTCGGCAAGGCTGTGGTGGACGGCGAAAAGAGCCTCCGCTTCTGCCCCGTTTATCCCGACAACGTGCTCCAGACCTCGACTCCGGCTCTGGCGGTACAGGAAGCCCAGACGGAAATCATGGCGCTCGACATGAACCCCAACAGCTTCAAGGCTTCCACCAACGATGCAGTCAACATAGCCCGTATCTCGGCAGCTGAGGCTGATAAATACAGGAATGCAAAATACACCTGTTCGTATTATGATTACCTGAACGACCGCATCAGCGAAGCAGCTCCGTTCGGGTCTGCGTTCAGAGTGATAACATTCAACCGTATCCTCAAATACAATTCCTTCCCTCTTCCCGAGATTATCCGAGACATCCTCGCAATAGGGGAGCAGGAACTTCTCTGCCCCGTAGAGATAGAGTTCGCCGTCAACATGGATGTGGCCCCCGGAGAACCCCCCGTCTTCTACCTGCTGCAGATCAGGCCCATCATCCAGAACGACGAGGCCAAGAAGCTCGACTGGAGCAAGATTGACACCAGCGATGCGATAGTGTACTCAGAGTCGGCGCTCGGCACCGGGCTCATGAGCGACATCAAACATGTGATTTACATGAAGTTCGACAAGTTCTCCCCCCTCAATACAGAGGCCATCGCGGAAGAACTCAGAGGCTTCAACAAATATCTCAAGGATCTCAAGGAGGAATATGTCCTGATCGGCACCGGCCGCTGGGGCTCTACCGACCCTCTGCTCGGAGTGCCTGTCCGCTGGGACCACATCTCAGAGGCCAGAGTGATAATAGAGTCCGCGCTGCCTGATTTCAACATCGAGGCCAGCCAGGGCACCCATTTCTTCCAGAACGTGACCTCCCTGGGCGTGGGCTATCTCTCTCTCGACCCCGGCCACGGAGAAGGCAAGCTGAACCTGGAGGAGCTCGACAAGATGGCTGCCGTAAAAGACGGCGAGTATCTGCGCATGGTAGCCTTCGACAAGCCGCTCTACATATATGTCGACGGCCAGTCCCGCAAAGCGATAATAAAATAGAACGATTAATATTTTAATAAACTAACAAACAGAGTTATTATGAATGCAAAAAGTTACGTAGACAATTTCATGAATGAACTTGTCACAAAGAATCCGGGCGAGCCTGAGTTCCACCAGGCCGTTAGAGAAGTCGTTGAGAGTGTTGCCGATTACATCCTCGAAAGCCCCCAGCTGATGAAGATGAAAGTGATGGAGCGCATAGTAGAGCCCGAGCGTGTGATCATGTTCCGTGTCCCTTGGGTTAATGACGCAGGTGAAGTGGTGATCAACAAAGGTTACCGTGTGCAGATGAACAGCGCTATCGGCCCGTACAAAGGCGGCGTCCGTTTCCATGCAAGCGTAAACCTCAGCATCCTCAAGTTCCTTGCTTTCGAGCAGACATTCAAGAACAGCCTTACTACTCTCCCTATGGGTGGCGGCAAGGGCGGCAGCAACTTCGATCCTAAAGGCAAGTCAGAGATGGAAATCATGCGTTTCTGCCAGAGCTTCATCACTGAGCTTTACCGTCACATTGGTCCCGACACAGACGTTCCTGCAGGTGACATCGGAGTAGGCGGCCGTGAGGTTGCATATATGTTCGGACAGTACAAACGTCTGAGCAATGAATTCACAGGCACATTCACCGGCAAGGGTATCTCATTCGGCGGTTCGCTGATGCGTCCCGAGGCTACCGGTTACGGCGCATGCTACTTCGGCGAGGCAATGCTCGCTACCCGCGGCGACAGCTACAAGGGCAAGAAAGTCTGCATATCAGGTAGCGGTAACGTTGCCCAGTTCGCAGCAAAGAAGGCTACAGAGCTCGGAGCAACAGTAATGACAATGTCTGACTCTAACGGTTACATCTACGATCCTGACGGAATCAGCCCTGAGAAACTCCAGTACATCTTCCAGCTCAAGAACGTCCTCCGTGGCCGTATCCGTGAGTATGCCAACAAATATCCGACAGCCAAATACGTTGCCGACGCACGTCCCTGGGGCGAGAAATGCGACATCGCAATGCCTTGCGCAACTCAGAACGAGCTCAACGGCGCCGAGGCTGACATGCTTCTCAAGAACGGTTGCAAGTGCGTCGTAGAAGGCGCCAACATGCCTACCACTCCCGACGCTATCGCCAAGTTCCAGGCCGCCAAGATCCTCTACTCACCTGGTAAGGCTTCCAACGCCGGCGGTGTTGCAACTTCAGGTCTCGAGATGAGCCAGAACTCAATGAGGCTCGGCTGGAGCGCTGAAGAAGTAGACCAGCGTCTGCGCGGCATCATGAGCAACATCCACAGCGCATGCGTGAAGTACGGTACCGAGCCCGACGGTTACATCAACTACGTTAAGGGTGCCAACATTTCCGGCTTCATGAAAGTTGCCGACGCAATGCTCGCACAGGGTATCGTTTAATCCTGCACTGCAGCAAAATAAAACCCCGGGAGCGTCGCTTCCGGGGTTTTATTTTAGAAGGGAACCGCGTTATTTCACTTCCCAGGTAGATCCGCTGCGCAGCAGGTCGTCTACGCAGTGAACCTTAGCCTTGGCGGTGACGTCGTTCACCTGGTCCTGGACGTTGATATCGTAGGTCTTGTCCTTGACGTCGCGGATGACGCCGAGAGCTACGGGCATGTCAGGATATTTCATGTCGATGAGCATGCTCTGAAGGCCGATGTCGTCGCTGTCGGTGTGGTGGGTGAGGATGTCGTCGAGAGTGACGCCGTCTTCGCCAATCTTAGCCACTGCCAGCTTGCCGTCCTTGAGGATGAGGCCCTTGTCGTTGTTGGCGCCGAAGAGCATCTTCTGGCCGTCACGAAGGGTGATTGTGTGTTCGGCCCTGTTCTCGCGGGCTGCGAAGGCTGCATGGGCTCCGTCGTTGAATATCACGCAGTTGGTGAGCATCTCGCAGACTGAAGTTCCCTTGTGTTTGGCAGCGGTGATGAAGATGGACTGGTTCAGAGCCAGGTCATTGTCGATGCCGCGGGCGAAGAAGGTGCCGTGTGCTCCCAGGACAAGCATGCCCGGAGTGAACGGGTTCTCCACGGTGCCGTAAGGAGAAGTCTTGGTGATGGTGCCGAACTTCGAGGTGGGGCTGTACTGGCCCTTGGTCAGACCGTAGATCTGGTTGTTGAACAGAACTATGTTGAGGTCGACGTTGCGGCGGATGGCATGGATGAAGTGGTTGCCGCCGATGGCGAGAGCGTCGCCGTCGCCGCAGGCCTGCCATACGCAGAGCTCGGGATTGGCCACCTTGATGCCGGTAGAAATGGCTGTCGCACGGCCGTGGATGCTGTGGAAGCCATAGGTATTCATGTAGTAGGGGAGCCTTGAAGAACATCCGATGCCGGAAACGACTACGAACTTCTCAAGCTCATATCCGAGGTCTTCGCTCACCTGGGGAAGAGCTCTCTGGAGAGCAGCGAGGACTGCATGGTCGCCACAACCCGGGCACCATCTCACTTCCTGATTGCTTTTGAAATCTTGTGCTGTATATTTCATTGTCTGCTCCTCCTATAAGATTTCCCTGATTGCATCGACTACTTCCTTTACGATGAACGGCTGACCCTGTACTTTGTTGTACTGGAGGTAGCTGAACTGGGGCAGTCTGGCCCTCAGATAGTCGGCGAACTGGCCGCTGTTGAGCTCGCAGACGATAATCTTCTTGAATTTCGCGAAGATTTCTGCGGTGTTCTTAGGCAGCGGGTTGATGTAATCGAAATGAGCGAGGCTTACCTTGTGGCCTTCGGCAGCCAGCTCGTTTACTGCTGTGAAGAGGTGTCCGAAGGTGCCTCCCCAGCCTACTACGAGCACATCGCCTTCAGCTGCACCGATAACCTTCTGCTCGGGGATGCATTCGGCCACGCGGGCGATCTTCTCGGCGCGGGCTGCTACCATCCTGGCGTGGTTCTCGGGATCTGAAGAAATGACTCCGGCCGGATTCTTCTCCAGGCCGCCGACGCGGTGGTTGAGGCCTTTCTTGCCGGGCACGGCCCATTTGCGGACGAAGGTCTCGGGATCGCGCTCGAACGGTTTGAAACCTCCTTCACATGACTCTATGAACGGAGGTTTGATGGCGGGAAAGTCTGCCATTGAAGGGATCTTCCACGGCTCGCTGCCGTTGGCGATAAAGCCTTCTGACATGAGGATCACGGGCATCATGTGCTCGAGAGCCAGCTTGCCTGCGTTGAACGCAGCGTCGAAGCAGTTCGAAGGAGAGTGGGCGGCAACTATGCAGACGGGGCATTCGCCGTTACGGCCGTAGAGCGCCTGAGCCAGGTCGGTCTGTTCGGTCTTGGTGGGGATACCTGTCGAAGGGCCGCTTCGCTGTACGTCGATGACAACAAGAGGCAGCTCGGTGATCATGGCCAGGCCGAGAGCCTCTGACTTGAGGCTGAGACCGGGACCGGAAGTAGAAGTCACTGCGAAATCTCCTGCATAAGCCGCGCCGATGGCGGTGCAGATGCCGGCGATTTCGTCTTCTGCCTGCATGGTCTTGACGTTAAGGTTCTTATGTATTGCAAGCTCCTCAAGGATGGCTGTGGCGGGAGTGATAGGGTATGAGCCGCAGAACAGCTGCAGACCGCTCTTCTCAGCGGCGGCGATGAGACCCCATGCGGTGGCCTGGTTGCCGTTGATGTTGCGGTATATGCCCTTTTCCTGTTTGGCCGGAGCCACTTCGTAGGTGTTGGCGATGGCGTGGATGTTACTTGCGTAATTGTAGCCGTCGAAGAGCACCTTCTTGTTGGGCTCGATAAGGTGGGGTTTCTTGCTGAATTTCTTTTCGAGATAGGCGTTGATGTACTCAAGAGGCCTGTTGAACATGAAGAAGCACATTCCGAGAGTGAACATGTTCTTCGAGCGTACGATACTCTTGGGATCGAGACCTGAATCCTTCAGGCTTTCCTTGGTCAGAGATGTGATCTGGGCACAGATGACGTTGCGGTCTTCGATGTGAAGCTCGGTGATGGGGTCGTCTGTGGTAAAACCGGCCTTCTTGAGACCCTGCTCGTCGAAGGTGTCGGTGTCGATGATGATTGTTGCAGTGGGCTTAGCCCATTTGACATTGGCCTTGAGTGCTGCCGGGTTCATTGCAACGAGCACGTCGCAAAAGTCTCCGGGAGTGTTGACACCCTCGCTGCCTATATGGACCTGAAAACCGGAAACCCCGGAAATCGTGCCGTGAGGGGCTCTGATTTCAGCGGGGTAGTCCGGAAATGTCGAGATTTCATTTCCATACAACGCAGATGTGTCAGCAAACAAGGTTCCCGTCAATTGCATTCCGTCGCCGGAATCGCCTGCAAAACGGATAACGACATCTTTAATGTCGATTACTTTGTGTTGCATTGTTTATCTGGTTTCGCTTAGAGATTCTGTGAAGGCGCAACTTTTTCAGCAGGAATTCCGAGGGCGGCTTTTGCCTGAGGCAGAAGATTGATGCTCTGAGTGTCATCTATGTAGATGAGTGCACCTGCCGATGTGTCGAAGATATAGATAAGATTGTTGTCTTTTCCAATCTTGTTGATAGCTTCCTGAGCTTTCTGATAAATCGGCATCATCAATGTCTGCTGCATATTTGCCAGGTCTTCCTGAGCTGTCTGCTGGAACTGGTTGAGCCTCTGGACGATTTCGCTCAGCTCGGCTTCCTTTGATTCCCTGATGGCAGCGGTCCAGGTAGAACTCTTCTGCTGATAAGTGTTGAGTTTCTGGTTATATTCAGTCTGCATAGCATCCATCTCCTCGATAAGCTCATTCTGATAAGCCTCGAGTTGAACCCTTGCAGAGTCGGTTTCGGCCATCAGACCGACGAGTTCGCTGGTGTTGATGTGTCCGAACTTCTGTGCATTGGCGCCGAAGGATGCAGCCGCAGCTACAAACAAGATGAGGATAATTCTTTTCATTGCTTTTTTATTTTTTGAGATATTCAATTACTTCGTCGGTGAGGTCGTAGCGGCTGTCACGGTAGACGATGCCGGTAGTGATAGCAAGGTCGATCATCAGCGAGCAGTTGTACTTGTAAGCCACAGCATCGATGGCTGCCTGGAGCTTCTCCTTGATGGGAGCCAGCAGTTCTTCAGACTTGTTGGCCATTACACCGTCTTCACCGAAATAAGTGTTCTGTTTGGTTTTGACTGCTCTTTCTTTTGTTATGATCTCATCTTCCAGCTTCTGGCGTTCAGCTGCTGAGAGAGAAGCCTTCTTGTTCTGATAATCCTTGTACAGTTTGTCTACGTCACTGAGTTCGTTCTCAAGGGTAGTGCGGTATGAATCCGCCATCTGATTGAGCTGGTCCTGTACTTTACCGTATTCAGGAACAGTAGCGAGAATAGCCTCGGTGTCGATGTAGCATACATTTTGGGCTTGTGCTCCAATGAAGGCAGCAAAAGCCAAGCATAGAGTTAAAGCGATCTTTTTCATGTTCATTGTACTTAGAATTGTTGACCTATCATAAAGTGGAACTGACTTCTGTCTTTAGCTACTTGTGTATCGAATCCGTAACCCCAGTCGATACCGAGCAGACCGATCATCGGGAGGAAGATCCTCAAGCCGACTCCGGCAGAACGCTTGATCTGGAAAGGATTGAAATCCTTGATGTCCGACCAGCAGTTACCGCCTTCGAGGAATGCCAGGGCATAGATTGTAGACTGCGGCTGCAGCATCAGAGGGTAACGAAGTTCGATCGTGAATTTATCATAGACGTTTCCGTTGTAGGCGCCGTTTGAATACGGAGTGAGGGAGTAGTTCGAGTAACCGCGAAGGGCTATGATATCCTGTCCGTAAGTGCTGTAACCCGACATACCGTCACCACCGACGAGGAAGCCCTCGAAAGGAGAGTAGCCCCAGTTGCGGTTGTAGTAGCCGAGGTATCCGAACTGGGCCCGGGTCATCATTACGAGGTTCCCGACAAGGGTGAGGTAGTTGCTGGCCTTCAAAGTCCATTTGTTGTACTCGATCCACTTGTAATGCTCGGCGTCGCTCAAAGTAGAGTAATTGAAATCTGCAGGCTTGTCTTTGCGAAGCAGCGAGTAGGGAGGAGTCAGCTGAAGGGCCAGGTTGATGTCCGATCCCGTACGAGGATAAATGGTCTGGTCGGTAGAGTTGCGGGCCAGCGTGATCGTATAGTTGAAGTTGTGTGACAGACCGTCCTTGAAGATGAAGTAATAGTTCCAGTCCTGAAGGTGGTAAGTCTGCCAGCTCAACGTATGGTAAAGCACGAAATAGTTGTCAGGCCATTTCAGGCGGCTTCCGAGAGAAACTGAAGCTCCGAAGACCTCCATGAACTGGTCGTCGTTCAAAATCTGATAGTATGTCGACAGATATGAGTTGGTCTGCCTTGTGAAGTAAGTAGAGAGGCTGAGAGACGTCGGCTTCTTTCCGAACAGCCAGGGCTCGAGGAACTGGGCCGAGATGGCGCGGTAGTATGAACCGTTGGTCTGGAATCGGAAGGCCAGCGTCTGGTTGTCACCCAGCGGCACGGGCTTCCATGCGTTGAGGTCCCACATATTGCGCGTCGAGAAGTTGCTGAAGCTGATACCCACGGTGCCGACGAACATGCCTGCACCCCAGCCGCCTGAAAGCTCCAGCTGGCTGTTGGGTTTTTCCTCGACGTTGTAAGTGATGTCTACTGTGTTGTTGATGGCGTTGGGAGCCAGCTGCCAGCCGACGCCCTGCTGAACTATCTTCTCCTGGTCGAAGTTGGTCATTGAGCCGAGCTCCCTGATTGAACGCTCGAAGCTTGTCTGGCTGAAGAGATATCCAGGGCGGGTGTAGACAGCACGGCGGATTACCCTTTCGTTGGTGACGTTGTTGCCGCTGATGATCACGTTGTTGAAACGGGCCTGTTTGCCCTCGACTATCCTGATCTCGAGGTCGACAGAGTCGCCTACGATGTTGGTCTCGACCGGAGTGACGTTGAAGAAGAGGTAACCGTTGTCCCTGAACAGGCTGGATACAGAGAGGGCTGACTGATCTTTGCCGCCGCCGTAGAGCCTTTCGTTCAGAGTTACGATATCATATATGTCACCCTTCTTGACCTGCAGCACCTCGGTGAGGTCTTCGGCACTGTAGATGGAGTTGCCGGTCCAGGTGATGTTCCTGAAGTAGTACTGCTTGCCCTGGTCGATTTTGAAGAGGATTCCCAGCTTCGAGCTGTCTCCGGGCATTACATATATAGAGTCTTTTACGATCTTGGCGTCGCGGTAGCCTTTCTCGTTGAAAGCATCGATCAGCGACACCTTGTCGTTGACATATTCCTTTTCGTTGAATTTCTTGCTGCTGAAGAAGTTGTACCACTTGGCGGACTTGGTCTTCTTCATGGATTTGTCGAGAGTGAAGGTCTTGATGCCGGATACGCCCTCGTAGTTGATCTCCTTGATTTTGATCTTGGGACCTTTGTCAATGGCGAAATTTACCCTGACGGCGTTGTTGATTACGGTATCTTTAGTCTGCTGAACATCGACCTTCGCGTTGATGTAGCCTTTCTCCTTGAGGAAATCCTTGATGACTCCCACTGAACTTGAGATCACGTAGTCAGAAAGCTCGGTGCCCCTGCGCAGGGTGAGGTCTTCCTTGAGGTCGTCCTGCTCAGCTTTCTTGAGGCCTGTGAACGTCCATTGAGAAACTCGCGGACGCTCGACAATCTTGATCTTGAAGAAGGCGGTGTCGCGAGATGCAGAGAGTGAATCGATATAGAAGCCGACATCCTCGAAATAACGCTGTTGCCAGAGACGTTTCACAATAGAAGATGCGTCATCTCCGGGCACTGTGATCGTCTGCCCTTCGCTGAGGCCGGTGAGCTGGATGATCTGGGTGGGGTTGAGGTAATTTGTGCCTTCGACAGTGACTCCTCCTACGACATAAGTCTGGGGGCTGTTGTAGTCCACCTGAATGTCCTGGACATTCTGGGAAAAAGCCGCAAAAGGAATCAGAGCTAATATTATGAACAGTGACCTGAGTGATTTCATCTACAGAATATGTGGCGCAAATTTACAACTATTAATTGATTTCCCCATATCTTCTCTGCCTGTTTTCAAACGAGTCCAGAGCTTTTCGGAACTCGGTTTTGCGAAAATCAGGCCAAAGGACATCAGTGAAGTAAAATTCACTGTAGGCACACTGCCACAACAGATAATTGCTTATGCGCAGCTCTCCGCCCGTGCGGATGAGCAGGTCGGGATCGGGAATCCCTGCGGTGGAGAGATATTTTTCGAAACCTGTGATGTCGATGTCAGAATCAGCGTCGGCCTTGCCGTCGGCTATGTCCCGGCGGTAGCGGTTGACTGCCTGCATTATGTCCCATTTGCCGCTGTAACTGAACAGCACCATCAGGGTGAGTTTGTCGCAGTCGGCGGTATATGCTTCCAATGCTGCGATGTCGTCGAGGATGGGCTTTGAAAGGCGGCTGAGATTTCCTATTGCGCGGAATCTCACTCCGTTCTCCTTGAGGTTCTTGCGCTCTTTGGCCATGACGGTCCTGAAGAGGCCCATGATGCCGCTGACTTCTTCGACAGGCCTGTTCCAGTTCTCTTCAGAGAAAGTATAGAGGCTGAGATACTTGACTCCTGCCTCTACAGAAGCCTCGATGCATGCTCGCACGCTTTCTGCGCCTTCCTTGTGTCCGAACGAGCGGGGCATGTGCCTTTGCTGGGCCCAGCGGCCGTTGCCGTCCATTATTATAGATACGTGTACGGGTACCATTCTACTTGTTGTTACGGATGTCGTCGCCCCACATCAGCTTGTCGCGGAGAGCGTCTATGAAACTCATGTCCCTGAGCGTCACATAAAGGGCTTTGTGCGGAGCCTGCGACAGGGTTACGCTAGCGTCCTGGCTTACATGGAAGCCATGGTTGTCCACAGACATGCTGGCGGCCTTGTCCTTGCTCTTGAAACTGATCTTTATCTCAGAGGCAGCATTGACCACTATAGGCCTGACGTTCAGGTTGTGAGGGGCGGCCGGGCAGATTATGAGGCATTCTGTGGTGGGGGCCACTATCGGGCCGCCTACGCTAAGCGAGTATGCGGTACTGCCGGTGGGGGTGGCTACCAGCACGCCGTCGGCCCAGTAGGTGGGGAGGGCTTTCCCGTCAATGGAAACCGTGATCTGCAGCATGGAGGGGCCCTGCCTCATAAGGGTGAATTCGTTCAGACAGTACGGATGGACGTCCTCCGGAAGTTCTACCCCGGACACCTGCAGGAGCAGCCTCTGCTCTATGTCGAACCTTCTGCCTACGAGATCCTCTATCCAGCTGTTGGCACCTTCGTCGACCCTTGCTGTAGTGAGGAAGCCGAGGCGTCCGAAGTTGATGCCGGCTACAGGGATCTGGCGGCCCTTGAGGAAATCGACGGCGGCAAGGAAAGTGCCGTCGCCGCCCAGGGACAGCATCAGGTCAGTGTTTTCTGGCAGTTCGTTGCTGCCGGCGGAAGTGCAGTAGAATATTTCTGCGCCCAGGGCTGTGAGCCTTCCGGCCAGATAGTTCAACTTGTTTTCGTCGATATGCGAGGTCTCCCGCCTGAACAGAGCGATTTTCATTACAGGTTATAAAATTCAAATTTGGGGCTTCAAATGTACCAAATAATGAGTAATTTGCTAAAATTTTTTACATTTGCCGATTACAATGACAAATCTAAGCGTAAATATCAACAAGATTGCGACTATCCGCAATGCCAGAGGCGGTGACAACCCCAATGTGGTGTCCGCCGCCCTTTTCTGCGAGAAGTCCGGAGCCCAGGGAATTACAGTTCATCCGAGGCCGGACGGCAGGCATATCCGCCATGCCGATGTGTTCGAGTTGAAGCAGGTGCTGACCACTGAATTCAACATCGAGGGAAATCCTACCCCGGAGTTCATAGACCTCGTGCTGAAGGTGAAACCTGCCCAGGTTACCATGGTCCCCGACGCACCCGATGCTCTGACATCCAATGCCGGCTGGAATACCGTCACCAACAAGGTCTTCTTGAGGACTGTCTGTGAAGAATTCCACAAAGAAGGCATTCGTTGCTCGATTTTTGTAGATCCCGACGCCGAGATGGTGAAGCATGCCGCCGACTGCGGCTGTGACCGTGTGGAACTCTATACCTTCGGCTATGCAGAACAGTACCCGCAGGGGCCTGAAATGGCAATAGAGCCTTACGTCAAAGCAGCTGTCGCAGCCCGCGAATGCGGACTGGGGCTGAACGCCGGCCACGACCTCAGCCTGGAGAACCTCCGATATTTCCACCAGTGTATCCCCTGGCTCGACGAAGTGTCGATAGGACATGCGCTGATTTGCGACGCCTTGTACATGGGCCTCGAAGCCTCTGTCAAGGCATACCTTGAACAACTAAAATAATAAATAACACATTTCAATTTCTATGAAAAAGACACCTATCATCCTTGCCTGCGCTGCACTTCTGGTATCTGTAGCAGCTCTCCTCGTCACACTTCTGTCAGGGAACAAGAAGCCCGTTGAAACCGAGCCCGTTGCTGGCGAGACCGCAGTTGCCGGAGACATAGTTTACATCCAGATCGATTCGCTCCTTATCAATTATGATATGTACAACGACCTGATGTCGGCTTTCCAGAGCAAGTACCAGGCTAGCCAGGATGAACTTCAGAAAAAGAGCAGGCAGCTTGAAAGCGATGCCAAAGCGTTCGAGAATCAGATCAACAAGGGCCTTCTTACCAGAAGCGCTGCCGAAGAACAGCAGCAGAGGCTTCTCCGCCGTCAGGAGAATCTCCAGAACGAGGCTAACAACAAGCAGCTCGAGCTCGAGGAAGAGCAGTTCGTACTCAACAATCAGGTTTACGACGCAATCAAGACTTTCCTTGAGAATTACAACGCCGAGCACCAGTACGCTCTTATTCTCACCACTTCTACCGCCACCAACACAGTGATCGAAGGCAACCGTGGTCTGGATATCACCAATGACGTCATCCGCGGCCTGAACGAAGAGTATATCCGCAACAGGAACAAATAATAATGAAGGCACTGACTCGTACAGAGTACGCATTCCCCAGGCAGACGTCGAAATACGTCGGCAAGGTGAGGGACGTCTACTCGATTGCCGACAGGTATATGGTCATGATTGCTACCGACCGTATTTCGGCATTCGACGTAGTGCTTCCCGAGGGAATTCCCTACAAGGGACAGGTACTCAACCAGATTGCATCTTCTTTCCTGGATCTGACACAGGACATCGTGCAGAACTGGAAAATTGCGTCTCCCGACCCGATGGTGACCGTAGGCTACAAGTGCCAGGGCCTGCCCATCGAGATGATTGTCAGGGGGTATCTCACCGGCAGTTCATGGCGCAGCTACAAAGCCGGCGCAAGACAGATCTGCGGTGTTCCGATCCCCGACGGCATGAAGGAACATCAGAAGTTCGAGAAGCCTATCATAACTCCCACCACCAAGGCCGAGATCGGCGAGCATGACGCTGACATCAGCCGCGAAGAGATAATCGCCCGCGGCATCATGTCACGCCGTGACTACGAAAAGCTCGAGGAAATCACTCTCGCCCTTTATCAGAGAGGATGCGAAGTGGCTGCCTCAAGGGGCCTGATCCTCGTGGATACCAAGTATGAATTCGGTATGCGTGACGGCGAGCTCTACCTTATCGATGAAATCCACACTCCCGACTCATCTCGCTATTTCTATGCCGACAGTTATCAGGAGCTTTTCGACAAAGGGCTGCCTCAGCGCCAGCTTTCCAAGGAATTCGTGCGCGAGTGGCTTATGGAGAACGGTTTCCAGGGGAAGGAAGGGCAGAAGGTTCCCGAGATGACCCCCGAGCGTGTAGGGATAATCTCAGACAGATATATCGAGCTTTACGAACATATCACTGGCAAGAATTTTGTCAAGGAGCCCTACGACGATATCGTGGAGAGGATAGAAGGCAACGTACGCAACCTACTTTCACGTCTCCCGCTTTAACGAGATGAAACGTCTTGCGATAATACTGGCACTGATGCTTGCTTTTCCTGCGCTTGATTACGCGCAGGACAACACTACGTACACTGCGGCTCCCGTGGAGATCTCCGAGATCCGCACCCGTCAGGGAGACAACTGGTTCTATGTCCACAAGGTGTTGCCGAAACAGACCTTGTACTCTATCTGCAGGGCATACGAAGTAACCCAGCAGGAAGTGTACGAAGCCAACAGGGCAAACCTGGAAACAGGATTGAAAGCCGGTATGGAACTGCTGATCCCGGTGCATGGGGATATCGAGCCCAAGGCCGAAACAGCACAACAACCGGCTGTGGAGCAGCCGCAAGTCCAGACACCCCCCGCGCAAGCAACTCAGCCCCAGCCGGAGGATGAATATACCATCCACAGAGTGAAGTGGTACGAGACTCTCTATTCTATCGCAAGAAAATATGAAATAACGCCCGAATCCATAATCAGGGCGAATTCCCTTACCAGGACCGATCTTCAGACCGGCCAGCTTCTGAAAATACCTTCAGACAGCTTCAACGACGCCGTGGAGAAGCAGATCAACGACGATTTCGCTGAGCAGACTGACGATGCCGGCGACGACACTCCTGTAGTCATAATTGATGATGATGACGAGCAGATCGCTCAGGATGACAGCGAGGAAATGGACGAAGAAGATGACGAAGACGGCTTCTTTTTCTTCCGCGACCGCTTCTCCGGCACTGCGAGGATAGCTTTGCTTCTGCCGTTCAATTCCAGGAGCAGTTCGCCCAGCTCCAATTACCTCGATTTCTATTCAGGAGTCCTGCTTGCCCTCGAACGCATCAAGAGTGAAGGCACAAATGTCGACCTGAAGGTAATTGACCTCTCTGACTACAGCGACATAAGCGTCCTTGCTTCAGACGATTTCCTCGGCGACAGGGATTTCGTGATCGGCCCCGTGATGAGCGCCGACATTGCCCAAATAATAGAATACTGCGACGACCGCAGGATCCCGCTCATCTCTCCGATGGACCAGCAGGCCGAAAAGCTGGTGGCAGACCACCGCAGTCTCGTGCAGGCTCCCGTCTCTGCTGAAGGGCAGATTGCCAAGCTGATAGAGTCGATGAACTACAGTTCGCCTGCAGAAGACAATGTCATAGTGATAAGGGAGAAGGAAAGCACCGACACCCTCTATTACCAGCAGGTGGAAACGGCTCTTCAACGCGCCGGAATCCCTTACAAGACAGTCAGCTACGGCATCCTTGAGGGCCGCAGCATCGATGTCGCCCTGCGAAATTCATATCTTGCAGCGGACAAGACCAACCACATCATCGTGGCATCTGAAAAGGAATCCTTCGCCAGCGACGCCGTGCGCAACATCAGCCTGTTGTCGACCAATTACGACATAGTCGGCTACGGCAGCAACCGCATGAGGAATTTCGAGACCATCGAGATCGAGGCGTTCCAGAATGTGAGGATGCACTTCAGCCTCGGCTACTTTGTTGATTACAAGCGTCCCGAGGTGAAGGACTTCGTGTTCAAGTACAGGGCTATGTTCAGCACCGAGCCGGGCGCGTACGCTTTTCAGGGCTATGACCTGACGAGCTATTTCACCATGGCTCTGCGCAAGTACGGCAGGCGCTTTGTCCGTTCGCTCGACAATTACGACATGAATCTGCTGCAGTCGAACATGCAATTTGAAAAGGCATCCCCCTCAGGAGGATACCTTAACAAAGCTACCAAGAATATAGTCTATCTGGACGACTACTCAATTGCCTGCGAGTAGCGATTCGATCTTACTGATCTTTTCAGGAGTTTCAGCATTTACCTTCTTGATGAACGAGTTCTCCTCGAGAGGCTCGTATGCCGCTGTCATCTCGGCTTCGCTGTTGAAAGTGGCCTGGCGGAACGGGTTGGTGTAGTCTTTCGCCCTGGAAACGGTAACCTGGGTCTGGATGAACCTCAGAATCTCGATTTCTTTCGTCAGGGCTTCCTTCCACTCTTCAGCGCCGATGCGTTTGGCCTGGAGCACGAAGCGCAGAGACAGGTAAGCGTGACGCAGCTTGTCCTCAGGATAACGCTGCCAGATCTCATTGTAGCGGGCATGCACATCGTCCCAGCTGTTCAGCACGCCTTCGGCAATGTCCTTGCGGAGCTGGTCGACATCCTGCTGGCACATGAGCTGGCCACCGAAGTTGATCCATACCCTGCGGCGCTCGCTTTCATATTTTTCGGTGATTGAAGCCAGCGTGTCCTCGGGCGTAGCCTCGAGATGCTTCAGGACATTGGTGATAGCGTAGTTGACGATCATGTCGGCATATGCGTGGTAAGAATCGTACACCTTCAGGATGCGCACTTTGCGCTTGCTGTGTTCCATGCCTTCACCGAGAACTTCCAGACAGTCGACATCCTGGCGGGGACCGTTCATTAGCTTGCGGCCTATCTCCCTGAGTTCCTGATATTCCTTGTCAGAGCTGTCGCCGTTCTTTCGGAGCCATGCCTTGGCGGTCTGGACTTCAAGCAGCTTCATGCCGGCGATCACTTCTTCCATCGAGTCGGGAGCAAAGGTGTCGAACTCGATGTTCTGCAGCTTGCGCACGCGGCTGTCGCGCTTGTTGAACTTCCAGGTGTTGCGCTGCAGGGCGTACATGTCGTACTGCCACCAGAAAGCAGGAGTTATGTCGAGAGTGTCGAGCTGTGCGTTGTTGCTTATCAGTGAGAAGGGCAGGGGGATGTTCATCTCATAGAGGTAGTCGGCTTTCGACAGCAGGGTGAAGGAAGCAAACTTGCAGGAGTGCTTGATGCTGCAGCACAGACCCGGCCAGAAGCCTCTTCCCGCAACGATTTCACCGTCGGGAGTACGGCTGTTGTGGTTCGAGCCGAGGGTGGCTCCTGCGGCGATGTTGCTCTGGCCCATGACGAGAGCCGCAATCAGGAACGAGTTGTTGTGGTGCTGCTCGTGGGCGGGGTATATGAGGTTGTTGAGCACTTCGCAGCAAGATATTGTGGAGTTGTCGCCCAGGAACGAATTGATGAGCCTTGCTCCGTATTTCAGCTTGCTGTTGCTGCCGAGGATGAAGCGGATCGAGGTGGTGGAGTAGAAGATGTTGCAGCCGTAGCCGACGATGCCGTTCACCATGATGACATTCTCGCCGATCTGCGTCGGCTCCTTGTCTGAAGAGTTGATGGTGACGTTCTTTATCTTGCTGGCACCCTTGATGTAGCAGCATTCACCTATCTTGACATCCTTGATGATGGATGAGTTCTTGATGACGCATTTCTCGCCCACGGTGCCGTAGTAGCCGCGGTGGCTGTCGTAGCGGTTCTGGGTGAATTCCTTGAGTCTCTGCTGGATAGGGGTGTCGTCGATATATTTGCCCCAGAGGTATGCGTCGGCCGCGATCATGCCGTCGAAAGGGCAGACCTGGCGGCAGCCCGTTTCGTTCATTATCTCCAGATAGATTCGCACGCTTTCCGGCTCTCCCTCCTTGACTATGCCGTTGCCGAACTTAGAGTGGTCGGTGCAGGCCATTTCGTCGATGTTGAACAGGATGCAGTTGTCGCCGATTATGTAGTGGCTGAGATAGCTGACATTATGGATGGCTACGTTGCTGCCGAGGTCGCAGGAGTGGATGTGGCTGTTGGTGATGCCGACGGGAAGCCTCAGGTCGTGATACTGAAGTATGTCGGCAGACATGTTGCCCATCCTCACGAAACCTACGAAATCATTGTCGCGGATAACGTCGGGATTGAAGGAATTGCCCACCATGATGGTGTTCCAGTCAGTAGCGGTGTTGTTGTTGCGGATGAGCGTGGCCATCTCGTTCTGGGTGAGATGCCTCCAGCCGCCTTCCGGCTCCTTCGCCTGAGTGTTGCGGATGGAATACTTGTCATGCCCTTCCGGGATATACTTAGGGTCTATCCAGCTGTCATAGGCTTTTTCGGCTGGAATAACTGTTACACGTTCCATAGTATTTGTTTTTGTTAATGATTCAGAATTAGATCAAGTCCCTGATCATGGGGGAGAAGCGGTAGCTGCCGCGGATGCCGGCGATGTCCGCGACAGTTAGATGGCGGATCAGCCGCTTGCCCACGATGTCGGTTTCGACCACGTCGGCGCGGTAGCCGTAAATCTTGTCGGAAGGGCCGCCCTCCTCAGTCGAAGCGTCGCAGGGACGTCCGAACTGCAGGGGCACCAGCCTGCTCCCGTCATTGCAGAGGACCTCGAAGTCTCCGTCCTCAGCGAAATTGTAGGAACCCATGAAAGCGGCGACATCCTGCCAGCTTGCCGACACCTCTTTCCTCTCCGGGTCGTCCATGAGATATCCTGATATGACGTCAGGTTCCGCAATAACCAGCGGAACCAGCACCGAACCGTCCTGAAGTTGCAGCAGCATCTATGATTCCCTCCTCATTTTGAGTTCTTTGCTGACGTTGCGGCCGTGACCCAGCAGCACCTCCCAGATATAGGCTTTGATGAAGCCGTATCCATAGCAGAAAAGCTGGATGAACGAAGTTACGACCGACATGCAGGCTATCTTGAGGCTCTTGGTCTTGACCAGGGCGCTGATCCACAGGGCAAGCACGTATAGTGCCAGCGGAAGGATCGCCCACCATCTGAAGAAAGAGCAGATTATCAGGAAAATACAGCCGAGCACGAACAGGGCGGGTAAGCAGTGCACGGCTTTTAGGGACTCCGGCCAGATGAGCTTAAGCCCTATGCGGCCAGTGCCGAACATGTACATCTGCTTTGCGTAGCGTCTCAGGCTGACGCGCCTTTTATGGTATACGAAAGCTTCGCGGATTAGCCTGCCGGCGAAACCGGCCTTGCGGATGCGGATGCTCAGGTCGAGGTCTTCGGCAAGCATCTCACGGAAGCCGCCTACCTTCTCCCAGACTTCTCGGGCGAAGCCCATGTTGAAGCTGCGGGGCACGAACTTCTCCATCTGCACCTTGCCGCCCCGGATGCCTCCGGTGGTGAGGAAGGATGTCATGGAGAAATTGATGGCCTTCTGCAGGTCGGAGAAATCGTCGCTGGCGGCGTCAGGCCCTCCGTAGCAGGGCACGTATTCTTTGTCGAGAGCGGCTTTCAGGGCTGTGAAGTAGTCCGGAGGGATTACGCAGTCCGAGTCGAAGAATACGAAATACTCTCCCGTGGCCCTCTCGAGCCCGTAGTTGCGGGCGGCGCTGCGGCCTTCGTTGTCTTTGTAATAATATTTTATGTCGATCTTGCCTTCAAAACTGTCAGCGACTTCCTTGCAGGGCACGTCGGAACCGTCCTCCACGAGGACGAGCTCGAAATCTTTGCAGCTCTGGCAGGCCAGGCTCTCCAGCAGGCCTCTGACTTCATCGGGCCTGTTGTAAACCGGGACGATAATCGAAAAATAAGACATGGTCAAGGAATGATTATTTACAAAAATAATAATAATTTCGTACCTTCGTTTATCGCCAAACGCAATGATGAAAAAAATTCTGGTTACGGGCGGAGCCGGATTCCTTGGTTCCCACCTTTGTGAAAAACTGCTTGCCGAGGGCAACGAAGTTATCTGCATGGACAACTTCTTCACCGGGAGCAAGCGCAACGTCGTAAAACTGCTGGACAACCCTTATTTCGAACTTTACCGTCATGACATCACCATGCCGGCCAACCTCGAAGTGGACGAGATATACAACCTGGCCTGTCCGGCTTCCCCCATACATTATCAGTATGACCCCATCAAGACCGTCCAGACGTCGGTGATGGGTGCCATCAACATGCTGGGGCTGGCAAAGAGGACGGGGGCCAAGGTGCTGCAGGCTTCCACCAGCGAAGTTTACGGCGACCCGTCGGTTCATCCCCAGCCCGAATCATACTGGGGCAACGTAAACCCCATCGGCATCCGTTCGTGCTATGACGAGGGCAAGCGCTGCGCCGAAACCCTTTTCTTTGATTACCACCGTCAGAACGGGGTACGCATCAAAGTGGTCAGGATCTTCAACACATACGGCCCGAACATGCATCCCAACGACGGCCGCGTGGTGTCCAATTTCATAGTCCAGGCTCTAAAGGGTAAGGACATAACCATCTACGGCGACGGCAGCCAGACCCGCAGCTTCTGCTATTGTGACGACCTCATCAGAGGATTCATCGCCATGATGGCCACCGGTGATGACATAACTGGCCCTATCAATATAGGTAACCCTGGCGAGTTTACCATCAAGCAGCTTGCCGAGCTCGTCATAGAACTTACCGGCTCGAAGTCGAAACTGGTATACGAGCCTCTGCCTTCCGATGACCCCACTCAGCGCAAGCCTGTCATCGACAAGGACCTCGAGATCCTCGGCTGGGAGCAGACCCTTCCTCTTCGCGAAGGCTTGCTCCGTACAATCGCTTATTTCGACGAACT
>JAFZKU010000179.1 GCA_017551785.1 Bacteroidales bacterium | reverse complement strand
CCCTCCTATAAAAAGTCAACAGTTTTTTAGGCTGTTTGCTGTAATATATCATCGCAACGCATTAAGTCAGGATTGAATCTTTCCCTCTTTGACAGCATTACGAAGACAATACGTGAAATTTTCCTTGCCAGCGCGATGATTGCTCTGCCTGAGCCCTTGTCTTCTTTTCGGCGCTGGTATTCCTTGATTAATCTCCATTCAGAGGTTACCTTAGTCAGTCGAATCATCCCCATGGCGGCCTGAACAAATGCTGTTCGCAATTCCTGCGGCCCGTGTTTCGTAATCCGTCCGTAGTGAATCGACTCGTTCGAATTGTGTACGCTGGGGACAATTCCCACATACGCTGCAAATTTCTTATAGTTCCCTTCAAACCGTTCCAGGTCTTCGGTATATGCCGCAATCGTTGTTGCTGTGTTTATTCCGATTCCGGGTACTGTCATCAGGAGTTCTACATCATCATTCTGCTCCACTATTTCTCCAAGATGTTTTTCAATTTCCTTGACTTCTTCTGTTAAATCGTCTAAAATCTTGAGCATCACCTTGAGTGATGAGGCAGTGAAGTCTGAGTAGTTGTGATCCGCGAGATCGTTTATCAGCTCCTGCCTCTTTTTCTTGCTCTGAAACTGGGCTGCTTTCGTTTCTATTCCGTATCCCAGCATCATTCCGTGGATCTGATTCTTGATCTTTACCATACTTTGGACAAGAACGCTTCTTGTCTTCAGCAGTCTGCGAATCTCTTCACTTGTTTGGCTGCATAGATGCGCTTCCGGCAACATTTCTTTCACAAGATAGTACGCCAGCGTTGCCGCGTCATTTGCATCCGTTTTCTTTGTACTCATGGTAATCACTTTGAACCTGTTTGTATTGACTACCTTGACCACAAAGCCTTCTTTCTCCATCCGATTCTTGAAGAATCGAGCATTGCTGGTCGTTTCAACCGCCAACTCAATGCTGTAGCCGTTTTCTTCCTGGCTGTGCATTTCATTGATGAAGTCTTCGTATCCTTCCTCGGTAGTTTGATACCTTTTTCCCAGCAGGTATTCTCCGCCTTCATCCAATGCACATACCGTGAACTGAGTCTTGTGCAGATCTACGCCTACACACAGTCTGTTGCTTTCTGCCTTACTCATGTTTCTTCCCTCCGCTTTTTTCAGCAAGACAGCCTCTTTCAGGTGATGCCTCCAATCTCCTATCCGATCTGATACTCTTTGTATCGACCTCTGCATGATTCGATGCTAACTCGTTCATTCTCCTCAGCGGTCTCGAAGATCACAAAAAATGTCGAATTAGATCTATCTGTCTTGCTGCTGTTTCCTCTATTCTACAGCATCAAGACTAGTTGCGCATCACCTTCTGTTACTTTTTATCATGCCTCCTCACTCCTCACTCCTACCTGTTCACTTCATAAACAAAGCAAGCACCGGCGCAGCTTTCGCTGCGCCGGTGCGATGTTATGGAACGTTCAGTTGTTATTCAGCAGTCGCCTGAGTACCGGCGATGCGGCCGAAGGTGAAGATGTCCGCGATGGCGTTGCCGCCCAGACGGTTGCCGGCATGGATGCCGCCGGTGACTTCGCCGGCCGCCCACAGGCCTTCGATCACGCTGCCGTCTTCACGCAGGACGCGGGCCTGGGTGTCGATGCAGATACCGCCCATGGTGTGGTGCAGGGACGCCTTGCGGGGGGTGATGCAGAAGCCCAGGTTGGGATCGGCTTCCATGGCCTCGATGTCGATCGCGCCGGCGATAACATCCTTGCCGAAGTCGTCGTCCTTCTGAGCGGCTACATAAGCGTTGTACTTCTCAATGGTCTCACGCAGCTTCTCTTCGGTGAATGCGGGCGTGCAGCCGGCAGCGGCGGTCTTGGTGGCTTCAGCCATCTCCGCCAGGGTGGAGGCATACCATACATGGCCGCCTTCAACCATCGCCGCGGTGCGGGCGTCATAGGCAATACCGGTCAGCTTCTGGTCGGGCTTGGTGATATCGCCGCGGCCGGCATAGATGATGTAGAAGATGCCGTTGTCAAGCGCCAGGGAAGCCTTGGCCAGCACGTCGCGCTCGGCGTATTCGTTGACGAAGCGGTCGCCGTTGCCGTCAATCCAGATCTGCTCGGCAGCGTCGCCCCAGATACCGTCGGTCATGGTGCCCTTGACCGGAGAGGAGGAGGGCATCATCTGGGACACGCCCAGGCCGAAGGTGTCGGCGCCGATAGCGGTGGCCATGATGATGCCGTCGCCTTCGTTGGTGCCGAGGTTGGTGCTCAGGGTATGGGTGGTCAGGTCGTCGCCCCAGTACTTGTCATACTCTTTGACCATCGCGGGGTTCGCGCAGTAGCCGCCGGTCGCCAGGATGACGCCCTTGGTGGTATTGATGGTGATCTTGGTGCCGAACGGGGTCTCGGCTTTCGCGCCGACGACGCGGTTGTCGCTGACCAGCAGCTCGGTGCCGCGGGTTTCAGTGTAGATCTTGACGCCTTTTTCTTCAGCCACCTTCACCAGCTGCGGGATGCGCTCCGCGCCGCTCATGAAGCTGTGGGTGCGCGGCCACATCGCGCCGAGCACGGTGCTCAGGCGGGCGCCGGCGCCGTAACCGGCGTTCAGGCCGATGGAGCCCATCCACTCGAAGGAGCCGAGCGCGTTCTCGGCCAGAGTGCGGGCGAGCTCGATCTTGGGAGCGATGAAGCTGCCGTCCAGCAGTTCACGCATGCCGCCGGTGTAGCAGTGCCACATATGCAGCGCGACGGAGTCAAAGCCAGGCATATCGACGCCGGCGGTCTTGCCATCGTTGGCGGCATAGACAGCGGTGATGTCCGCCTTCAGCTGGGCCAGGACTTCCTTCCACTCGGGATAGAGGTCGCATTT
>JAFZKU010000178.1 GCA_017551785.1 Bacteroidales bacterium | reverse complement strand
TATCTGAGTGAGCGTATAATCCCGGAAATACTTGTCAGAAGCGGGCCGCAGATGCGCCTTCGGGGCAGACGAGTTCACCTCGCCGGTGACCAGGTCATATTCCGCCGGAATGCCCAGAGTGCGACAAAGCGCCACATAGAATATCTTCAGACCCAGGCCGTCAGTCATGCGGGAGCGCCATACTGCAATCGGCGAAGTCCTCAGACTCTGCGGATTTCGACCCTCCACGACAGTAATGTTCTCCTCGCACCAGCGCCGTACGGCATCGGCATCGCGCAGGCCGGCCAACTCGCCGGAAGCCAGAATCTCATGGCGGTACGGGCGCAGATGCTCCAGCTCTACCCTCTCGGAACCAACTCCTTCCAGGGCATCCTCCAGCACATCGTAAGTCACATCAGCCAAATCCTTCTCGTAAAGAAGCTTCAGCACACTCTCCGCCCTGGCCGGATAGGCATCGCGGAAACGCGCCACTGCGGGATTGGAGTGATCGTGGGACAGACGGATGCTGTCCTCGACGGCCAGCCTCGCCGCATTAGCTGCAGCCAGCACCGGGTCGATGTCGCCTGCAAGCGGATCCTCAGCAGGCGGATTGATCTCCAGTTCGTCACTGAACTCCTCGCCGAAACTGTGGTCCAGCTCAATCACCGTCTCATCAGACGAAGCCACGGCATAGCCGAAACGCCCGTCCTTCCAGGCCAGCACGAACATGTCGCCAAGCCCGGTGTCGAGAGCACAGCGGCCGTCAGCACCTGTCTGATATGTCACGACATTATAGAATTCAGCATAATTGTAGATGCGGAAGCTGACGGCAGCGCCCTCCACAGGGGCTCCGTCATCCACCACCTTCACGGCAGTACGACGCGTCGGTACATAATTCCGCACCACATTGATCTCAGTATAGCAAGGCGTCCTCTGGATCACATCCTCCGGGCCGTCGTAGTCACCGTACACTTTGGTGTGCAGGATCATCGCCCGCGACACCGCGCCGTTGAACCATGCCCTGTCCAGCACCGCCTCAGGCTCGCAGGCGCCCATGAAGTGCCAGCGACCGTATATCCACACCTCAACCCACGCGTGGTTGTCGTCGGTATGAGCCCACCTCGGGGTATAGACCTGCCGGGCAGGGATTCCCGCCGCACGCAGAGCAGCCACTGTCAGCACAGACTCCTCGCCGCAGCGCCCCAGGCCCCTCTGCATTATAGACTCCGGGCCTCCGGTACGCCCGTCGGACGGCTGGTAAGTAGCCTGCTCATGGCACCAATGATTGATTTCGAGAGCAGCCTCGGCCAGCGTCATGCCGGCCACACGCTCGCAGAGCTCGTCGGCATACTTGGTGCGGAAATCGTCCAGAGTCTCGTTGTTCACCCGCAGCGGCAGCACGAAATGGCGGAACTCACGTTCCGGGACGCCCCAGCCCATGCGGTCACGCACCTCCAGCGTCTTGGCGACATTGGCCTCCCAGTAATCCCTGCCGTACTGCAGACTGTCCGGCAGCGGCATGTATTCATACAGCCAGTCGGTATAGCTCTTCACGGGATTGTCGCAAGCGGCCAGGGCAAGCATGGCAGCCACGATTACAATTATCTTGAATAAACGGATTTTCATGATTCCAAATTTACAAAAAATCATATCTTTGCGGCCGTTTTATTAAGAATGCAATGTTAAAAGGACTAGCAACTGTACTGATGCTGATTGTGTCTAATGTATTGATGACACTGGCGTGGTACGGTAATCTCAAATTCGACTTCGGAAAAGTCTTCCCCAAATGGGGCATTTTCGGCATCATAATCGTCAGCTGGGGAATCGCCCTTCTGGAATACTTCTTCATGATCCCGGCGAACCGCATCGGCTTCCAGGGCAACGGCGGTCCCTTCTCCCTGATGCAGCTCAAAGTTATCCAGGAGACCATCACCTTGATAGTGTTCGCCACCATGTCGATTTTGATCTTCAAAGGCGACCCGCTCAGATGGAACCACTTCGCGGCGTTCATCTGCCTGGTTATGGCGGTGTACTTTGTTTTTAAAGGCTGATTAAAAATAATTTGCATTAATAAAAAAATTTTTCCACTTTTGCAGTCCCAAAAATCACAGCAACCTCTCGTGTGAAGGCTTTTAAGTCGCGATGTTGCGCTAAATATTTGAATGATATGGATTTAATGAAAGTTGCCGAACAGGCGATGGCACAGGACCAGAAGAGCTTTCCGAACTTCAAGGCAGGCGATACTATCACGGTCACTTACAAGATCAAAGAGGAGAACAAGGAGCGCCTCCAGAAATTCCGTGGCGTTGTGATCCAAAGGCGTGGTGCCGGAAGGACCCAGACCTTCACTATCCGCAAGATCTCTAACGGCATTGGCGTAGAGCGTATATTCCCTCTCAACTCACCGTTCATCGAGAGCGTAGAGGTTAACAAGTACGGTAAAGTACGCAGGGCACGCATCTTCTACCTCCGCAACCTGACTGGTAAGAAGGCCCGCATCAAAGAGAAGAAATACGTAGCGAAACCCGCTGAGTAATACTTCGGCCCCTTAGCTCAACTGAATAGAGCATCTGACTACGGATCAGAAGGTTACAGG
>JAFZKU010000177.1 GCA_017551785.1 Bacteroidales bacterium | reverse complement strand
TCGAAGTTGCGGTAGCGGTCTTCAGATTCGCATTTGCTGAAAGCCAGAGGAATGGTAACCTCTCTGGCAGCTTTGAGCCTGTCGCCCCAGAAGCTGTTCTCGGCAATCTTGACATCCGTGAACGGGACCTGGGACACCTGATAGGAAGCAGTATTTTCAGCGGACTTGCCGCATGAAGAAAGTGCAAATGCGGCAATTACCACCGCCGCGAAATGGATCGGTTTCATATTAGGATAATTATAGTGTTATTTCTCGAACCATGTGAGGGAATTGACATCTCCTGCCAGCCATACGGTGTCTCCGGCATGGAAGACCGTATCGGGCTTGGGATTGGTCACAAACTGACCGTCGCGCAGCATGCTGATAATCATACAGCCATAGCTGCGCAGATTGAGGCTGCGGAGGCTCTGTCCGGTCAGGTATGAATCTTCGGTAAGCGTCACGGGCTCCACCTTGAAGATGTTGTCAAAGCCATGCAGATGTTCGACATTCGCCGACTCTACCATAGCATGCATCGCTTTGAGCTGCTCTCCCGTGCCGACAGCATATAGCTTGTCACCAGGGTAAATCACTGTATCTCCGTCCGGTATGGTCAGGCTCCTGGTGCCGCGCATTATCTTGATTATGTTGGCTCCGGACTGCTCCCTGAGAGGCAGGTCCTTCAGCTTCTGCCCCACCCATGAAGATTCCTGGCTGACAGCCATTTCCTCGATGTGCACGTCATACTCGCCGAGGCTCTGCCTTACTGATGCCGTCACCGGACGCATCTTGCGTACCGTCTCTTCCTTGTCGTTGAGGTTGCGCAGGAACCGGGTCTCGAGCGACTGGTATTTCCTGAGGAAGTTACGGGTTATGACAAGCATGAAGAAACCTGCAACCAGCAGCACTATGATGACCCAGCCGGAGAGCTTGGCATAATGGGATATCGCTGCCAGCACGAAGCCCATGGCGATGAATATCCTCGATATGTCAAGACCTACCAGAGGCCATGAGTTGGAGCGTTTCTCGGCCAGCAGCTTCTTGATGGAAGCCTGGGATTTGTGGTTTCTCGAAACCATGCCGAAAAGGAACGGCGCCATCACTGCCAGGGTCACCAGTATGCAGATGGTGTTATGCCATGTCAAGCTGATGTCCGGCAGGAACTTCGACACGATTCTGCCCAGGAAGCTGGCCGACAGGATCAATATGGCGGTCAGCAGAACTCCGTAGATAAGAAGCCTGATCACATATGCCGTGATTACTTTCTTCCATTCGCTCTTCTCGGCTTTCGAGAGCTTGGCAGCGCTGTCTGGCCGGTCTATCTTTGCCAGGAGGCCTGGCGACAGGATTCGCTGCAGCCATTTGTATACGGGGCCGGCAAGCTTGATGGTATAAGGAGTGGTGAAGATGGTGAGCACGGACACAGCGATTATGACAGGATAGATGAAGTCCCGCATCACGCCGAGCCCCACTCCCACTCCGGCTATGATGAATCCGAACTCACCCAGCTGGGCCAGGCTGAATCCGGAGTAAACTGCGTTGCGAAGGTTGCCTCCGGCCAGTATGATGCCCACAGTGACGAAGAGCACATGAGTCAGCACCACAGCTAAGGCGAGGATCAGAATAACCCACCAGTGGGCGGCAATCTGCGCCGGAGCTATCATCATGCCGACGGAAACGAAGAAGATGGCGCCGAAAAGGTCCTTGATGGGCGTAATCAGCTTCATTATCTTCTCGTTCTCGATGGTCTCTGCAAGGATGGAACCCATCATGAAGGCGCCGAGGGCAGATGAGAAGCCGGACCTGGTGGCAAGCGAAACCATGCCGAAGCATAGGCCCAGGCTGATGATGAGCAATATCTCGTCACTGAGGAAACGGCTCGTCCTCTTGAGAAGGGTCGGTATGATATAAATACCGACTACGAACCACAGCACCAGGAAGAATACCAGCTTGCCGAAGTTAAGCAGCATCTCCCCTCCCGAGAAGTTATTTGACACAGCGAGGGTTGAAAGCAGCACCATCAGCATGATTGCGATCATATCCTCGACCACAAGCGTGCCGAACACTATGCCAGCGTATGGCTCTTTCTTCAATCCGAAATCTTCGTAAGTCTTGATGACGACCACGGTCGAAGACATAGACAGCAGTCCGGCCAGGAAGATGCTTTCCATCGCCGTCCAGCCAAGGGCCTGCCCTATAAGGAAGCCTATGACGAACACTCCCACGAACTTGCTGAGGGCCGTCACTATAGCCTGGCTTCCGGCAGCCATGAGTTTCTTGAAGCTGAATTCAAGACCAAGTCCGAACATGAGGAATATTATACCGATGTCGGACCATTGTTCAACGGCCTCCTGGCTGGATATGCCGAAGATACCGAGGTTGGGGCTGATTATGAAACCGGCTATTATGTAACCAAGGATCAGCGGCTGCTTCAGCGCACGGCATACAACCGTACACAATCCTGCAGTAATCAGGATTATGGCGAGGTCGTTGACGAAGTTGATGCCGGTTTCCATATTATATCTCTGTTACTTTCCCGCAGCGTCCCTTGCTTTCATCCGTTCAGAACGGGTTGACATCGAAGGAAACCACATGTCGTCTGCGGTGATGCCGCATTCGCGCACCATCTGGGTACAGTATTCCAGCCGGCCGAAGTCGGAATCCTTGTTGTTGGTGCCGAAGGTGAACTTCAGCCCCATATCTTTGGCTTTCTGGATTATGCGTTTGCTGGGAATCTTGTAGCGGGCGCTGATTTCAAGAGCCACGTCGTTGTCCTTGAGGACCTTCAGCACCCTGTCGACCCTTTCGTCGGTCCAAAGCGTCTCGAAATCGCCGGCAATCACTTCGGGCAGATAGAATGCGTTCGCCGAGAAATCGGCAGGGTCGTTCTCGAAGATGCGGACAGTCTCGTCCACGATGAGGTCCATATATTTCTGGACCGGAACGTCAATCTTGACTTCTTCAGGATGCCATAGCCTTACCAGCCTGCCCCGGTCGAAGATATACATGGCGTCGGTGAAGATGTAGTCGAACTTGTCGAGAAGCTCCGTCGGGAAGCTGCGCGACCATTTGCGGCCGTCGCCCTGCAGGGGCCTCATGAAGGGCCAGTCCTTGACGCTTTCATAGTAGGCCTCCATCTCTTCCGCACTTGTCAGCACCAGGCCTGTGCCGCCCTCACCCTCTTTCTTGGGTCCGTAAGCGTTAGGACCGATGCCGTAATTGATGCCGTAGTTCATCGACATGGCGTGGGCCATCTCTTCGGTGAGGTCGCCCTTGAGGTGCACATGCCAGTCTATCACAGGAAAGTCTTCCTGTTGCAGGCGGATAATGTCGTCATTCTGCTCGTCGACAGGCGGAAGAGAGTCCGAAGGGGTGCGAAGCCCCTCGGCAAGCCGTTCTATGGCGACATCCCTGAAAGAAACCTTGCCGTTACCTCCAAGGAAGACTACCTTGCCGCTGCCCAGCAGCATGTCTTTGTGCTTTTCGCTGCGGTACGGTACGTCAGGCTCGGTGTAGCATACAACCTCGGTGCCGTTTATGCTGACGGAGATGTTTCTACCTCTTACAGCTATTTCGAAGGGGAACCACTCCCCGTCTTGCGCAAGGCTGCGATAGAGATTCCTGACGGATGCCAGAGAGCCGCTCTTCCGGCTGCCGTCTATGGGGCCGTTATGCAGCAGCACCTGATAGCCCTTTGCGCAGCTGCCGTCGGTATGGAAATACACCGAAGCGCCGGCTCCGTCTTCAAGCAGAGCCTGCCCTGTGAGGATGAAGTCGGTATAGCTGCCGCCCATGGGCACTGTCTTTCCCTGCTGAAGGTCGAAATCCTTCACGGAAGTGCAGGCCACGGCTGCAACCATGACGATGGCCGCAATCAGGAATCTCTTCATATGCCTTGTGACGTACTACTTCTTGAAGTACCTGTTATAGAGGCCTTCGAAGCCTTTGCCGTGACGTGCCTCATCCTTAGCCATCTCATGGATGGTGTCGTGGATAGCGTCGAGGTTCTGCTGTTTTGCAAGTGTGGCGATGCGTTTCTTGCCTTCGCAGGCGCCGGCCTCAGCGTGCATGCGTTTCTCGAGGTTGGTCTTGGTGTCCCATACTACCTCGCCGAGGAGCTCGGCGATGCGTGCGGCATGATCAGCCTCTTCGAATGCATAGCGGCGGAAAGCGTCGGCTACCTCGGGATAACCCTCGCGGTCGGCCTGGCGGCTCATTGCCAGATACATTCCGACCTCTGAGCATTCTCCGTTAAAGTGGTCGTGAAGACCTTTCAATATCTCGGGATCCTTTACGTCTTTGGCTACGCCAAGAACGTGCTCGTCAACGAAGACAAGTTTGTCGTCAGTTTCTTCTATCTGGATGAATTTTGAGCCGGGAACTCCGCAGAGCGGGCATTTTTCGGGAGCGGTGTCACCTTCGTGGATATATCCGCATACGGGGCATCTGAATTTTGCCATGATGAATGATTTTAAGTGTTATTAATTATTCTGAAGTTAATTAGAATTTGCAGGGAAGTGAAAGCAGGTGGTACTGGATGGTCTTCGCCATGCGGCGATGTCCTTCGGTGCCGGGGTG
>JAFZKU010000176.1 GCA_017551785.1 Bacteroidales bacterium | reverse complement strand
CTCAGGTCACCGTCGCTGCTGTGGATGTAGAAGTTGTCGGCGAGAGTGACGCCGTCCTTTGTGAGTTTCAGTTTCAGATAATGCACAGCACCCATGGCTGATGAATCTACTGCCATAGGGGCCAGCGGCAGTGTGCTGTCGTCTTTCAGCGACACGACGTCGTTCCTTGTGAATATGGTGGCGCCGTCGTATGTCACCACGTTCATTTCGGCCGTGGCGTCCTGCAGGTCGCCGTAATTGTCATTCACCACCTCGACGCATCCGCGCACCGGGTTCCACTGGATGCGGATAGGAGCAGAGCCTTTCTTGGCTCCGAAATAGGCCGCGGTGGGAGCGAGGTAGTAGTCATAGGTCTGCCATACCATAGAAGGCCAGCAGGAGTGGCTCATCCATATCAGCAGTCCCTTGCGGTTCCAGCTGCGGGACTCGTACATGGCGCGATAGCCGTCGTAGTTGACCAGCTGGGCCCAGCGTGTGAACTCTTCCAGCGACGAGGCCGGCCCGAAGTGCTGCTCTACCATGGCGTTGAAGGTCGCGGCGCTCTGGGCGTTCTCCAGAGTGTAGTCATGGACGCCCCAGACGCTGGTCTGCGGCCACCAGTTCTCCTCCCTCAGCATCCTGCGCATGCTCTCGGCAGTCATTACGTTGGGCATGCCGCGCTCGCTGTGGATGCGGTCCTTGCCCCGCTCTGCCTTGAAATACTCTTCTACAGGAAGAGCCCTGTAGGGGCCGTTGCCGCTTACATAGCCTTCTGCAGAATGCGGCATATAGAACATGCCTGGATGCTCCTCTGCCACCAGCTTCCTCAGGCCGTCATCCAGGACGGTGGGGGGATAGCCTTCGTTGCGTCCGCAGTAGAGAGCTATGCTGGGATGACGGCGGATCCTGCGCACGAAGTCCTGAGCGTTCGCCATGAACATGTCGTTGTCGTCAGGGTCGGGGCCGTCCCAGGGATTTGCCAGCCAGAAGTCCTGCCATATCATGACGCCGTGCCGGTCGCAGGCCTCGAAGAATTCGCGGTCGCCGGTCTGGCCCACCCAGTTGCGTATCATCGTGAAGTTCATGTCGGCGTGATAGGCCACCGCAGCATCGTATTCCCTTGCGCGGTAGTTCAGATATATCTCGGGAAAACCCCAGTTGCCGCCGTTGCCGATAAGCCTGCGGCCGTTGATATATATGTCAAGAATGCCTTCAGAAGTGTCATATGTCATCTCGCGCAGTCCGGTCATAAAATGGAGGCGGCCCAGGCACTGACCTGCGGTGATGAACTCCGCTGTTACACCGTACATGTTCTGCTCGCCATAGCCGACAGGCCACCAGAGTTTTGCGTCAGGCATAGGTCGGGGATCCATCGTAACCTCGAGCTCCTGGCCCGGAGCCAGGCTCACCAGCTTTTCCATCGGGAAATCGCCGACAGTCACCCTCAACACCCCATCTATCGCTTTGTCTGTAAGGTTCTTCAGTACGGCTCCGGGAGCTATTGAGACAGAACTCCTGGCAATATGTGTGCTGACGAAGCCGTCGTCGATACTTACTTCGTTCTCAGCCTTCAGGTAGACGTTGTCCCAGATGCCGATGTCGCGGCCACGGACTGTGGGTATCCAGTCCCAGCCGATAGTAGGGTGGAAGGTGGGGTTGTCGGCCCCCAGGATGCCGCCGTTGGTGTCGGCGGTTATGGCTGTCTGCTCTTTTATAATGCCCGGGTGGGCGTTGCGGTGGATCAGCACTGCCAGGTAGTTTTCCTGTGCTACTATATCAGTCACGTCAAAACGGCCTCGCATGAAGGCTCCGTCGATGTGGCCGACGTACTGCCCGTTGAGAAAGATGTCGGCCTTCCAGTTTATGCCGTTGAAGTCGAGTATCAGCTTGCGGCCGGCGAAGCCTTCCGGCAGTGCGAATGCTTCGCGGTACCAGAAGTCGCCGTTGAAGAACGATTCAGAAAGCTGCAGCTGGTCGTCGTCATAGCGTATGTCGGGAATGGCTCCGGCGTTATAGTATGAGCCGGCTACAGTGCCGGGCACGGTGGCAGGAAGCCAGCCTTCGGTAGAGAAACCGCTGGTGGAGATGGTTGAGCCGCCTTCTTCCACTTCAGAGGCGCGCTGCAGCATCCATGCACCGCGGGAAAGCTCCAGAGTGTCGCTGCAGGCTGTCTTGGCTTGTTGCGCTACCGGAACAACGCCTCCGGTGCCCCATACCTCGAATTCCGACACTGCTGCACTGCTGTCGAGATTAAGGCGAACGTAGCGGCCCTTGCCACTGGCTGCGATCTCATCTGCTCCGTAGTCGAATTCCGCCACTTTCTTCCATTTGAGCCCGTCCATCGAGGTCTCGATGCTTCCTGAAGATGACTTTCCGTCCGCCCAGAATATTCGGCATTTGTCGAAAGATGCATCCGCGCCAAGGTCTATGGTCACCGAGGGCTCCATGTCCGAAAAGCCGGGCATCCATGCGCTCACGAAATGGCCGGAAGGCAGTTGCGACACCTCCTTGCCGTCCTTGTAAAAGTTCAATTCGGTGATGTTCCATTCCCGCACTGCGTCGGTGTCGAGGGTGATAATGAATGCTCCGCATTTCTCTGCGGGCAGCTCGGCCATGTATGCGAAGGCCAGCTCGCTGGAAGAGCCGTATCTGGACTGCATGGTCTTCGTGCCGGAGAGGCCTTCCAGCACAGAGACGTTCTGGCTGCCGCCACCCTCGTGGATGGTGGGGCTGCAGGGACGCAGCGGCAGCTCCAGTATCGTAATATCATCGTCGTCCAGCACTACTTTCAGCTTCGGCATGAAATCATCCGGCATATCTGCTCCCAGATGGAGCCTGCAGTTGCCTTCGAAGCTTACTGCGTCGGCGTCCACTATCTCCTCAAGGCCTATCTCCAGCGCTGCTCCGGCCTTTCCGTCGAAGGTGATACCGGTGAAGTTGTCGTCGAAAAGGCGCTCCTTGAGGCGGTTCTCGATGTTCACTCCGTTAGCGAGCACCTGCATCCAGACAGGGGCCTCGTCTGTTATGATACCGTCGGTGACAAGGTGGCCGGTGAGGTTGTAGTCGACGCTTGTCGAGTGCCATGCCGCACGGTGAAGCGCAAGATTGCGATAGCTTCCGTCAGCAGCCTGCATGACGGGGCCGTCATACTCGTCAGGGTTGCCGGGGTAGACTCCGATGCCCCTTGAGGAGCCGGCGGGTTGTTCGCATGAGATGAGGAAAGCTGCGGCCAGCAGGAGGACTGCAAATATGTTTAAGGATTTCATAACGTTCAGTTTGTGCTGATGACTGATGCTAATTTACAATGTTTTTTGCTATATTTGGGTAATGCTCGAAACAACCTTAAACCAAATACTATGACTACAGAGAAACTCGACATCATGAAGACCATCAAGGACGGCGTCCAGTATGGCCTCAAGAACTTCTTCCCGCTGCTTCTGATGGTTATCCTCTATTTCCTTACTTTCTGGATTCCTTATCTCAACGTCGGCACAACTATCGGATTATACAAAGCTGTCATCGGCATCGGCCGCGGCGAGACTATCGATCCTGTTTCTATCTTCAACAAAGACAACTTCAAGAATCTCGGCAATTTCTTCCTGCTGATGGGTTTCATCTCTATTGGAACTATGGCTGCCGCCGCTTTCATGCTGCTGCCCGCTCTGGTTATCGCTATCGCATGGAGCTTTGCTATATACTTCCTTATCGACAAGCATGTGTCTCCGCTGAAAGCTTTGCTGCTCAGCTATGACGCTACTTTCGGCAACAAGTGGCGCATCTTCTTCGTCGGATTGATCTGCGCTATCGCTATAGGCCTTCTCTGCGGTCTTCTCGGTGCCATTCCTAAAGTAGGTCCCGTGCTCGCTGCAATCGCAGTTATCCTTGCCATTGTCTGCGTAGTCGCTGTTGACGGCGTAATGTATGATTTCTTCTCTCAGAAAGCTGACGCCATCATGGCTGAGCATCGCGCAAAATATTGCGGCTTCCCCGCTCCTGAAGCTCCGGCTGAGGCTGAAGCTGCTGCAGAGCCTGAGGCTCCCGCCGCTGAATAATTCTTGCATAGCATATACAAAATCACCGGAGTTGCGTTTGGCGGCTCCGGTGATTTGTTTTATGTCGAGAGATTATAGGCTATGATTCGTCCAGGACAGAATGGAAGTCTTTCTCTTCTTCTATCTCTTTGGCATTTTCTTCCAGGTCTTCTTCTTTCCTCTTCTTTGCGCTTCTGATCTCTTCGAGATAGCTGGCAGTTATTACGCCTGAAGGCAGGGCGATTATTGCGACTCCTACCAGTGATGAAAGCATGCCGACCAGCCTGCCTATCTCCGTGACGGGGATCAGGTCTCCGTAGCCCACGGTAGTGAGGGTCACTGTCGACCAGTAGAGTGCGTCAAAGAAGCATGTGAAGGTCTCTTGGCCTGTGTCTGGGTTGATGCGGGGCTCAGTATTGAACATGATGAGCGCAGTCAGGAAGATGTAGAACACTGAAATGCCAAGCACTGCCATCAGCACCTTCCTTTCTTTACGGATGACTGAGACAAGCACCTGGACGGCATCGGAATAGCGGAACAGTTTGAGAAGGCGAAGGATGCGCAGCAGGCGGGCAACCCTGAAGATCTTGAAGCCGTCACCGATAAGGTTGAGACCAGGAAGAATGGAGAGCAGGTCGATTATGGCCCAGCGGGTGAAGGGATAATAAACGTACGACCATCCACCTTCTTTCAGACGCAAGTCGGCGGTCCACCAGCGCAGCAGATAATCGATTATGAAGATTACGACAGTTACCTTCTCGATGACGTCGAAGATGGGGTAGACCTTCATGAACATCAGCGGGACGATGCTGAGCAGGATCACCACAATCATGAATATATCATAAATGCTGCTCGCCCGGTCACCCTTGTGACCCATCTGGATTATCTCGTATATCCTTTTTTTCATATCATTAACCGAACTGCCACAAAGGTAGTCTTTTTTTTCTGTTTCACAGTGCGTGTTTTGCAATCGCCTGCCTGTTGCAGAACACGAGCGGACAGCAGATGCATAAAACAAAACCCCGGGAGCGGCGAAGCTTCCGGGGTTTTGAAATATAAAGTTAGTGTCAGGGATTACTTGCGGTTGCGCCAGAGATTGCTCATGTCTTCGAGGGTCTTGCCCTTGGTCTCAGGAACGAGCCTCCAGACGAAGATGGCCGCGATGATGCAGAATGTTGCATACATGCCGTAAGTGAAGGCCGGACTCCAGGTGTAGAGCGACACGAAGGTCGAGCTTACGATGAAGTTCGAGATCCACTGGAAGGCAACTGCGATAGCAACAGCAGCTCCGCGGATGGTGTTCGGGAAGATCTCTGAGATGAGCACCCAGCAGATGGGACCCCAGCTGAACATGAATGAAGCTGAGTAGATCATGATGCTGAGCACGCCTACGATGCCGGGCACGCCGGGCAGAGCGTCTGCCAGAGCCACGCCGATGGCACCGAGAGCCATACCGAGCGAACCGGTGATGAGCAGCGGCTTACGTCCGAGCTTCTCGACGGTGAAGATGGCTACCAATGTGAACGAAATGTTCACTATACCCATCATCACAGTCTGAGTCATAGGATCGCCCATGCCCATCGATTCGAAAATACGAGGAGCGAAGTACAGCACGGCGTTGATACCTACGAACTGCTGGAACACGCTGAGCATGCAGCCGATGAAAATAACCAGGATACCGTAGGCGAAGAGTTTCTCTTTCTTCTCGACAACTGTAGCCTTGATCTCGGAAAGAACCTGTGAAGCCAGCGAACTGCCGTTGATCTTGGTAAGCACGTCGAGAGCCTTGTTTTCCTGGCCGGACATAACCAGATAACGGGGAGTCTCGGGAACGAGCAGGATCAGCAGGGTGAAGAGACCTGCCGGAACGCACTCGGAACCGAACATAAGACGCCAGCCGATCTGGTTGGTCCACTCAACTACAGCGGGATCATTCTTGTGAGACTGGATGATGAGGAAGTTCACGAAGTAAACGACCAGCTGGCCGAAGATAATCGCGAACTGGTTCCATGACACGAGCTTGCCACGTTTGTTGGCCGGAGCCACCTCGGCAATGTACATAGGGCAGATGGCAGAAGCCATACCGACACCGATGCCGCCGAGCACGCGGTAGAGGTTGAATGCAACCCAGAGAGACTTGCAGGCAACGCCCTTCTCGAAGAAGAGGAATTCCGGATAGTATGAACCGGCAGCGGACAGGAAGAAGCAGATACCTGCTATGAACAGGCTCTTCTTACGTCCCAGACGTCCGGCCATCAGACCGGAAATCGCACTACCGATGATACATCCGATCAGCGCGCTGGAGGAGGTGAAGCCGTGCATCAGGTCGGTGTAGTCGAAGTCCTTGGCACCCTCGAAGAATGCCTGCAGACCTCTCTCTGCGCCGGAGATGACAGCAGTGTCATATCCGAACAGCAGACCGCCCAATACGGCCACGATAGTTATGAAAAACAGATAGCCTCTGCTTCCGCCTTGTTGTGTAGCAGTCATGACGCGCTGTTAATACATATTAACGATAGCCTCGTACAGCTCCTGCTTGCCGCTGGTCTGCTTAGGCTCGCCAACTTTGCGGCCGTATGCAACAACCTGCTCGAGAGTGAGCTTGCCATCCTCGAAGTCCTTGCCGATGCCCTTGTCGAATGAGCTGTAACGCTCTTTCACCATTGCAGGGATAGGGCTCTCGTTGAGGATTGCTGCAGCGCTTTCGAGAGCGTGTGCCATTGCATCCATAGCAGCGATATGGGCGATGAAGATATCTTCCAGGTCGGTAGAGTTACGACGGGTCTTGGCGTCGAAGTTGGTGCCGCCATCCTTGAAACCGCCGTTGCGGATGATCTGGAGCATAGCCTGAGTGAGCTCGCAGTGGTCGATCGGGAACTGGTCGGTATCCCAGCCGTTCTGGTAGTCACCGCGGTTGGCGTCGATGCTGCCGAGCATGCCGGCGTCAACAGCGCAAGCCAGCTCGTGCTCGAAGGTGTGACCTGCGAGAGTAGCGTGGTTGACCTCGATGTTAACCTTGAAGTCCTTGTCAAGCTTGTGAGCTTTCAGGAAGCCGATAACAGTCTCGGTGTCGACATCATACTGATGCTTTGAAGGTTCGCAGGGTTTCGGTTCGATGAGGAAGGTGCCTTTGAAACCATTGGCGCGGCCATAGTCGCGGGCCAGGGTCAGCATCATTGCGAGATGCTCTTTCTCGCGTTTCTGATCGGTGTTGAGGAGTGACATGTATCCTTCGCGGCCGCCCCAGAATACATAGCAGGTAGCGCCCAGTGCGATGGCTGCGTCGATAGAGTTCTTGATCTGGACGGCTGCACGTGCAACAACGTCGAAATCAGGGTTGGTAGCTGCACCATTCATGTAACGTTTGTTACCGAATACGTTTGCAGTAGACCACAACAGCTTGATGCCGGTCTCTTCCTGTTTCTTCTTCAGATAAGCGATAATCTCTTTGTAATTCTTCTCATACTGCTCAACGGTGTCAGCCTCAGCTACGAGGTCTACATCGTGGAAGCAATAGTAACCGATGCCCATCTTCTGCATGAACTCGAAACCTGCGTCAGCTTTGTCCTTTGCAACCTGCATAGGATCCTTTGCAGCATTCCAGGGGAAGGTCTTGGTGCCGCCGCCGAACTGGTCAGCGCCTTCTGCACACAGAGTGTGCCACCATGCCATTGCGAATTTGAACCAGTCTTTCATCTTCTTGCCATTGACAACCTTCTCAGGGTCATAGTAACGGAAAGACAGGGGGTTCTTGCTGTTTACGCCTTCAAATTTGATTTTCCCGATTCCAGGGAAGAATTCTTTTTGTGCCATGATTTTAATGTGTTAATGATATTTAGATTGTTAGATATATTGTTTCCAAGTTTCGTATGCTTGCTGATACTGCTCGCGCAGAGCCTGTGACGGCTCGATTACATCCAGCTTGGTGAGCGAAGCGAAGGCTTCTTTGCTGTCCTTGTAGATGCCCGCACCGATGCCGGCGCCCTTTGCAGCTCCGGCAGCTCCGTCGGTGTCATACAGCTCGATTACTGCACCGCTGACGCCTGCGAGGGTCTGGCGGAAGATGGGGCTGAGGAACATGTTGGCCTTGCCGGCGCGGATGACGCTGATCTCCATACCCATGCCGCGCATGATCTCCATGCCGTACTGGAATGAGAACACGATGCCTTCCTGGGCGGCGCGGATGAGGTCGCACTGCTTGTTGATGTTGAAGTTGACGCCGTGGATAGAGCAGCCGCGGTTGCGGTTCTGCAGGATGCGCTCGGCTCCGTTGCCGAACGGGATGATTGAGATGCCGCGGGAACCGATGGCTGACTGGGCGGCCAGGTCGTTCATGTCGTTGTAGCTGATGCCGCTTGCAACGATATTATGCTTAACCCATGAATTGAGGATGCCGGTGCCGTTGATGCAGAGCAGCACGCCCAGACGGTTCTTGCGGGAAGTATGGTTGACGTGGGCGAAAGTGTTCACCCTCGACAGCGGATCGTAATTGATGTTGCCAAGCACGCCGTATACCACACCTGAGGTTCCGGCGGTGGAAGCAATCTCACCCGGCTCGAGCACGTTCAGCGACAGAGCGTTGTTCGGCTGGTCGCCGGCACGGTAGGTCACCGGAGTGCCTTCAGCAAGGTTGAGCTCCTTGGCAGCCCATGCATTCACATAGCCCTGGATGCCCATGGTCGGCTTGATTTCGGGAACCATGCTCTCGTCGAAGCCGAAGAAGTCCATTACGTCTTTGGATATCTTGCCCTCCTTGAAATCCCAGAAGATGCCTTCTGAAAGGCCGCCGATGGTGGTGACTGCATCGCCGGTGAGGCGCATTGCCACATAGTCGCCGGGCAGCATGAACTTGTCGATGCGCTCATAAATCTGAGGTTCGTTCTCTTTCACCCACGCCAGCTTGGCGGCAGTGAAGTTGCCGGGAGAGTTGAGCAGGTGGCTCAGGGCTTTCTCCTCACCTATGGCTTTGAATGCCTTCTCGCCATAAGGCACGGCACGGCTGTCGCACCAGATGATTGCGGGGCGGAGGACTTGTTTGAACTTGTCGACGAGAACGAGGCCGTGCATCTGATAGGAAATACCGATGGCTTTGATGTCATTCCCTGCTACGCCGGCGGCTGACAGCACGCTCTCGGTGGCAAGTTTGAGGTTCTCCCACCACATGTCGGGACTCTGTTCTGCCCAGCCCGGCTTGGCGGCGGTGATTTTCATCTCGTTTTTCGGGAAAAAGTCGGATGCGACGATCTGGCCGCTGTCCGCATTAACAAGAGCAGCCTTTACTGAAGAGCTGCCGACATCATAACCTAAAAGATACATAGCGTTCGTTTAAAGTATTTGCATGAATTTTGCCCTATAAGAGCGACTAAACGAACAAATTTACAAATAAAATGACTACTTTCGCAACATGAGAACAAAATTAATCATCCTAACAGCTATCCTTGGTTTATGCTTTACTGCTAATGCAGAGAATGTTATCAAGGATTATGACCTGTCCTTCAACGGTATCGAGGTCTACAACAATTTTGAGATTCTTCTTATCAAGGCTGAACAGCATTCTGTCACTGTAGAGGTGCCCGCTGATTACGCTCCATATCTTTCAGTAACCACTGAGGCCGGCATCCTCAAAGTCCGTTTCAAAAAGCTCCCCGTCAAGATGCAGATCAACAAGGAGCGTTTCAAACTGACTGTCCGTACACCTATGATTAATTTCATCGACCTGTCGGGAGCATGCAACCTCACCTGCAACGATGAATTCTCGCTCGGCATGAACAATTTCAGGGCTACGCTCTCTGGAGCAAGCGGCATCAGCACTATCAAGATCAACTCAGTTGATGCTTCTTTCAGGCTCAGTGGCGCTAGCAAGCTTAATTTCAGCGGCGAATTCTCTGACCTCGAAATCGAGGCTGAGGGTGCCAGCGACGTTACATTCAAGGGCGACTGCAGCGAGCTGCAGGCCTCAATCACTTCTAGCAGCAAGTTCAACGCTACCGGCAAGATCGACAGGGTCGACCTGGATGCCAAGGGCGCAGCCAAGGTTACTCTTGTAGGCGAAGGTTCTGTTCTTAACGCCGATGTTGCAGGGGCCAGCAAGCTCAAAGCCGACGAGTTCCCCGTTGCTAACGCTAAGATTGACGCCAAGGGTGCCAGCAGTGTGACTCTCGACGCTTCCGAGTCAATCAAAGCCGACATCACCGGTGCTTCAAACTGCAAGTACCGCAACCGCCCGGACCTCCGCATCAACCCCAATGTCTCAGGTGGCGGCAAATTCCAGATTTTATAATTACATACAATAACGTTTACTTAACATGAGAAAGAAAATAGTAGCAGGCAACTGGAAGATGAATACCACTGTTGCCGCCGGCAAAGAGCTTGCAAAGAATATCGTTGCTGCTCTCGATCAAGTTCCGAAGGATGTTCAGCTTATCATCGCTCCTCCTTTCACCCATCTGGCAACTGTCGCTGACGTGATCAAAGGTTCCGTAGTAGCTCTGTCTGCCCAGAACTGCGCCGACAAGGCCAAAGGTGCTTACACCGGAGAGGTTTCTGCTGAGATGATCGCCGGCACAGGCTGCACCTATACTATTCTTGGACACAGCGAGCGCCGTCAGTACTACGGCGAGACTTCCGAGACTCTCGTAGCCAAGATGGCTCTTGCTCTCGAGAATGGTCTCAGCCCTATCTACTGCGTTGGTGAGATGCTTTCTGAGCGCGAGGCCGGCAACCACTTCAATGTCATCAAGGCTCAGCTCGAGGAGGTTCTCTTCGGTCTTACTGCAGAGCAGATGGCTAAGGTTGTGATTGCTTACGAGCCCGTCTGGGCTATCGGCACAGGCGTTACCGCCACTAACGAGCAGGCTCAGGAAGTTCACGCTTTCATCCGCAAGACTCTTGCCGCCAAGTTCGGCAAAAAGCTTGCTGACGACGTCACTATCCTCTACGGTGGCAGCTGCAAACCCAGCAATGCCAAAGAACTCTTCGCATGCCCTGACATCGACGGCGGTCTCATCGGAGGCGCTTCACTCAAGGCTGAGGACTTCATAGCGATCGCCCGTTCATACTAACGGACGCCGCATTCCTGCGGGCGTGTTGTAATTGGTAGCCAAGCTAGACTTAGGATCTAGTGCCGTAAGGCGTAAGGGTTCGAGTCCCTTCGCCCGCACGAGCCGACCCCTCTCGGGGCCGGCTTTTTCGTGCGAGCTCCGGGACTTTCTTACCCCCTGTCGCTTCGCGACATCCCCCAAGGGGGAATATGCCGGAACCTGCTTCGCAGAACCCGGGTGCCTCCGTGGCTCCTGTCCTTCGGACACTCGCACACTCCGACACGCGGCTGATGCCGCCCGTTAACCCACCGCACTGACTCGCCGCTCCCGGGGTTTTGTTTTGTGCATCTGCTGCCCGCTCGTGCAGAAGTGTGCGCCGCTGACCGGCCTCACAGAGCGTATAACGCAGGTTGGCGTTGCACACTGGCCTTTAAACGGGGGGTGTGCAACGGTCATAGGCCCTTGAGGCCCCTCCAGAGGGGGTAGCCCGCGCACACTCTTGCACAACAGGTCTCTTGCTGTGGAGAATGAGTTGTCGACGGCTACTGATTCTTGAGGATTTTGCCGTCCTTGTCTTTGAAATCCTGGCAGATGATAATGATGAGGTCGATTAAGGTCCAGATTCCTAAGCCGCCCAAAGTAAAGAGCATCAGTATGCCCGTACCGATCTTGCCTACATAGAAACGGTGTGCTCCGAATGCGCCGAAGAAGATGCAAAGGAGGAGAGCTGCAACCCAGCTTCTCTCGCTGATATTGTTGTCGAGAATTTCCATAGTAGAGTATTATTTGTGGGTATTGCCAGGATATGCCTCGAGGGCTTTCTGCAGCACGATCAGGGCCTGTTTGAGGTCGTCCTTCTTGAGGACGTAGGCGATGCGGACCTCGTTGCGGCCGAGACCGAGGGTGGTGTAGAAGCCGCTGGCCGGAGCCATCATCACGGTAGCTCCCTCGTACTGGAAATCAGTAAGGCACCACGCGCAGAACTTCTCGGCGTCATCCACCGGAAGCTTGGCCACGGTGTAGAAGGCACCCATGGGGATAGGTGAGTATACTCCCGGAATCTTGTTGAGACCGTCGATGAGACAGTTGCGCCTTTCGACGTATTCCTCATATGTGGCAGTGCCGTATTCATCGGGTGCGTCCAGAGAAGCTTCGGCGGCAATTTGGCCGATGAGCGGCGGGCTCAGGCGGGCCTGGCAGAACTTCATGACAGCCTTGCGCACCTGGGCGTTCTTGGTGATAAGGGCGCCGATGCGGATGCCGCACTCAGAGTAGCGTTTCGAAACGGAGTCGATGAGCACCACGTTCTGCTCGATGCCTTCCAGGTGGCAGGCGCTGATGTACGGAGAGTTGGTGTAGATGAACTCGCGGTACACCTCGTCGCTGAACAGATAGAGGTCGTATTTCTTTACAAGGTCGCGGATCTGGTTCATCTCAGCCCTGGAATAGAGGTAACCGGTGGGGTTGTTGGGATTGCAGATCAGGATGGCCTTGGTGCGCTCGTTGATGAGCTCCTCGAACTTGTCGACCTTCGGCAGGCAGAAACCCTCGTCGATGGTGGTCACGACGGTGCGGATGACAGCTCCTGCAGAGATGGCGAAAGCCATGTAGTTGGCGTAGGCAGGCTCCGGAACGATTATTTCGTCGCCGGGGTTGAGGCACGACATGAAAGCGAAGAGCACAGCCTCGCTACCGCCGGTGGTGATTATGATGTCGTCGGCGTCGAGGTTGATGTTGAACTTCTTGTAATAGCCCACAAGCTTCTCGCGGTAGCTGCGGTAGCCCTGGCTGGGGCTGTACTCCAGCACCTTGCGGTCGATGTTGCGGATAGCCTGGATCGCGACCTCGGGAGTCGGAAGGTCCGGCTGGCCGATGTTGAGATGATAGACTTTCGTGCCGCGCGCCTTGGCCTGTTCAGCCAGCGGGGCGAGCTTGCGGATCGGAGATTCAGGCATCCTTTTGCCGCGGTTGGAGATAGTAGGCATTTGAACAGTAATGAATGTTAACGGGCACAAAGATAATTATTTTGATTAACTTTAAAGGTTTTTAAAACGAACCGCTATGAGGAAAACATTCAAACTTTCAATGATGATTTGCCTTTCCGCTCTCGCAATCGCCTGCGCTCCCAAGGAGCCTGCCAAATATCTCGCCCTCGCATTTGACGACGGCCCCAACCTGACCACCGAGTCCGCTCTGCTGGACGTTCTTGAAAAATATGATGTCCCTGCCACATTCTTCCTGATCGGCAGCAACATAAACGACGACTCCGCCGAGAACATGAAGCGCGCCGTCTCTCTGGGCTGCGAGCTCGGCAACCACTCATTCACCCATCCCATGATGTCCCGCATGGACGAAGCTCAGGTGAAGGAAGAGGTTGAGGCCACCTCGCAGATGATAGAGAAGATCACCGGCCAGCGTCCCAAGTTCTTCCGTCCGCCCTATATAAACGTCAAGCCCGACATGTACGACTGGATCGACCTGACCTTCATCTGCGGCAAGGGCTGCGAGGACTGGGTAGCCACGGTAGGCAGGGAAGCTCGCTTCGAAGGCATTATCGCCAATGCCGAACCGGGGGCCATCTACCTGCTGCACGACTTCGAGGGCAATGAAGCTACTGTCGAGGCTCTCGACGACGCCATTCCGGTGCTGAAAGAGCAAGGTTACACTTTTGTTACACTCTCTCAACTGTTTGAAAAACAGAAATGTACGCCTGACGGCCACACTATGTACACTGTAGTGCCGGATGGCAGGAAAAAGTAAGGTAGATGCGTCGCCTCTGGGAGCTTTTCTGGATATTTTTCAAGATCGGCGCCTTCACTCTGGGCAGCGGCTATGCCATCGTGCCCGTCATCGAGCATGAGATAGTCGACCGCCGCAAATGGTTCGACCTTGAAGATTTCCGCGACCAGTTCACTCTGGCACAGTCAGTGCCCGGCCCGTTCTCGCTGAACACCGCGGTCTTCGTGGGCTATCGAATGAAAGGTTTCTGGGGTGCCTTCTTCGCCGTTGCCGGACTTGTGGTCCCCACCTTCGGCATAATGCTGGTGGTGGCCATATTCCTTACAGGCATCCGGGACAACGAGATTGTCGCCGCGGCCTTCAAGGGTCTGCGTCCCTGCGTGGTCGGCCTGATTGCCGTGCCGTGCGTCAAGATGCTCATCAAGATGAACGTCTGGCAGATGCTGATGGGCTTCGCCGCCCTCGCCCTTATTTGCTTCACAGGCATCTCTCCGATATATATGCTGATCTTCGGTGCAGCGCTGGGTGTCGTGCTCTGCTGCGCCCGTAACAAGGAGGAACTGACGCAATGATATACTGGCAGCTCTTCCTATCGTATTTGAAGATCGGCTTCTTCGGCTTCGGCGGAGGATACGCCATGATAAGCCTCATCAGCAACGAGATCGTGACGCAGCGCGGCTGGCTTACCGAAGGGCAGTTCGCCGACATTGTCGCCGTCTCCCAGATGACTCCCGGCCCGATTGCCATCAACTGCGCCACCTACGTGGGCTATACCGTCACCGGCAATGTCTGGGGCTCGCTGCTCGCCACTCTGGCCTGCTGTCTGCCGCCGATGACCATAATGCTGGCCCTCACCATTTTCTACCACAAGGTGAAGGGCAACCGCTACATGCGCGGTGCGCTGGACTGGATGAGGCCGGTGCTGGTGGGTATGATCGCCGCCGCAGCCATAATGTTCGTAAATACTGAAACCTTCTTCCACTGGAGCAGCGTTATTATCTGCCTGGCCAGCTTCTATGCCGTCTGGAAGAAGGTCAACCCGATATATGTAATGTTTGCCGCAGCCGGGGTGGGAATTCTGCTCTACGGCGTGGTGATGTAGTAATCTATAAGACGATGATTGAAGTTTTCTGCAAGAACACTGGCACCAAGAAGAGCTTCAAACAGGGCACTACCCTGATGAAGATGGCTGGCGAATTTGAGTTTGACAAGCCTTATGACATACTGGCCGCCAAGGTCAACCATGTCACCGAAGGGCTCAAGTATGCAGTCTACAACAACAAAGAAGTGGAGTTCCTGGACTACCGCAGCTACAGCGGACGCAACGTCTACAGCCACTCGCTCTGTTTCCTCCTCTGCAAGGCCGCCAAGGATGTCTTCCCGAAGTGCAAGGTGGTGCTGCGCCGGCCCATCTCAAAGGGCTATTATTGCTCTGTCGACAAGGGTGACGGCAGCGAGCTGACGGCTGCTGACGTGGCGCGCATCGAGACCCGCATGAAGAAGCTGGTTGACCGCAACATCCCTTTCTATCGCCACGAGGCCCGTATCGGCGAAGTTACGGAGCTCTTCCGCAAGCTCGGCTATGACGACAAGGTGAAGCTGCTGGAGACCTGCGGTGACGTTTATATCGGTTACTATACTCTCGGCGGTACGGCCGACTTTTTCTACGATGCGCTGGTGCCGTCGACGGGATATCTGCGCGTCTGGGAGCTCAGCCTCTTCCAGAGCGGCATGCTGCTCAGGGTGCCGAACCGGCATAACCCCGAGACTCTGGCTCCGTTCTCTCCTCAGCCCAAGACTTTCGATGTGCTGCTGGAGACCTTGAAGTGGAACCGCATCATGAAGCTCGACAATGTGGGCGATGTCAACAAGGCCTGCCTGGACGGCAAGGTGTCTGACCTGATCCAGATAGCGGAGGCTCTTCAGGAGAAGAAGATTGTCGAGATTGCCGAGGAGATCGAGCGGCGATACTATTCTAAAGATCCGGTGAGGGTGGTGCTTATAACAGGCCCCACCAGCAGCGGCAAGAGCACTTTCTGCAAGCGTCTGAGCGTGCAGCTGATGGCGTGCGGCCTGCGGCCGATATCGTTCTCTACCGATGATTATTTCGTGAACAGGGTGGAGACTCCGAAGCTGCCGGACGGCAGTTATGATTTTGACAATTTTGAAACTGTCGACCACGATTATCTGCAGAAAGATTTGCTGAAGTTGATTTCTGGGGAGGAGGTCGAGGTGCCTGTGTTCAATTTCGTGACTGGCAAGCGTGAGTTCAACGGCAAGCGTCTGAAGATGGAGGAAGGGACTGTGCTGCTGGTGGAGGGCATCCACGCGCTCAATCCTCGCCTGACTGACAAGGTGCCGGCTGCGGCCAAGTATAAGATTTTCATAAATACTCTTACCAGCATTTCGCTGGACGACCACAACTGCATCCCGACGAGCGACAACCGTCTGCTTCGCAGGATTGTCCGTGATTTCAACAACGGGTCGTTCTCGGCGAGCGAGACTATCGCGAACTGGCCGATGGTGCGACGCAATGAGGTGAAGTGGATTTATCCGTTCCAGGAGGAGGCTGACGTGCTCTTCAATTCGGCTTATCTGATCGAGTTCGCGGTGTTCCGCGTGCATGCCGAGCGCATTCTCGCCACTGTGCCCAAGAATTCGCCGGAGTATGACGAGGCTTACCGTCTGCTGAATTTCCTGCACTACTTTGTGCCGGTGTCTGACAAGGAGATTCCGTCGACTTCGTTCATGCGGGGTTTCCTCGGATAGGGTGTAGTTTTTTCCGTTTTTATTGCTACATTTGCCGCCGCAAATGGTCCGGTAGCTCAGCTGGATAGAGCAACAGCCTTCTAAGCTGTGGGTCAAGGGTTCGAATCCCTTCCGGATCACGGGAAAAGCCGACTTGATGTCGGCTTTTTTCGTTTCTTTTTATTTGAATATCAGCTGGAGGAAGTGGTAGAGGCTGCGGCGCCAGGTCTGCCATTCGTGGGCGGTGCCGGGGGAGACGTAGGTGGAGGCGTTGAAGCCGAGGCCGCGGAGCTGCTCGGCGTTCTGCTGGATACGTTCCGGGTATTCTTCAGAGCCGCAGGT
>JAFZKU010000175.1 GCA_017551785.1 Bacteroidales bacterium | reverse complement strand
TTGTCGTATTATTACTGGAACACGGATGTCCCGAAGAATCCCTCATTCAACTCTGCGGTCCCGGTAGAAAACTTCTTCAACAGCCTGCTTTCAGCGAAAGACCGCTGGAGCTGGATGGAAACAGGCGAAGAGTATGCGGCCGATGAGACAGGGACGGTATACGGTACTTACGGTGCTTCTCTCGGACAGCCGCTGGAATATTACAACGATTATGATATTAAGGTCAGATATGTGCTCCCGGGTTCTCCTTTTGACAAGGCTGGGGTGACAAGAGGCTGGACTATAGAGTATATCAACGGCAAAAGCAAAGATGAGCTTATAAATAGCGGCAAATTCAACGAAGTGTTTTACAATCCGCCGACAACAAAGCCTCAGACGTTTGTCTTCCGTGACGTTGAAGGGAAAGCCAGAGAGATGGAGATAACCGCGGCCACTTCGCTTGTCTCAAGGCCCGGCATGATTACCAGAATCTTTGAACCCGAAGACTGGCCCGGCCTTACCGAGAAGGTGGGGTATTTCCTCTACATGGGTTTCCTGGCCGGCAATGATGCCAATGGCAAACCAATGATAGACGATATAAAGGAGACTATGGCGCTTTTCCGTTTCGCCGGCATCAAGAAACTGATCCTCGATTTGCGCTATAACGGAGGCGGTGATTCCAGGGCGAGCGACACTCTCGTCAATTATCTTGCTCCTTCGTCTGCAGTGGGGAGAGTGTATACCAAGAGAACCCATAATGCCAATCTGAGCAAATACGATTCAGAGTACAATGTAACTCGCATAAAAGACGCCTCCGGGCAGGACATCTCCCTCAATCTGGAGAAGCTCTATGTTATTACAGGCCATGGATGCGCCTCGGCCAGCGAAATGGTCATCAACGGCCTGAAACCTCTGATGAATATCGAACAGGTCGGAGACACCACCTACGGCAAGCCCAACGGCATGTATGTGTTCATGTATCCGGATACTCACGCGAGCCAGTATGCCAATGGTGATTTCAGCAACCTGGAATACGCTTTCCTTCCCATCTGCTTCTATAACTGCAACGGCAACGGACAGCAAATTCCCGATGACGGACTTAAGCCTGTAGCCGGGCTGCGAGCCGACGACCTGTACCACGATTTCGGTCCCGATGAAGACAATATCGCTGCTTGCCTTTACCACATAGTCAACGGCAGCTATCCTCCACTCCCTCCGAAAAGGAAGTCGCAACCGGGCGTAAAATCTTCTCTGGAGCGTAATGCAAGGCTCGAAGAGGAGGTCAAAAACCCGAATTATGGTTTTTTTATCGACAATTCTGCTGAAAACCAACTATTTTTTGGAGAATTGAATATCAATCATTAAATTCGCTTAACTGAAAACAACAACAACCTAAAAATTAACACTATGGACAAACTCCTTGCACAAATCAAAGCTGAGATCGACGCTTTCGTTAAAAATGCCGACGCACAAGCTGTTAAAGGTAACAAAGCAGCAGGTACCCGCGCTCGTAAAAATGCTCTGAACATCACCAAACTGATGAAGGACTTCAGGAAAGTATCTCTCGACGCAGCTAAGAAATAATCTTAGTATCCTTGTGTAAAATGAAAAGAGAGCCCGCAAGGCTCTCTTTTTGTTTTAGACACAAGTGCTCCCATCGTCCCAATTTCAGGGACGATAAGCGCACTTTACCCCTGTTTTCGCTCCTATCGTCCCACCATTTGGGACGATAGGAGCAGGTGCAATATGCACGCTTAAAGAATCCCTTCCGGGAGGATGATGCCGGTGGCCATGGTTTCGTTCCAGAGCCAGACGCAGGAGTTTTCAGTCTTGACGGACTGGAGTTTCAGGAGCATGAGGGTGACGTTGCTCCGTTCGTTCTTGTATTCGACCTGGTATGATGACGAGGCCGAGTTGGCGGAAGCTATGATGCTCAGATAGGCGCTCTGGTCGTCGCGCTGGATGCGGAAGGCTCCCGTGCTCCAGGCTTTCTGATAATCCATCTCATCGTAGATTACAAGGCCTTCGGAATTGACATACAAGCCGATGTCGGTCTTGTCCATGAAGCTCTTCAGGCTCTGTGACCGTTCATCTATGGGATCGGGAGGCGTAGGCTCCGGCGGATCGGGCGGCACGCACTGACATGCCATGAATATGGCAGCTACTATCGCGCTGGCCATCCTCAATGCCATATGAAGGATGCGTCTCATTCTACTGTTATCGTCTTTTCCAGGTTCTCCCAGGTCGTCCCGTCCATTGTATATTTTACACTTATCCTGTGCTTGCCTCTAGTATTGAGGGTAACCTCCGGCTTGTTATATTGCTGGCCGTCTATATACCAGGTCTGCTCCTTTGGCTCAGTCTCAATGTTGATGATGCTGAGTCGCAGCACATCCCCGACAGCGAAAGGATTCTTGGGTATCGCTATCAGCGGATAATTGGTCAAGTCAGGAATCGTGGTGAATTCGATATGGTATTTCTTGCCTTCGATGCCGTCTTTTGTCGCAACAATGTCGCAGAGGTATGTTTCACCTGCAACCAGGTTGTTGAAATAGTATTCTTTGGAGGCAGGGTATGCCGTCTCCATCAAGATGCTTCTTGCCGAGGCCCAGCGGATGAGCCAGGTGGCGTTGCTCTCCTTGTCAGTCTGCCACTCTATGCGTGCGTCCCTCTGGTTGGCGAACACGTTGCATTCAAGCACATGCGGCAGATTCCAGTAGATGTCTGCTACGATGTCGAGCTCCACACCGTCGGGATAAGTTGGAGTGAGGTCCTTTATGCCGTATCCCACGCCGTCACCGTTCCATTTCCACATAGCCTCGGTCTCGTTCGAAATGATCGACGTCGTGCCCGAACTGCCGGGATAGAAGACCCCAGCCACATCTTCAGACTTTGTGATGTTGACAAGGGCCGCACACGGGTGAGCGGCGCAGCAGTTGACGGCATTGACCTGCCACCTCTCGGCGGCTGTCATGCTTCCGGCTATGTTGAGCGACTTGTCGATATGGTATACAAGCAGTCCGCTGCCACCGATGTATGAGTCCCATTTCTCTCCGCTACGGTATTCGATCAGGAAGTATTCTCCCGGATTGGATGTGGGCACCTTCAATGCCATGTTGGATAACTCTATGGAAGGAAGGTAATAATGCTGTCCCGGCTGGACTTCTTCAGTATAAAGCAGGCCCAGCAGCTCCCTTTCCACAGCGCCCAGATAAGGCGGTGTGTGGCCGTTGTTGTTCATATTGCCTTTGTCCATAATGGAGATGCTGCCGAAAAGCGGATTGCAACTGCCCTCCACATCGCCATTGGCGTCATACAGATCCGGCAGTCCGATGGAGTGAAGCAGCTCGTGGCAGATTGTGCCTATGCCGGCGCTGTTGCTGTGGTCCTTGCCGGAAAACTCGCTGTAGCATGCCACCTTGCCCAGCTTCTTGCCGGAATAAGTCTTTTTCAGCCTCGACAGGTCGTCGTTCATAGGCCATATGTCCTGTGGATTGTCACTCTCGGCCTCGTTGTTGCCCGGGAAGATGACGAACACCATGTCTATAGCGTTGTCACCGTCGCTGTCGAAGCGCGAAAAATCGACCCCGTCCGCCACTTCAGCCGCGCAGGCGTGGAGAAACAAGTCGTTGATATGGCTGTCGCCGGAAGAATTGTTGCCACCGTAATACACCGCTTTTTCTGGCAGGGTAACCGGTTCGAGCACTGTGAATTTGAAGCGGAAGGCAGTCCCGAGGTTGTCTTCCAGATATGACCCGACACCGCCGGTGCCGTCGCCGTTGTTGAGAAGATAGCTGTTGAAAAGGTTGTCCAGCCATGCCTGAGGGTCGGGCTGAGTGAAAGCCATGTCGGAAAAACGGGCCGGAATTACGGCCACATTGAGGCTCAGACCGGATAAACGGACGTCAGCGGCATTCGAAGAGACGGCCGATGCGGCGGCCGCGGTCAGCAGCAGAGCAGCTGTAAGAAAATGCATCAGCCGTTTCATACGCATAAAAATGCTGGATCCAACTTTCGAAGTTAGCCATATTCTTTTATCTTTGCAAACAGCCATATGTGACCATGAACCGGACATCAGACTATCAGTTTACAATAATAGTTCCGTTCTACAACGAAGCGGACAATGTGGCAGCTATGGAAAGGAATCTGTCAGCATTCCTGCCCGTATGCTCTATGAAGCCAGCATGCGTGCTGTTCGTAAATGACGGCTCTACCGACGACGGCGGATCCCTTGTCAAAGAGATGTGCAAGCGGCACGAGGACTTCTTCTATATCGGGCTGGAGCGCAACACCGGCCTGAGCGGAGCGTTGAAAGCAGGCTTCGAGAACTGCTTCTCTCCTTATCTGGGCTATATCGACGCCGATTTCCAGACTGACGCCATGGATTTCAATCTTCTGCTCCAGTATGCAGGAGAATATGAAATGGTCACGGGCATCCGCGCCAAGCGCAACGACGGCTTCGTGAAGAGGGCTTCCAGCCGCTTTGCCAACGGCTTCCGCAGGATGTTCACCCACGACGGAGTGTCTGACACCGGCTGCCCGCTGAAGGTGATCCGCACTGACGTCGCCCGCAAGTTCCCGATGTTCAACGGCATGCACCGCTTCATGCCGGCTCTGACCCAGATGGTCGGCGGCAAGGTGAAGCAGGTCGAGGTGCGGCATTATCCCCGCATGGCAGGGAAGTCGAAATATCACCTGTTCAATCGAATCCTGGGGCCCCTTGGAGACTGCTTCGGCTACCGCTGGATGGCAAAAAGATATATTGACTACAAGATAAAGGAAGACAGCCTCAATGAACAGTAGCTGGTACATATATGCACTTGGCTTCGTTGCTCAGGGCCTGTTCTCAGCCAGGATACTGGTGCAGTGGCTCATGTCCGAGAAACAGAAGAAAGTTGTCAATCCGACAATCTTCTGGGTGCTGAGCCTCGTCGCGTCGATAGTGTATTTCGTATACGCATACCTGCGCAGCGACTTCTCCATAATGCTCGGGTTGTTCATTTCCTATTTCATTTATATATGGAACATGGGCATGAAGGGCGTATGGAAGAAACTTCCCGACGCCGCGCGTATTTCCATAGTGTCGGTCCTTGTCGCGCTGCCCTTCGTGGCAGTGTCGGTGCTGTTCCTCAGAGATCCGTCCGCGGCGGTGGACACTCTGTTCAAGAACGAACTCATCCCCGGCTGGATGATCGTAATGGGCACCGTCGGTCAGCTGGTCTTCACCGTCCGTTTCATCTATCAGTTCATCTATTCCCACAAACGGGGCGAATCGCTGTTGCCGGTGGGCTTCTGGATAATAGGCATTGTCGGGGCCACCATCCTTGTGACCTACGGCGCCCTGAGGCACGACTGGGTGCTTCTGGTAGGCCAGGCCTTCGGCTGGGTAACTTATGTCCGTAACCTCATGATATGGAACAAAAGTCACCGCGCCTCATAGTATTGTTCATCCTCTGCACGGCGGCCCTGCTGCCGCTGATGCTGCTGCGGGACGCTACGGTCAGCAACGAGCTCCGCTATCTGAGCATAGTCGATGAAGCGCTGCGTGACGGACATCTGTTCGCTTTCTTCAATCACGGAGTCCCGTATGCCGACAAGCCGCCGTTGTTTTTCTGGCTGATGATGGTGGGCAAGCTCATTTTCGGCTGTCACAGCATGCTCTATCTGTCGCTGCTGTCGCTCATCCCGGCTTTCGTGACAGTGGCCGTGCTGGACCGATGGAGCGCCCCTGTGATGCCGGCCAGTCTCCGCACCGCAGCTGCTACCGCACTTCTTTCTACATTCTATTTCGCAGGAAGCGCGGTGACGGCCCGTATGGACATGCTGATGACAATGTTCATCACGCTGGCCCTATATACCTTCTATCGTATGTACACGGGTGACGGCAGGCTTCGCCTTCGCATTGCCTTCCCGGTATATGTATTCCTTGCCATATTCACCAAAGGTGCCGTGGGCTTCCTGGTGCCGCTGCTCTGCGTGCCGGTTTTCCTGGCTGTGAAGAAGCAGCTGCGCAGCATCGGCCGCTACTGGGGCTGGATGACATGGGGAATCCTGCTGGTCCTCTGCGGCCTGTGGTTCTGGATGGCATACAGAGAGGGCGGCGGAGAATACCTGCGCAATCTGCTCTTCCACCAGACGGTCGACAGGGCCGTAGATGCATTCGACCACAAGGCACCGATTTATTATTATCTGCTGCACTTCTGGTATATAATGTTCCCCTGGTGCATCCTTGCCGCAGGCACGATCGCCATCGCCTTCATCCGCCGTCAAACTATGGACGACAGGGCTCTGTTCATGGCCTGCTGTTCAGCTGCAATCCTGGTGATGCTGTCGCTGGTCAGCGGCAAGCTCGACATCTATTTCCTTCCAGCTGTCGGTCTGACGATATATGCGGCCTTCATGCTGCTGCCCGGCCTGGAAGCCCGTGGCTTCGTCAGGTGGGCGCTGCTGGTGCCGCTGATTCTAGCCGCCGTGGCGCTGCCCGTTGCGTTCTTCATCTTCGCAGGAGACGAAGGTACTCTGGCCGGCAGCCTCAGCCCGTGGCTTCTCCTGCCGATGGAAGCTGGCATCATAGCTGCCATCGTCGCTGCCTTCCGAGACAATATAAAAGCCGCCACCTGCAGTTTCGCAGCCGGCCTCTACATAGCGCTTTTCATCTTCGGCCTGCAGGTAAAACAGGTCAACCCCTACATTGGCTATCGTGCATTATGCGAGGAAGCTATGGCTGCCGCGGCCGAGAAGGGCATCGACCGGTATGTGCTAGCCACCTTTCCTGACGGAGTGCCGATGATGGAGCGGGGCGACAATGCCGATGTATACCTCGGCAAGCCTCTCGAGCTGCAGCCCATGTCTGTCATAGAGACTGACGTGGACAGCCTGGTGGGCGATACAAATGGCATTATTGTGTTCACCATAACTGATAAAAATCCTACCTTTGTGGTATATGGAAATGATTAAAAACACTATTCCGCATGCGCAGCTCGAAGTCAGCCGCAGTGCGGTGCTCAATAACTATAGATATTACCGTTCGAAACTGAAACCCGGCACCAAGATGCTGGTGGTTGTGAAAGCCAATTCATACGGCCACGGCGCCACCGAGTTTGCCCGTCTGCTTGAAGAGGCCGGCGTAGACTACCTGGGCGTGGCCACCCCTCTGGAGGGCATCCGCCTTCGCAAGGACGGCATCAAGCTGCCCATCCTGGTGCTGACCACCGGAACAGAGAGCTATCCGGAGATGATCGAGTACAACCTCGAGCCGGGCATTCCTACTATGGAGGCTCTGAAGCGTTTCAGCGACGAGGTGGCCGCCTCAGGCCGCAGCAGCTATCCCATCCATATCACTCTCGACACCGGCATGCACCGTCTGGGCTTCGTGCAGCAGGAGCTGGACGCCCTGATGGCCTTCATGAAGATGGAAAAGCACCTTAAGGTGAAATCTCTCTATTCCCACCTCGCAGCTGCCGACGAGTATGTCCACGACGATTTTACCCGTGGCCAGATCGCGTTGTTCGAGCAGATGAGCGAGCGTCTGAGCGCATCGTTGGGATACCGGCCGCTCAGGCATATCCTCAACACTGCGGGCATCGAGCGCTTCACCGAATTCCAGATGGACATGGTGCGCCTCGGACTTGGTATATACGGTTTTAGCTATGACGACCAGAGCGCGCTGCAGGTTACTTGTTCTTTCCGCTGCCCGATAATCCAGATCAAGCATCTCAAGCCTGAGGACGGCACTGTCGGATACGGCCGCAAGGGTCTGCTCTCTAAGGAAGGCAACACGATAGCCACCATCTGCGTGGGCTATGCCGACGGCCTCAACCGCCACCTCGGCAACGGCAAGGCATCGTTCGAAGTCAACGGCAAGATGGCACCCACGATTGGCAGCATCTGCATGGACATGTGCATGATCGACATCACCGGCATCAACGCCGAGGTTGGAGACATCGTGACGATATTCGGCAAGAATCCCTCTGCAAAAGACCTTGCCACCAAAATTGCTACGATTCCGTACGAAATCTTCACGGCCATAGACAGCCGCGTTAAGAGGATAATGGTCGACTAGATTCCCGTGTAACTTTCGGGGGTGATGGCCCTCAGTTCGTTCTTGACACTTTCTGACACTTCGAGAGAGTTGATGAAGTTGTCGATATCCACCTTCGTTATGCCCCTGTTGGTGCGGGTCAGCTCCTTGAGAGTCTCGTAAGGGTTGGGATAGCCTTCGCGGCGCAGGATAGTCTGGATGCCTTCGGCGACTACTGAATAATTGTTGCGCAGGTCTTCCTGGAGTTTCTGCTGGTTGAGGATGAGCTTGTTCAGGCCTTTGAGCAGCGACTTGAGGGCGAGAAGAGAATGAGCTACCGGGACGCCCACGTTGCGGAGCACGGTGGAGTCGGTGAGGTCTCTCTGCATCCTTGAAACCGGAAGCTTCGCGGCCAGATGGGTATAGACTGCGTTGGCCACGCCGAGGTTGCCTTCTGCATTCTCGAAATCTATCGGATTGACCTTGTGGGGCATGGCTGAAGAACCGACCTCTCCGGCTTTGATCTTCTGCTTGAAGTATTCCATAGAGATGTAGGTCCACATGTCGCGGCACAGGTCGATCAGGATCGTATTGATGCGGGACAGATTTTGGAAGAGGGCGGCCAGATAGTCGTAATGCTCGATCTGGGTGGTAGGGAACGAACGGTCGAGGCCCAGCGAAGCGACGAAACTGTCGGCGAAACGGTTCCAGTCTTTGTCGGGATATGCCACATGGTGAGCGTTGAGGTTGCCGGTGGCGCCACCGAACTTGGCGGGATAGCGGGCGTCGAGAAGGTCCTTGCGCTGCATCGAGAGCCTGGTGACGAACACTTCTATCTCCTTGCCGAGGCGGGTGGGTGAAGCCGGCTGGCCGTGGGTGTGGGCCAGCATGGGCACGTCTTTCCACTCCTGCGCAAGGCCTTCCAGAGTGTCGATCACCTCGTCGAGGGCGGGCATGTAAGCCTCGGCGATGCCTTCCTTCATCGACAGCGGCACTGAAGTGTTGTTGATGTCCTGAGAAGTCAGGCCGAAGTGCACGAATTCACTGAAACGCTTGTTTATTCCCAGCCTGTCGAAACGGTCCTTTATAAAATACTCTACAGCCTTGACGTCGTGATTGGTAGTCTTTTCGATCTCCTTCACCTGCAGGGCGTCTTCGATTGTGAAGCTGCCGTAGATCTCGCGCAGGTCGTCGAACAGAGCCTTGTCGAAATCTTTCAGCTGGGGCAGCGGCAGTTCGCACAGCGCGATGAAATATTCAATCTCGACTCTTACGCGGTATCTGATAAGTGCAAATTCAGAAAAGTATTTGCCCAGAGCTTCGGTCTGCAAGTAATAACGTCCGTCAATGGGAGAGATGGCTGTTAGTGGATTCAGCATGTGTGGTCATTTAGATGATTGAGATGCAAATTTAGCATAAATTATCAAGTTTGTGGCATGACACACAGACATCCTTAGGCTATACATAAAACACGTGGTTTGTAATGTTCTTCATTCCAGGCACTAATGCAAAGTCCTACCCTTCAGACCGAGGGGTAGGACTTGATATGAGAGTCATATAATCAAGCTTTTACATTCCACTATATCTCCCGGCAAATAGCACTGCTCCGGTGCTCTGCTCGGCTATGATGTAGAGGAAGGGATGGTTGGCGTGAAGCTCGACTTCTTCTGGCATAGAGGAAACGAGTGTGCCTGCACCAGAAACAGCGGCAGCCTCAGCTCCACTCTCGTCAACCGTAATTGTCGCCACCTGCTTTACGAAAGCCAGGTGAGCTGCGTAGTCTGACAAAGCCTTGAAGTCCGCTGTCTCTGAAAATGATTGCGGCATTCCCATCGTTTTGAGAATCTCATTCAGCTGAATGTCGCTGCCTGTCTCGAATTTTGGTAGCCAGAGATTGACCTTGCTGCTCCGCATCGTATATGTAAAGAAATTATGCCAATCTGTCTTGCACAATTCTGCGGTGATATCTGACACGCTGTGGCCATCCTTGGGAAGCATCACTACCATTGAGAAAGCGCCGTTGCCGTAAGGCAGCTTGACGGCTTTGAAGATATCGTTCTCTATATACGGGAACAGGCTTTCCTTCTTCATCATGCTCACTTCCTTCTTCGTGCCTGATTCATTGGTGAATGTTTCAAGTGCCGTGTCTTTCTTGTCGAACGGATATTTCCACTGGCTCTTGAAGTACAATGCATTCAGATGATAGGCCAGCATATCGGGTTGTACTCCGTCAATAATCTTTGGAATCAAATCGTTGGTATGCTCTGCGCACCAGCCGTTGATTGCCTTCAAGGAATTCTCATTGTCCTTGAAGTCCAGATTGGCGACTGCCGCGTCATAGTATTTCACGACAGTCTTCTTGTAATTATCCTTAAGCGGATATGGCGCATTTACAAAGATACCGTTCGCCATTGCCAGAGTAGTCTGCTTGTCCATTGCCGGCAACTGCTCCAACATGGAGCTGACGTACTCGTTAACATCATCAACGCCATCAGCTCCATAACCGAGCACCTTGCAGATTTCAGCGGCAGTCTCTCCCTGCGCTCCGTTCAGAATCATCCCAAGCAGGAACTGCATGCTCAGTGGTGACACAACGTAATCGCCTTCGGTGGCAGAATTGATTTGATCGATAAAGTTGAAAGTAAACCCGAAGCCGTCATTGACAAGACTGGCTGATTTGGTCGATAGTTCCAGTGGCTTAAAAATATTACTGTCATTGTCGCTGACCGCGTTGATGCCATCCTCGATATCACCCTCTGCATCCATGCTTTTGTCACAGGCAACGCAAAAAAGACTCAGAGCAGCTATGGCACATAAAAACGGAAATAAAAAGAAACGTTTCATGGTCTATTATTTTATAATGTACTTATAAAACACACTTTACCCAGGAATACGTCTCAGTTTTACCAACTTTTTTCACTCTGGACGGTAGAGTACAGCTCGGGGTGTGCGAGCAGGCGTGATTTGTAATGTTCTTCATTCCAGGCACTAATGCAAAGTCCTACCCTTCAGACCGAGGGGTAGGACTTTCCGCAAAGGTCAAACTTCCAACTCTTTGCAAAACACGCTCAGAACGTCACGCTCCAGCTGAAGTTGGGCAGGATGGGCAGCAGGGCGATTTCTTTCCAGGATTCGGATAATTCGTCGAAGTACAGCATGAAGGGGTTGAACTGGTTGGTGACGTTGCAGACGCCAAGATTGACGCTGTGCTCGGCGCGGCCCGTCAGACCGCCGCTGAACAGCTTCTGAAACCAAAAACAAATAAATTTTCTTCATCCGCTAGCAAAATCATACAAAATTTGTATATATTCGCAAGTGAATGGATAATTCAATAAGCATTATGAGTGTTTCTGACTGGATAGAAAGACAAGCGCCAAGCGGCCGATACACGTTCTCTAAAGAGGACGTGAGAAAGGAGTTTCCTGATATGACTCAGCATGCCATCGACATGGCAGTTCAGCGTGCCGTGATCAAAGGGCGTATCTTCTCTCCCTATCGTAGTTTCTATGTCGTAGTTCCGGAAGAATATCGGCTATGGAAGGCGGTTCCCCAAGAAGTGTATCTGGACCGGATGATGCAATATTTGGGACGTACCTATTACGTGGCGCTGTTGAGTGCTGCCGAGCGGCACGGAGCGGCACATCAGGCCCCGATGGGCTTTCAGGTAATGGTAGAGCCTCCGGTGTTGCGCGACAAAGAGCGCGACTGCTATGCCATCCGCTATGCCGAACGGCGGCAGATCCCAATGGATTATGTTGAACGTAAGGAGGTTCCGACAGGCTGGATGAACGTATCTGGACCAGAACTGACGGCCATTGACTTGATTGCCTATCATGACCATGTCGGCGGACTCACACGCGCTGCAACGGTGCTTGAGGAATTGGCCCTGAAACTGGACTTTTCCAGTCTGGACACATCTTTTCTGCAGGTGGCCCCCGCCCCGGTCTTCCAACGGCTCGGCTACCTGCTTGACCACGTCCTGGAGGAAGAAAGCCTTGCCGATGACCTGCTTAGCCTGATGAAATCTGGCGGCCTGAAAACGAAAGCCGTACCCCTTCGGCTTGGTGCTTCAGCGGAAGGAGCGCAGGTCGACAAGAAATGGAAAGTGGTGGTGAATCAAGAAATAGAGATTGACGAATAATGATACAGAGAGCATTTATAACCCAGTGGGGCACGGTCGTTCCGTGGACATCCCCGCGCCTTGTCGAGCAGGACCTGATTGTCTGCCGGGCTTTGGTTTCTATCTACAACGATCCTTTCCTCTCGGAGCACCTGGCTTTCCGAGGCGGCACAGCACTGCATAAGTTGTATCTCCATCCGCAGCCCCGTTATTCGGAGGACATTGATCTGGTTCAAGTCAATGCAGAACCCATCAAAGAAACCATAGACCACCTTCGGGACGCCCTCGCCTGGCTCGGCGAACCGGTAGTCAAGCAGAAGAAGCACAACAACACGCTCTTGTTCAAAGTACAGCCGACGGACGTAGGAGCCGGCGAGATTCACATGAAGGTAGAGATCAACTGCAAGGAGCATTTCAGTGTCTTCCCGATGGTCCGGGTGCCATTTTCGGTAGAAAACGATTGGTTCACGGGCAGGTGCGAAGTGCTTACCTATGAACTGGATGAGCTTGTCGGTACAAAGGTTCGGGCCCTTTACCAGAGACTGAAAGGGCGTGACCTCTTCGATGTCTATACGGCTCTTTCTTCCGGTGAACTGGATCTTGACCACGTAATGACGGCATACGACCGCTACCTCCGTTTCGTGGCCAGCCACGCCCCCACCTACAAGGAGTTCGTGCTCAATATGGACGAGAAAATGCAGAACCCGGAATTCCTCGGTGATACCACTAATCTTCTCCGTCCTCAGCTGGAATATGACCCGCTAGTCGCATGGGAAAGGGTCAGGGATGAAATCGTCGCACATCTGTCTCCTGGCAGTAATCAAAGAAGAGAATAACCTAAAAATGTGTCCAGTGATAGCATCAGCACGCAGAAACTGCATGCCGCGGTCCGATGGCTCTGCCCGGGCTCACTTCCTATACGTATCAGATAAGGGAGAACGGCCGAACCAGGTGGTCGTAGTAATTCATCCTTTCTCCAAAACCTAAATTTCACGGATTGTAGCTACCACCTCTGCAGGTATCCACAAAGGGGTCGTCTCAGATCCGTGGCAGGAAATCGTGCCACGTATTAATCCAATGTGCCTTACAATGTCCCGTACGGCATGTTCGAAAAATCCGTGAAAGTTGGGATTGGAAAAACAAGACCTCATGAAACTGACCTTTCACCGGGAAGCCTCAGAACGTCACCCGCCAGCTGAAGTTGGGCA
>JAFZKU010000174.1 GCA_017551785.1 Bacteroidales bacterium | reverse complement strand
CTGTCGAAGGGCACCATGTTCTTGTTGACAGTGATGCCTGCGCGCACGAGGGTCTTCTCGGCCACCTTGCCGGTGAGCTCGGGGAATTTGGTGCGCAGGTCGATGAGCATCAGGTGGTTGTCAGTGCCGCCTGAAACTACGTGATAACCCTTGTCGATGAATGCTGCAGCCATGGCTTTGGCATTCGAAGCGACTTGCTGCTGATAGAGCTTGAATTCGGGCTGCAGGGCCTCGTAGAACGAAACGGCTTTGGCAGCGATGCAGTGCTCGAGCGGACCGCCCTGGACGCCGGGGAAGACGCTTGAATTGATCATGGCGGACATCATCTTGATCTCGCCCTTAGGAGTCTTGACACCCCAGGGATTCTCGAAGTCCTTACCGATGAGGATCACGCCGCCGCGCGGACCGCGAAGGGTCTTGTGGGTAGTAGAAGAAACGATGTGGGCATATTTCACAGGGTTCTTCAGAAGACCTGCGGCGATGAGGCCGGCGGGATGGGCCATATCCACCCAGAGGATGGCGCCGATCTCGTCAGCAATAGCTCTCATGCGCTCCCAGTCCCACTCGCGTGAATAGGCAGATGCGCCGCCGATGATGAGCTTCGGCTTGAATTCGCGGGCCTTCTTCTCCATGTCGTCGTAATCCACAAGACCGGTCTCTTCATTGAGCTTGTAAGCTACTGCATTGTAGAGGATGCCGGACATGTTGACGGGAGAGCCGTGGGTAAGGTGACCGCCGTGGGCGAGGTCCAGACCCATGAAAGTGTCGCCAGGCTTGAGGCAGGTCATCATGACAGCCATGTTGGCCTGGGCGCCTGAGTGCGGCTGGACGTTGGCATATTCTGCATCGAAGAGCTTGCGCAGACGGTCGATGGCAATCTGCTCCACCTGGTCGACCACCTCGCAGCCGCCGTAGTAGCGGGCGTTGGGATAGCCTTCAGCATATTTGTTGGTAAGCACTGAGCCAAGGGCTTCGAGGACTTGCTTGCTAACGAAGTTTTCAGAAGCAATAAGTTCGATGCCGTCGATCTGACGCTCTTCTTCTTTTTTGATCAGATCCAGAATTTGTACGTCTTGTTTCATGGAGATGGTTTTTACATCGGGCAAAGATAACATTTTTCGAAACAGATTTTTACCTTTACAACCGAATGTTCATAACTTGTATATGTTTCGCAAACTTGTCAACGATGAGCTAGGCAGGATAAGCGTAGAGGAGTTCAAAACTGCGCCCAAGCAGGATGTAGTGGTTGTCCTCGACAATGTCCGCAGCCAGCACAACATAGGCTCTGCCTTCCGCAGCTGCGACGCTTTCCGTGTCAGCAAGCTCTTCCTCTGCGGCATCTGCGCGGTGCCCCCCTCAGCCCAGATCCACAAGTCGGCCCTGGGTGCAGAGTTCAGCATGGACTGGGAGTATTGCGAGAACACTATGGATGTGGTGGAGCGGCTGCGCGCCGAGGGTTATGTCATTGTCAGCGTGGAGCAGGCCGAAGACTCCACTTCGCTGGAGCAGTTCCGCCGCGAGGATGGCCGTAAGTACGCCCTCATCTTCGGCAACGAGGTGCACGGCGTGGCGCAGGACGTAGTCTCTGCCAGCGACCTCTGCCTCGAAATCCCCCAGTACGGCACAAAACACTCCCTGAACGTCTCCGTCTCTATCGGGATCGTCCTCTGGGCGCTGCTGGGCAAATAATGATTAATTGTCGGTTCTGTCCAGGACTACATCCACGAAATAGCCGATGTAGCTTGAATTCGTTTCAGAATTGAATGTAATTCCCTTTTCTGGCTTCATCTCCTTTCCGTCGATGACAACCTTCGTGCAAGCCGGGAAAAACTCGTAATTGCTGCCCTGGATGCCTGCCGTCCAGTAACAGATTATTTCATGCACGGAATCGTCCCCGAAGACAACGGGACAGGTGAACTTGTATTTAAGAAATTCGTGATGAGTGACGCCGCTGTCCATCACAAAGCCTCGGAAGTTAAGGTACCACTTGCCGTCGGGACCATATGTTCCGTCAGCATTGGGAGTCTCCATGACATACTGCTCGCTGAACTTCGACATGGTTAAAGAAACGCTGATACTTTCAGCCACTACTTCTGCCTTGGACAGCGTCATATCGATTGTATACTTTTCGGGATTGATCTCGCCGCGCCAGGCTGAGCTCGCATCAGTCTTGTAAACTTCCGCCGCAAGCGGAGCCGCGAACTCGTTCCCCTCACGGTCAGTAAAACTTATATGCAGGAAGTAGCTATATTTATTTTTAACAGGAATAATCGGCTTTAACCAGTCACATGCAGTCACAGACAGAACCGTAACAACCAGTACAAATGCAAATCTGAACCGTTTCATCTTTTCAGTTTTGGATTACTGCAAAGATAATATGATTATCTCTATTTCATATCGTCAGAAGGTGAAGCCGACGGTGGCGCCGACGCCCCAGAAATTGGCCTGGATGCCGACCATAAGGTGCGGCAGCTGACCGCCGAGATCAAAGTCGAATCCCAGTTTCTCGCTCAGGAAGATTGAACTTTGTCCCCTGAAAATCCACATATACCCTATATCTGTACCGAAATAGACTGAATGCCTGCCAGCTTTGCCCATCGGGTAGTAATGGGTATAATCGATCAGCAGCGGTACTCCATATTGCATAGTCCTGCTGACTTTGAGCAATCCCGTCTGGAATCCCCAATAGTTTTCTCTGTTTCTGCGGCCTCCTATCGAAACGTTTACACTCATCTGTGAGGATTCCCAGCTATAACTGTCATATCTCAACATAGTCGTGAGCTGGAAATGCCTCTCGTCATAATGACTGTCATCACCGTTCTGGGCGTAAAGACTGCCCGCTAATAGCAGAGCAGCCAGAGTCATCAATATCTTTTTCATCGCGCTTCAGCTTTAGTTAGAAAGTGAGTCCTATTGAGACTCCGTAACCCGGGTAGCTCAACAGCACCCCGATTTGCAAGTGAGTGACATCAGCAATGTTGAAATCAAATCCGTTCTTTACACAGGCATAATAAAAAAGTGTGCTAGAAGATTTTCCGTTATTATCAGGGGTGAACCCGTTTATATACCCTCCACCTTCTACACCGGCAAAAAAAGAATTCCGCTTCTTCTTTCCCATAGGGAAATAGTGGATGAAATCTGCCAGCAACGGAATTCCCCAATGTTGACCGGAACTCCCCATCTCATTGCTGCGGGCAACGAATGTATATCCCGTCTGGAAACCGATGTAATTCCCCCTGTTGAAACGGTAGCCCGCCGTCGCATTTACAGACGCACTTCGCCCTAGATAATTAAGTTCCTGCTTATAGGCTACGCCCCATTGGAAGCCCTCGACCTCCCCGGTCTGGGCATAAGCGCTGCCTGTCAGCAGCAGCAAGGTCATAATCAGCAATAAACGTTTCATCTATTTTTTATAATGATTGCTAATACTTAAGATTCTTTACATGAGAATCGTTCCGTTGTCAGGACCGTCATATGAAACATGTATATAAGCGTTATTCCATCTGACAGGCGTCCTGGTATAAGAGCCGAAGATGCCAACTCCACCGTGAATATTGGAATATACATTATCCCGGACGTAAATAGACGTAAGGTCGTCAGATATCTCCGCCTGGTAGTACTTGAAAGCTTCGCACAGGTATCGGTCATACTCGTCAGAAAGGGAAGCAAAATACAGCAATCCTTCTTTAGCGGACGGCTCCCTGGGAGAATCATCGTCATAATAGTAGTAACTTCCCTTGAACTTTCCTCCTACAGCAAAGTACATCTGCTCCCGCGAGTTGCTCTTTGGGAAGCGGAGGAAACGACGGTGTAAAGCTTGACCATACACGCAGTATTCATGATAGCCATAGCCTAAACTCGATTCTTTGGGTATACCCGGAAATGGCCAGTTTGAAACATCGTATACATCTCCTGACAGATTGATGTTGTCCACATAGGGATAGTCAGTACATATCTGATCGACCGGTACGAGCTTCTGCAACTCAGCGTCATAGTTCTCGGCCCAGGCCCAAAGAGTATGTGAAAAGTCCGAACTGTACATCAGGCCTTTCTTGTCTCCGGGTTTTATTGGAATAATAAACACCATGTTAACGCTTTCGATCTCTGGCACTTCAGGCACAGTCTGCTCCGCCCATACAGGTTCGTGGCCGGGTACTGTTACATCAAGACGGTAGCTGTGGCCGGTGAGCGGGGTATAATCAAGTTGCCAGAGGCCTTCGCCGCGACGGTCGAAACGGCCGGCCTCACGGTTTTCGGTGAGATCTGTAAGTACTGCAACAGCCTCTGTCACAAGGGGAGCCTCAGCCTGCGACGGGCCTTTGGTCCAGGACAGCCGCAACGTCTGCACAGAGTCCTGGCTGAGGATGCACGCCACCACCAGCAGCGGCTCTTCCTTGGCGTCAAGGATCACATCCTTCACGCAGGAGCTGAGTCCTGTCGCAAGAACCAGCATAAAGCATAGGTATCTCTTCATCGCAGCAGTTTTTAGAATGTAATCCTCCAGCTGAAGTTAGGCATTATGGGTAGCAGGGCTATCTCTTTCCAGGATTCGCTCTCCGCGTCGAAGTACAGCATAAACGGATTGAAGTGGTTGGTGACGTTGCAGACGCCCAGGTTGACACTGTGCTCAAGACGGCCGGTGGTAAAGTTCTTCTGCCAGCCGAGGTCCAGACGGAACACTGTCGGCATATGATAGTTGTTTACTCCGGAGTAATATTTTGCTGTGAATGTGTCATCCATATAGGGGAGCTCGTAGGTCACCGCCTCGCCGTTCTCCCAGTGGCCGCTCTGCAGGATCATCGTGG
>JAFZKU010000173.1 GCA_017551785.1 Bacteroidales bacterium | reverse complement strand
TCCTTGTCGTAGAACATGTAGGAATAGTTGATGCGGGCGTTGTCCCTGCCTCCCGCCATGCTCACGAGGGTTTCGTGGCAATAGCCGAACAGGTCGCCGTTACCGTCATGGATCACCCACTTCAAGGTGTTACCTGAAGTGCTGTTGTAGTAGCCATCCTGTGCTGCAGCGTTGCAGAGCACCAGGACAGAAGCAAGCAGCGTCATGAATGTCTTTTTCATAATCTGTAGTGTACCCATTTGTAAAACTTCGCAAGCCCTGGCTTAAAACCCGCTATATTGAAGAACGCATAGAGCAGATTCTTGAAAAAGCGGTCGAGTGCGAACAGGCCTGTGAAGAACTCGATGACAATCAAAGCAAAAAGGTTGCCATGAATTGGAAGCAGGCCCGGAATTGCTCCAAGAACGATTGCGACAAGGAGCAGGAAGAGTACTACAGGATTTCTGAAACTGTATGTAGAAATAGTTTTCTTGAGATTGCTGAGTATGATGTGGCCGGCATGCGAGCAGCTGTCTTTAGCAATCAGGGCGCCGGCTTCTGCAGGATAATCTATTACCGTATTGACCATAGCACCCTTGGAGATCGTCTGGAGGTTGCGGAGGATCTGGTTTTTCTTTACGCAGAACTCCATCTCCCGGGGGATGTATATGTCGCACTGGCTGCCGCGGCAGATGAAATAATCGACTCCGAGCAGTTCGTGGGTGTCAGAGGCTATCATCTTGGACACATACTTGTCTAGGGTATAGACGCATATCACTCCATTCTCATATTCGGTCCTGATAAAGGAATTGTTCAGGAAGTGACCGTCGAGCTTGGTAATCATCTCCCCTGCCTCGACCATCGAGATCATGACCCCGTCCTTGTCGTAATAAACCTCACGGACGATCTTAGACCCGATGTTGGTAACAGCGTGGCAGTTGAACTTGTTGAGGAATATCGTGATGTGGTTATATAACTTGCCCTTGTCGGCCTTTTCCTCCTTGTCAAGCTCGAGAAGAATCTTGTCTTCCAGATAATCGCACTTGCGGATATGGGACATCAGGGGCACGTCGTTTTCGATGCATGTTACCACACCGTTTACGGGGCATGCGACACCTCCTGAGTATTTGTCACGGTCGATTTGCTTGCTTCCGTGGTAGAACACCACGTCGTCGAGGCAGTTGTTGATGGCCAGCAGCACGAGGATGACGAACACTGTCACCACAGGCGGCAGGAAGAAGCTCCATATCAGCACCACCAGGGCAACTATGTATCTCAGAAGGTTGAATGCTTTCATACGCGTACTTTGTTCAGATTCAAAATGAAATCTTCATATCTGTACCAGACGTCCTCTTTGGCGAAATCACCTTTGAAAACAGGGGTCTGTACGCCAGCGAAGGCATCGAAGGGGTTGTAGCCTCGGAACAGGTTGACTGCCGAAGTGCCTGATATGCGCTTTGAGTATTCTACAAAGTATATCTCTCCGGCAGGATTCTCGATGAGCTGGATATGGAATATTCCCGTTACCATCTTCGGCACGGCAACCCTTATGGCTCGGATGAATTCGTCGACAGCCCTGGTCACCTTGTTCTGGGCGCCCAGGAACTTCAGATATTTGTCATAGCCGTTCTTGATGCGCACTTCGCGGGCGTAGATGAAAGGCTCTACTCCTACCCAGTTAACGTCAACCACATATTCATGGGCGATCTCGACACGGCGGGTTATACAAGTATTTTCCAGCCTGCCTACACCATGGCTTCCGGCAGACATTGTGTTAGGCCTCATGAAGACGTCGTCGAGACCGAAGGTCTCAGGAATATTGATGGTGCATCCGTCCGTCACCTCGGTGAGCTTCTCGTTCATCGCACGCTTGCTGAAGAACCACGGCTCGACCGCTACCAGAGGATTGCGTTCTGCCAGGCTGAACACTGCAGGCTTGCCCTGGCGGGCCAGCTCGTCGGCAGGGAAAACAGTACAGCAGGATGCTTCACTGCTTATCATGGCAAGGGCCTCGGCCTCGGTGACTCTGCTCACTCCGGCAGGACAGGGGCACTGGATATATGTGGCGTCCATATCGGCCAGAACGAGGCTGTCGCCGTCGTCCTTACGGACACGGTTCACAAAGAAAAGCTCTGCGGAAAGGCCTGCACGGCCTCCTGCCTCGAATACCAGATATTTCATCGGATCATCTTTTGCAGATAGAAGAGCTCTGCGTATTTCACACCGCATTCGGTGCCGCGAACCATCGCCAGCTGCTTTACACCTTCGGGGTTGAGGGGTGACGGAGCCTTCTTGATCTGGCTTTTGTACAAGTTGAATATTTCTATCTTCTCGTCAAGGCTTTCGGTGATATCGTGATACCACAGACCGCCGCTGATGTTGATGTTCTGATTGAGGATGAAAGGATACTCGTAGAGGGCCACGAAGCGAGGCATGAAGCCCTGCCTGAAACGGAGGGCAGCCATGGCCGAGTCGTAGACTTTCTTGTGATCCTGATGCCATGAGGGGTAGTTGATGAACAGCTCGTCGGGCCTGAAGCTGTCGAAGATGGCATCATACTGTGTGACGAAAAAGCGGGTCGGAACCATGTCCAACTCGCCGTCGTAGTTCTCCAGCAGGATCTGATGGCTGGCGCGCAGCCTGTTGCAGACCAGTTCTGCCTCCGCTATCCTTCCGAGTTCTCGTGAGGGATCGCCCTTTATACCAATGGTTGCGTATGCAATGTGGATCTCGCTGCCCTGATCACGCTGGGAAGCCAGATAACCGCCGCAGCCGAGGATCTCGTCGTCTGCATGGGGAGAAATAACCAGGATTCTTTTACTCATAAAACAATGTTAACGTGCTACGAAGAAAACGCCTGCCATGATGAGGACTACGCCAATCCATCTTGTGGCCGGAATCGGCTCGTGGAATATCCATGCGCCAGCCAGAAGGCTGAGGATGAAGCTGATTGCCGTAAGGGGATAAGCAAGCGAAAGGTCATAACGCTTTAGAACGGCCATCCACTCAAGGACGCCGACAATGGCTGTAAGTCCTGCTGCATAAAGCTGCCATGTGGAAAGAGCCACCTTGAAAAAAGCCCAGGTCCAAGAGAACTCGCCAATCTTCTCCAGAGCTACCTTCAGGAAGCATTCGGAGCCTATAACAAGCATGCCTTGAAGCAAAATCAGAATGAATAGTCGTATCATCGCTTTACAAAGTTATGATTTTCTATGATTCTAATATAATTTTCATAAACATCATCTACAAGATTGTCCCAGGTATGGTACAAGTCACGGAAAGCTCCTTGTCCCACTTTCCTGAGAAGCTTGCGGTCGTTGTACAGGGAGGCGATTCGCGCCGCGAAGGCTGCCTCGTCGTTGGGAGCTAAGAAACCGTTGACGTTGTCTACTGTGTCGCCAGAAGCCATGGTACCTTCGCAGAACAAAGTGGGAGTCTTCTGACAGGCAGCTTCAATCTTGACCAGGCCATAAGTATCCGACACTGAAGGGAACAGCAGTAGGTCCGTACGGGTATACATTGTCATAAGAGCCAGACTGTCAGACACCTTGCCTGTGAAGATGACATTATCCTTCAGACCGAGTTCCACTGCCAGCTGCTTCAGATAGTCCTGCTTGTTTCCTTCGCCAACCATCAGCATCTTGAAATCCGGGATGCTCTTTTTCAATTCAGCAAGAGACCTCAGTATGAAATCCTCCCTCTTCTGGAGGTCCTGCCTGCCGACATGTGCCATCACGAAATCATCATCGTCCAGGCCATACTCCGCATTTACCTGCTGCCGTGCAGAAGGGATATCAATGATCGGATAATGGTCGGTCGAATAAGGCATCACATGGTAAGGGCGCTTCAGGCCGTAATCACGCTGGAACATATTTGCGACAGCGTCATTCACTGTCCAGCACTCGTCGCAGGAGTTGTAGGCACTCATCATGAGCTTGATGACCTTCTCTCCTACATATTTGCCCACATATTGGATAACGTCGGGTCTGAAGTCGGAATGGATCGTACCGACCATCGGAATATTGTGCCTGCGAGAAATGGCCTTGGCACACAAGCCTACGGGGAATGCGCTGTGGATATGGATTATGTCGAGCTTCTTGATCTGCTTCTTGAACTTGAAATCGATCATCGGGAAACCCTGGGGATAATCGTCGCCTTCGCGCATTATGGATTTGCAGCGGACGATTTCATAGGGAAAACGAGCGTCATATTCCGGACTGTCGCCAACGCCTTTCGGGGCGAAGACAGTCACGTCGCACTTGTTGACAAGACGCGATGCGTAAGCGTCAGTGATCTTGACAACTCCGTCGATGACAGGGAAATAACCGTCTATGAAAAGTCCTACGTGCATCTTCCGCCTGTTATCTGTAATAGCTGCTGTAATACTCGAGAATCTTGTTCCTGAGTATGTATTCATATTTCGACCTTACTACCTCTTCGCTGGCAGCAAACCATTTGAGGCGGCTCTGGTCGAGGTCATATGTAGTCGAACGACCTACGTCGTACATCTTCTTCTGGTAATCATAAGCTTCCAGCGCAGCTGATTCTGCCTTCACGGCCGAGCTGTGACGCTCTTTAGCCGTAAGAGTCTGGTAATATGCTTCACGCAGCTGTTTTGAAAGTTCCTTGCGGGATTCGTCGAGGGTTACCTGGGCGTCGTTGTATGCCAGTTTTGCCCTCGTGATCTGTCTGCTTGTGCTGAGATTGAGGATTGGCACGGCCAGTTTGAGACCCAGAGAGCCCCAGCCGTTGGAACCGAGCTGAGAGCCGATGTGGAAATCTTTGTATCCTATAGGCAGATAGAAATAGTTGTTGTAGTTGGCAAACAGGGACAGCTGAGGATAGCGGGCTGACCTTGCGGCTTTCTCGCGGAACTGGGCGCTGGTCATGTTGTATTTGGCCGACAAAACAGAAGGATGGTTGTCGATATCGTTCAGCATGGGCAGCAGAGGCATTACTTCCGTGTCTTCTACCTGGTCTTCTATATCCCTGATTTCGAATCCGGTCTCGTCGTCAAGTCCAATCATGTTGACCAGATCCACCTTGGATATGATGGTGTTGCCAGAGGCAGCGGTATACAGGTGCTCAGCCGAGCTGAGGGCAGACCTGGCTTCGGCCAGATCGGCGTTGGTGCGCTTGCCTTCAGCCACAAGTCTTGATACATTGTCAAGCTGCTCGCGGCAGAGGTCTACCTGTTCTTTCGCGATCTGTTCCTGGCTCTTGTTGTTGAGCAACTGCAGATAGGCGGCTGCCACCCTGATGCGGGTGTTGATCTGCGACACCAGGATATTTTCGCCGGCAGCCATGAGAGTGTACTGCTCAGCCGCCTTGGAGTTGGCAATTCCGCCGCCTGTATACAGCGGCATCTCCAGTTCGGCCGCTACCTGGGTCAGCGACATTGTTAGGTTCTCGTCCACACTGTACATGATCAGCGCGTTACCTGTGTGCATGGTCTCCTGTACGCCTATGTTGATTATGGGGACTCTGCTTATAGCGGTCTCGCTGAGCACTTCCTTCTGGGTGTCATACTGAAGCTGGCGGTGCAGGATCTCGGGATTATGCAGCAGAGCATATTCCACGCAGTCTTCAATGCTCCACACCTGGGCGAATGTGAGCAGCGGCAGAGCCAGCAGCATCAATGAAAACAAAAAACGTTTCATCTTTTATCAGTTCATTTTATTACCTCTCAGCACCATATCTTCGGTTACACCTTCTTTGATCTCGATGTATATGCCGTCGGACAGGCCGGTAACAACCGGTATCCTTTCAAATTTCTGGTCTTTCTTATCAGCTGAGACAAGCTTGTATACGTATGTGCCGCCGTCTTCGAAGGCGATGGCTGTTTCTTCAATGGATATCACGTTGTCGGCCTGGGCGGTTATGAATTCAGCATTGGCGCTGTATCCGGCGCGGAGCTCGGTGGTGCCGTCGTCACTGTCGACAGAGGCCTTGAGACTGAACATAACGGTTCCATTTTCCTTCACTCCCATTGAAGAAATCTCTTCCAGAGTGCCGGTGATATGGCGGTCAAGGCTGGATCCCACTGTTATTCTGGCCGGAGTGCCGACAGTCAGCCTGTCCACTTCGGTCTCGTCTATCTTACCGTCGAAAATCATGTCGGAAACATCAGCAATGGTAGCGATTGTAGTGCCTTCGCTGTAAGGGCTGGTGCTTACCACAGAGGCACCCTGCTTGAGAGGGAGGTCGATTACCTTGCCGCTCATTGTGGCCTTCACTATGGTGGTGTTCACCGAGCCGCTGCGCTTCGAGCTTCCGTACAGGATGATGTCGAGAGAAGACTGGGCCTTTTCAGCATTTTCCTTGGCGAGAGAAAGATTATGGGACGATTTCTCGAATTCTTCGCGGGAGATTACGTCACCTTCAAACAAGGTCTTGTTGCGGTCGTATTCCCTCTGAGCTTCCTGAAGCTGCAGATTGGAAGCCTCCACTGCGCTCTGTGCCTCATTGTAAGAGCTCATGTCGGGGATGACGCTGACTCTTGCAATTACGTCGCCTGTTGCGACTTCCTGGCCCACCTTTACGTTTATCTGCGTGAGGATGCCGGTGATGCGTGGCTTCACATAGACCTCGCGGCGGGGCTGGATCTGGCCGGTGGCGATGGAGCTCTGGTATATGGTGCGCTCCACTGGCTTCAGCAGTTCATAAGTCTCTGCTGCAGGCTTTGACTGACGCCAGAGGAAAAAGAATGTCAGCAGTACAAATGCGGCAACCAACGCCCACAATACGATTTTCAATGCTTTCTTCATAATCATTTATCGTCTCTAAGTGCCTCTATTGCTTTGATCGTAAGAGCCTTGCGGGCAGGCACATAGCCCGAGGCCAATCCTCCGCACACCAGTATGAGCAACGAGCCGAAAGCGTATGCCGGCGGGATCATGGGCCTTGATATCAGCGCATCAGTGCCGCCACCCAGCACGTTGTTCAAAAGCAGCAGCACCCAGGTGCCTGCTATTATTCCGATAACTCCTGCTACAACCGTCAAAGTAAGCGCTTCGAGCATAATCTGCAAAATAATTGTGCGAGGTCTTGCGCCAAGTGCCCTGCGGATACCGATTTCCTTGGTCCTTTCCTTGATGGTTACGAGCATTATGTTGGATATGCCGATAAGGCCGGCGAGCAGAGTGCCGAGACCTACGATCAGTATCAGTATTTCAACTCCCTTCATCGTGCTTTCGTACACGGATACGGCGTCCACCATTGATATGATCTCCATGGCGGCATTGTCGTCGGGATGTATGTTGTGGTTTCGTTTGAGAATGGTGGAGATTTCATCATTGGCACTCTCGATGTCATATTTGTCGTAGAGACCTACAGACATCATGCCGATGCGGTCCTTGTGGTCGAATGCGTCCTGCTCAGTTGTGAATGGCAGCAGCACGCAGTCCTGAGAGAAGAAGCCCACGGAGATGTTCTCGTTGGTGTGGGTGATCACTCCTACTATCTTGTATACGCTGCCGTCTACGGTGAGGTCCTCTCCTACCGGGTTGTCATGGTCGAAGAGTTCTGCCACCACCCTTTCGCCGGCCAGGCACACCTTGCGGTGCTCCTTTATGTCGGTATCATTAAGGTAACGGCCGTAGATTACCCTCTGGGGGATGTCGATGTAGTATGTCGGAGTAACTCCGGCAGTCTGGTAGTAGCCGCTGCGGGTCCTCGAGCCTATCTGCTGGAAGCCGTCCAGGTTGGCTGTTGTGACATATCTCAGCCTGCGGCCCATCTTCTCGCGGATGTCGTTGACGTCTCTTTCCTGAATGTACCATGAGCGGTCGGCATTGAAGCCGCTGTAGGCCATGGAGGTGGTGGTCGGAGTGTAGACTATGCTGTTCGAAGACAGATTCATCAGGCTGCCGATGAGGCCTTTCTTCATGCCGAAGCCGCAGCCAATAAGCACCACGAGCATGAAGATGCCCCAGAAGACGCCGAACATGGTGAGTATGCTGCGCACCTTCTGGCCTTTGATGGTCACAAGCACTTCCTGCCACATATCTCTGTCCATTAACTTCATCTTCTAGTCATTAGCCGCCAGGGCTTCTACAAGTTTTATGCTTACGGCCTTCTTTGCCGGCATGTATCCGGCCAGCAGGCCTGCTATTATCATTATCAAGGTTGCGCCGAGCACTACGCCCAGATCGACGCTGGGATTGAGGAATACGCTGCTGCCGACTCCTGTTGCTGCAGGGTCGGATGCTGCGGAAACTATCATGTCGGCCAGCTTTATCACTCCGATGCCCAGCACCATTCCTATATAGCCGAAGATTACGGTGACCATCACTGACTCGGTGAGCACCAGGGTGATTATGGAGCGGCGCGGGGCGCCCATGGCCTTGCGGACTGCAAGCTCACGGGTTCTCTCGCGGACCGTGATAAGCATGATATTGGAAACTCCAACTATGCCGGCAACCAGTGTAGAGAGACCTACTATCCAGAGGAAGAGGTTGATGGTCTTGAACAGGTTGCTGATGTAGAGGGCCAGGTCGTAGGTGTTGGTGATAGTCAGGGCCTTCTTGTCCTGCGGGGAGAACTGCTTGCAGGAGGCCAGGTGGGCCCTCATCTTCTCCACGAAGTCGCGGTTTTCTGCTTCAGTATTGAGGCCGGCTACGGTTATGGAGAGCTTGGAGATGTCGTCATTGTCGAAGTAGAGCGACTGCACGGTGGTGAACGGGGCGATCAGAGTCCTGGACACGTTGTATGACTTGGCCGGCCTGTAGACTCCTGCTACGGTGAAAGCTACGTCGTTGACAGCAACTGTGCGGCCGACTATGTCCTGGGGTTCATCTGCGGGGAAAATCCTTTTGCAGAGGTTTGTAGAGACGAGACAGACCTTGCGTCTTTGCGATATGTCTATGTCGTTTATATTCCTTCCGGCAAGCAGCACATTGTTGCGGATCGACTCATAGCCCGGATAGAAGCCGGCTATGTCGGTCTCGGAGTATTTGTTTCGGTAGCTGACGGTGACGTTGCGGTCAAGCTCGGGAACGAAGCCCAGCACGTTGTCCGGGAATGCTTCCTGAAGCGATGTGCCGTCCTCCTGAGTGACGTTGATGCTTCTGCCGACGGGCAGGCCTTCGAAAGGCAGCATCGTGGTGGAAGGCTCGATGGTGACTACATTGTCATCTTCGTTGAGCCATGCGTTGGAGATGCCGTTGAGGATGCCGTTGCCGGTGCCGAGCAGGACTATCAGCAGGAATATTCCCCATGCCGTGGAAAGACCCGTAAGCAGAAGCCTGGTCTTGCTGTGGCTCATGGATGAGAATATTTCTGAGAAGAGGTCGCGCATCGTGTTACTTTTCGTCTTTGTAAATTACTCCGTCCTTGATGAATATCCGTCGGTCGGTCTGATTGGCAATATCTTGTTCGTGGGTTACGATGACTATGGTCTGGCCCTGCTCGCGGTTGAGCTGCAGCAGGATGTTCATCACTTCCTGGGTGGTCTTGGAGTCAAGGGCGCCGGTGGGTTCGTCGGCAAGGATGATCTTGGGCTGCGAGATTAGGGCGCGTGCGATGGCGACTCGCTGGCACTGACCGCCGGACATCTGGTTGGGAAGGTGGTTCCAGTGGTCCTGCAGGCCTACTTTCTCGAGGTACTGCATCGCCATCTCGTTGCGTTCTGCGCGTTTGACTCCACGGTAATAGAGCGGCAGCGCCACGTTTTCCATGGCATTCTTGAAGCCGATCAGGTTGAACGACTGGAAGATGAAGCCGATGAGTTCGTTGCGCATCATGCATGCATCGTCTTCAGAAAGGTCTTTGATGAGCCTTCCTGCCAGGCGGTACTCGCCTTCATCATAGCTGTCGAGGATTCCTATTATGTTCAGGAGCGTACTCTTGCCAGATCCGGAAGCACCCATGATGCTCACAAGTTCGCCCTCTTCCACCTTCAGGTTGATACCCTTCAGAACCTGCACCGGGGATGCCGTGTGGTATGTTTTGTATATGTTTTTGAGCTCTATCATAAATAGCGCCGACAATTATTCATAATAACGTACAAAAGTAGCAATTATTAATGAATTACAGCACAATATGGGCTTACATCGCCATCGAAAGAAATGCCGACGGAAAGCGGGTAGGCGCACACTCTAGTATTTGATGATGCGGAAAGTGAAGGTCTGGGCGCCGAGCAGGCCGGTGCCGTCTATGGCTTCGATGATGCCGATGAACTCTGTGTTGACGTCGGAGGCGGCTAAGGGGATTTCGGCAACGCCGTTCTCATCGGTAATGACAGCGGGCTGCCACTGCAGCAGGGTCCTGTAATCGGGCGCCGACGAAGCCAGATCGACCTCGTCCGGCTCATAGAACTCCCGCTTGGGGTAGTAGCCCTGCGCCTTCCACATCCCGTAAATCTCCAGCAATTCCTCCTCAGTATACTGGGGACCCGGGTATATAACTTCGTGAGGAAAGTCGCTCATATCAACTATCCAGCGCCCTTGAGGATCATCTGGCAACGGAATGTACTTGATTACCTTGTACACCTCGCCACGTTTGGGCTTGAAGTGCTCCACTTCGTTCGCAGGCCAGCGCGGATGTGAATGATGTGAATAGCCATGCCAGTCATTCAGATATTTTTCTGTGCCGTGATCGCAGACCCATTCCGTACTGGCCAGAATTGCCAGACTGTCGAGATATCCCGTCACTTTATCCCTTGCAACAATATTTCCTCTGGCTTTGACGGTAGCTTCTGTCAAGACAATAACATCCGGATCAAAATAGAAGACCGCTTCCTCTTTCTCAGTATCGAAGATTTGATTCTGAGACAGATACCGATCCCTGCCTTTACGATAGACTTCGATACTGTCAAACGGATTGACAATAGTAAGTTTTGCCTTGGGTCTTGTAGCTACCGGTTTGATGTATACATTGCCAGGCATTATGTCCATAAGTCCAGGTTCGATTTCGAACCGGCCGATGGAATCAGTCAGTACCGTACACGAGTCTCCCAGAGGAGAAATGGCCTGGATGAACATATATCTTTCGACACGGTCCTGCCCGACAATCCCGTCAGTCAGCACTTGCCGCCCCTGCCCCATCGCCGGGATTGCAGCGAGGGCTGTCAAAAAGAGTAATATGGTCCTCTGCGTGTTCATTGCTCGTTGTCCCATACATAGCGCCGCCAGCCCTGCGTCATCAGCAGCAGGTCGAGGGCCTGCAGGCGGTCGGCATTCTTCTCGTCGAAGTAATAGGTCGGATTGAAGATGTCCCCGCGTATCTGCTCTGACAGGTAAGCGTGGGACAGGATGTTCTCGTGGCCGGGCTGATAGAGGTAGGCCTTGTCGAAGATGCTAACGGCCAGTTCTGCCCGGACGGGATTGCCTTCGGCATCAGTCACCTGCACACGGACCTTCCCAGTATCGCGCAGTTTGTAACGTTCTTTGTCGGTCGTAGCAGCAACGTTCAGTTTCTGCTCCGGATTGACATAAACCAGCCGCTCGGCGACTGGACGGCCTTCTCCGTCAGCAAGTGTCAGTTCTACGATACCCTGCGAGGAGAACAGTTCTTTCGGCAGCCTGACTGTCTGCCGCCCCCTCACCGTTCCCTCTGCGCCGCTGCAAGGTATGCCGTGCAGCTTGGCAAGAATGGAGAAGTCGTGCGGCTCATTGTCCGAGGCTGTTATCTGGATGTCGATTCCGGCATCATTGTTCCGCACCAGGCGGAGCGACATGCCGCCACTCCTGATTTCGGGGAACGGGCAGATTCTTCCATCTTCGAGCACAACCTGATATGTCTTCCCTTTGCTGGGTGTCACTGTGAAGCGTCCCATTCCGTCGTGGATGCAATAAATGCCGGCGATCTCTTTTCCGTCCTCCAGAACCACTCCAGATACTTCTTCAGGATATCCGTTTCCGTAGGTAGCCTTGAATGCTACGACAGATGTAACGCCGTCAATCAGGTCGCCGCCTTCCGGGAACAAGCTAAGACGGTGCTGGGAAGTGCGTCTGAGCAGAGTGTCATTTGCTATGGCTGCCTGCGTTATTGTTTCCATCTGATTAACACGGTCCACCACCCTTATGCGGCGCGGACGGAGAGCTTCGGTCGTGTCAGATGTAAATGAAGACTTGGCGTAGCACTCCAGGAAGTATTCTCCTTGCGGCCAGTCTTCGCCGATATAGATATGGCCGTTGCCCCTTCCGTCAACAAGCGGATATTTCTCACTCCAGACAAGGCTGTCGGTCTCGCTTCTGATTTCAAGGTACAGTGTCTGACTGTTGCCTGACAGCGCCATGGTCTGCTTGTCCATCAGATATGCTTTGAAGAAGAGGTCTTCACCGGTTTCTGCTATCTCCTTGCTGGGGAACAAGTATACGAAATCCTGGGCCGCCGCTGAGATTGCGGAGTATGCCAACAGGATAGCAGGGAGTAAGCGTTGCAGTTTCATGTTACTTGAAGATTTCGGCCAGCTTGGCTTCCAGATCTTTGGACTCGAGTCTGCGGGCAACGATTATGCCATTGGGATCGATCAGCAGGTTGTCGGGTATGGTGCTGACTGAATAAACGTCCGTAGCCTGGCTTGCTTTCTTGTCCTTGTCGGAAAGCTGGACCCAGGGCATTTCCAAGTCATTGACAGCATTTACCCAGGCTTCCTTATCACTGTCTAAAGAATAGCCGACAATATCGAAGCCTTTGGTATTATACTTCTTGTAAATATCAATCAAATCCGGGATCTGAGCCTTGCAAGGGCCGCACCAGGAGGCCCAGAAATCGACCAGGATCCATTTTCCCCGGCCCACATACTCGCTTAGCTTGTGAGTTTTACCGTCAGGGGCGTATAGCTCAAGGTCCAGATACTTCTCCCCGACAGTTGCTTTCTGGCGCTGGGCATATTGTTCCCGCCTGGCGTCCGTAGCCGCCATCCGCTGTTTCAGGTCCAGTACATAGGGATGATTTGCAATCTTGGGGTTTGCAGCCAGGATCTCGTCCAGTTTATCCTCTCCGGCTGCTTTGTTCCAGTTATCCGCAGCTGATACCAGAGAAGGAAGGTGTTCTATAAAGGCGACGGGCAGCAGGCTGTTATTGTTCTCTTCAATCATGCCGACAAAGAAGTCTGCATATTTCTTGATGCCTTTGAAATACTTCGCCATCATCTCGGCTTGTTGCTCCTGCGTCGCATCCGGCGGAAAGGATTCCATTTCCTCAATAATCAGGTTGTACTCAGCATAGGCCTCATTGTTGAGCCTGTCGCATTCCGACAATTTAGTATTGAGTTCAGAGCCTGACAGTGAGCCTTCTGCAACGTCAACTTGTACGGGCTTGCCGTCATTGAAAAGAGGGAACTTCGCGTCTGCAACGGTGAGCATCAGCAGGGCGTCTTTCTCTGCTTTACCTTTCATCGTAAAGGACCCTCCGGAAACGACAGCACTGTCAATAGCAACCTTGCTGAGCTGATCAGTCAGATAGACGGTAATGCCATCTTTCGGAGCATTGCTCCCCTTGATTGTATAATTCGCAATGTTTGCGGAGCATGCGATAATCCCCGCCGCGGCTAACGCCAGAAATATCAAATACTTTTTCATACTTAAAGGTAAATGAATTTTTGGTGTCTTCAAACAATTGGCGTCTTCAAACAATAGGCGTCTTCAAACGAAAAAGCCCTGGCAGGTTGTCCTGTCAGGGCTTCGTTTGAAGACGGCGGCTACCTACTTTCCCACATGGTATCGCAGTATCATCGGCGCAAGTGAGCTTAACTTCTCAGTTCGGAATGGTATGAGGTGGATCCTCACCGCTATAACCGCCTTATATTGTCCACAGGAAGCCT
>JAFZKU010000172.1 GCA_017551785.1 Bacteroidales bacterium | reverse complement strand
GGAGGTATCGGCCAGAGCCGCCTCTGCATGTTCATGCTCCGCAAGGGCCACATCGGCGAGATCCAGGCCAGCATCTGGCCCGACGACATGCGCGCCGAGTGCCGCCGCCACGGCATGGCGCTGATATAGGAATTTCGTGGGAAATTACATATCTTAGCAAGAAGAAAGAATAATAAAGCTGAAAAGATATGAAGAGAGTTATTACAAATGCGCTGATCATAGCCATGGCAGTGTTCGCCCTGGCCTCTTGCCAGAAAGGACTGGGCGCCGAGAAGGCAACCCAGACCCTGAAATTCTTTGATTATAGCGGCAAGGACGTGACCAACCAGAATATCGGAGCTACCGGAGTCACGTTCTCGGGATTTAAGGTTCAGGGAGCAAAGACCACCGTCACATATACATTGGATCCCGGCGATACAGGCAATGTATTCGTAATGGAAGACGGCGAGATTGTAGTTGACTCATCTCCGGCATGGATTGTCTACACCGTTACAGCCACGGCGGCCGAAGAAACAGTAGAAGGCGTCACCTACGAAAAAGCCACAGCATTCTACTCGTTCTCGATAGACGATTAAGTATTGGAGCACAAAAAGAAAAGCCGTCCTTCAGGGCGGCTTTCTTTTTTCACAAGCTCTGGAGATTAGAGCTGGGGACCGGCAGCTACGAGAGCCTTGCCAGCTTCATTGCCTTCATACTTCTTGAAGTTCTTGATGAAGCGACCGGCGAGGTCACGGGCCTTCTCTTCCCACTCGGCGCGGTTCTGATAAGTGTCGCGAGGATCAAGGATACCCCATGCAACGCCGTCGAGCTGAGTCGGAACTTCGAGGTTGAAGTAAGGGATCTTCTTGGTAGGAGCGTTCAGGATGGCGCCGCCCAGGATTGCATCGATGATGCCGCGGGTGTCGCGGATAGAGATACGCTTGCCTGTACCGTTCCAACCTGTGTTAACCAGGTATGCCTTGGCACCGCTCTGTTCCATCCTCTTAACGAGCTCCTCACCGTATTTGGTAGGATGCAGCTCGAGGAAGGCCTGGCCGAAGCATGCTGAGAAGGTCGGAGTGGGCTCGGTGATGCCGCGCTCAGTACCTGCCAGCTTAGCGGTGAAACCGCTCAGGAAGTAGTACTTGGTCTGCTCGGGAGTCAGGATTGAAACCGGAGGAAGAACACCGAATGCATCGGCTGACAGGAAGATGACACTCTTGGCTGCAGGACCTGATGAAATCGGACGGACGTTCTTGACGATATTCTTGATGTGCTCGATAGGATAGCTTACGCGGGTATTCTCGGTAACGCTCTTGTCCTTGAAATCGATCTTGCCTTCTGCGTCAACGGTAACGTTCTCGAGGAGGGCGTCACGTTTGATGGCGTTGTAGATATCGGGCTCAGACTCTTTGTCGAGGTTGATAACCTTGGCATAGCAGCCGCCTTCGAAGTTGAAGACGCCGTTGTCGTCCCAGCCGTGCTCGTCGTCACCGATGAGGAGACGTTTCGGGTCGGTAGAGAGGGTGGTCTTGCCGGTGCCTGACAGGCCGAAGAAGATGGCGGTGTTCTCGCCCTTCATGTCGGTGTTGGCTGAGCAGTGCATTGCAGCGATGCCCTTCAGAGGGAGGTAGTAGTTCATCATTGAGAACATACCTTTCTTCATCTCGCCGCCGTACCAGGTGTTGAGGATAACCTGCTCGCGTGAAGATACGTTGAAGGCAACGCAGGTAGATGAGTTGAGACCGAGTTCCTTGTAGTTGGGAACTTCTGCCTTTGAAGCAGTGTAAACTACGAAGTCAGGCTCGAAAGAAGCTTCTTCTTCAGCAGTGGGTTTGATGAACATGTTGCGAACGAAGTGTGCCTGCCATGCAACTTCCATGAAGAAACGGACAGCCATGCGAGTGTCTTTGTTGGCGCCGCAGAATGCATCCACAACATAAAGATCTTTGCCTGAAAGCTGTTTGAGAGCCAATTCTTTTACTTTGCCCCAAACCTCTTCGCTCATAGGGTGGTTGTCGTTCTTATATTCATCAGAAGTCCACCATACGGTATTCTTTGCCTCAGGGGTAGTGACGATGTATTTGTCTTTAGGAGAACGTCCGGTGTAGACTCCGGTCATTACATTGACAGCTCCGAGCTCGGTGAGGACACCTTTGTCGAAACCAGTCAGGGACGGGTCCATTTCATCTTTGAATAATGCCTCATATGAGGGATTGTAAGTTACTTTACCGGCGTTCTTGATACCGTACTTTGCGAAATCGATCTTTGCCATAATATTAGTTGATTGTTTATAGATTTTATATATAGAATTTTTGAAAAAAGCCTTGTAACTCTGCGTGCAAAAGTAATATTTAATTTTCTAATTGCAGCGCCGAAATATGCAAAAATCAAGCCTCTTTTTTGTAACTTTACAAGACTATGGAAGCAACGCTGAAGAAATACTGGGGATACGACTCGTTCCGCCCTATGCAGAAAGAGATTATATCGTCTGCACTGGCGGGCCGGGACACCCTTGCCATCCTCCCCACCGGCGGTGGCAAATCGATCTGCTTCCAGGTTCCTTCGATGATGAGGGACGGCTTATGCATTGTGGTCAGCCCCCTCATATCTCTTATGAAAGATCAGGTCGAGAACCTCTGTGCCCGCGGCATCCGGGCTCTGGCCGTGTATTCCGGCATGAGCTACCGCGACATAGACATCGCTCTCGACAATGCCATCTATGGCAGCTACAAATTCCTCTACGTATCACCGGAAAGGCTCCAGACCGAGATATTCAAAGTCAGGGTAGCGAAGATGAAGGTGAACTATCTGGTGGTCGACGAGGCCCACTGCATCTCTCAGTGGGGCTACGACTTCCGCCCCGACTACCTCAAGATCCGCGACATCCGCGCACTGCTGCCCGACGTGCCCGTCATCGCGCTGACAGCTACTGCCACCCGCTTCGTTGCCGACGACATCATGAAGCAGCTGGGGTTTGCCGAGAGCAATCTTCTGGTATCTGGATTCGAGAGGCCTAATTTGAAATATGTGATAAGGGAGTCCGAGAACAAACTGGGACAGCTGCTGAAACTTTGCAATGGCGTCCCCGGCAGCGGCATCGTCTATGTCGCCAAACGCAAGAGCGCCGAGGACGTGGCCCAGTTCCTTGTCAGCCAGGGCATCGACGCCGCAGCCTACCATGCAGGCATGAACGGCCGTGTGCGTTCCGACATCCAGCAGGAGTGGAAATCTGGAGCCAAGAGGATAATAGTCGCCACCAATGCATTCGGAATGGGCATTGACAAGGGCGACGTTCGTTTCGTGGCTCACTACGAGATGCCGGCGTCTCCCGAAGCTTATTTCCAGGAAGCCGGCCGCGCCGGGCGCGACGGCAAGCAGGCCTACGCTCTGCTGCTCTGGAACGAAAACGACCTGGCCCGTCTGAAAAAGACCGGACAGGCCGCCTTCCCGCCGCTAGACTATATCAAGGATATATACCAGAAGGTTTTCAGCTACCTGGGCATCCCCTACGAAGAGGGAGCCATGAGCAGCCGCAAGTTCGACCTTCAGGATTTCTGCCGCAAATACAAGCTGTTCAGCTCCAGCGCCTACTATGCCATCAAGTATATCGAGATGTCCGGTTACTGGTCTCTGACCGAGGAGATTGACATCGCTTCCCGCATCAACATGCTTGTGGAGCGCGAGGCGCTGTATTCGCAGCAGCTCTCAAGCGACCTCGAGACTCTGCTGAATGTAATAATGCGCATGTATCCCGGCCTTTTCGGAGGATACATCACCATCGACGAGGAGAAGATCGCCGCCGCCGGCCATTATTCTGTCCTGAGTGTCGAGGCTAAGCTGAAGATGCTCGACGCAAAGCGCATCCTCAAGTACATTCCCAAGGTGAAATCTCCCATTCTCAATATAGTAAACGAGCGGCTCTACGAAAAGAACCTCCTGCTGCCCAAAGACGAATATTCCAGCCGCGTTGAGCGCAACATGGCCCGCATCGAAGCCATGGAGACCTATGTCCGCACCGCCGCCGACGCCCCTGAGAAATTCCTGATTGATTATTTCGGACTCAAATAAATATCCAACTATATGTACTCATTCAAACGCCTGATCATTGCATTAGCAGCCGTGCTGACAGCCGGAACGGCATTCGCAGCCGAGCGTGTGCACACTACTTTCGATTTCGACTGGAAATTCTCCCTTGCAGCCACAGACGGAGCGCAGGCAAGAGATTTTGACGACAGCGCTTGGACCGGCGTCCAGCTGCCGCACGACTGGAGCATGACTCTCCCCTACCTCTCTCCGGAGCAGGGTGGTCAAGGCTCGATGGGTTTCATGCAAGGCGGCATCGGCTGGTACCGCAAGACTTTCGCAGTGCCTGCCGCATGGAAAGGCCGCCGCGTCAGCCTTGAATTCGATGGAGTATATCACCGCGCGACTATATATGTGAACGGGAAGCAGGCAGGCTTCCATCCTTACGGCTACACTGCCTTCGCCCTGGACATCACGGACCTCCTGGAGCCAGGCCGGGACAATGTGGTGGCCGTGAAGGTCGACCACAGCGACTGCCCGACATCCCGATGGTATTCCGGCAGCGGCATCTACCGCCACGTGTGGCTGAACGTCACCGACCCTGTCCACGTCGCTCTCTGGGGCACCTACGTCACCACACCTTCGGTGAGCGCACAGAAGGCTTCGGTTCACATCGAAACTTCACTGGAGAACGAGACCGCAAAGCAGGCTTCCATCTCTCTGGTCAGCGAATTGAAGGGGCCTGACGGCCGCGTCGTTGCACGCAAGACCACATCGGCCACTCTCCCTGCCGCCGGCAAGGAGGTCGTGGCCCAGGATTTCACTGTAGAGGCGCCGATGCTCTGGGATCTGGACACTCCGCATCTCTATTCTGTCGTCACTACTGTCCGCCGCGGAGGCCGTACGGTCGACAATTATGAGACCACGTTCGGCATCCGCGACATCCGCTTCGATGCAGACAAGGGGTTCTTCCTCAACGGCCGCAGCGTCAAGATGAAGGGAGGCGACGTGCATCAGGACGCCGGCTCGCTGGGCGCCGCCATCCCGGACCGTGCGCAGGAGCGCCGCATCCGCCTCATGAAGGAGACCGGCTTCAATGCCATCCGCTGCAGCCACAATCCTCCTGCACGCGAGTTCCTTGACTGGTGTGACCGCATCGGCATGCTGGTGATCGACGAGTCTTTCGACAAATGGAAGAGCGGCTATTACGCCCAGTGGTATGACGAGTGGTGGAAGGCAGACCTGACTTCGATGGTGCTGCGCGACCGTAACCATCCGAGCATAGTGCTATGGAGCGTCGGCAACGAGACCCGCGAGCAGTTTGACATGTCCGGTGAGGGCACGACCCGTCTGGCTGCACTTCGTGCCGAATGCGAGCGGCTGGACCCTACCCGCAAGGTGGCTGTGACTACGATGCCGGACTACAACCGCACCTTCGACAAGAACGGCTTCAATTCTGCCGTCGAGGTGGTGGGCTACAACTATCAGGAGCCTTTCTACGACAGTGACCACGAAAAATATCCGGACCGCATAATCTATGGTTCCGAGGTTTTCCCGTATTATTCTCCGGGCGAGAAGATCATGCGCGAATACATCGAACGCAATCCCTGGTATGATTACGCTTCTCGAGATTTCATCTTCGGCTATTTCATGTGGGCTGCCATCGACTACTGGGGCGAGTCTTCGGGCTGGCCGAGCAAGGGCTGGCCGACCGGCATCTACGATGTCTGCATGCATGAGAAGCCGCAGGCTGCTTTCTTCCGGGCCGTATGGAAGGACGAGCCTATCGCCAAGATTGCCATCGAGGATCCTTCTCTGCCGCTGGACCGCGGCAAGGACATGTGGACCTGGCCTTTCCTGGCTTGCCACTGGAACTTCCCGCAATACGACAATACCCAGATGGTGCAGGTGAATGTGTTCACAAACTGCGAGGAGGCTGAGCTTTTCGTGAACGGCACTTCGATGGGCGTGCGCCGTCTTGCGGATTTCACCAACAATACCCTCAAATGGCGAATCCCTTATAAGGCGGGAACCATCAGCGTCAAGGCTTTCAACGGCGGCAAGGAGGTGGCCGGCGACGAGCTGCACTCCACCGGAGCTCCTGCGGCCCTGCGTCTGGCCGCGGACCGCACTGTCCTGGCTGCCGACGGGCAGGATCTGTCATACATCGAGATAGAAATGGTCGATGAGAACGGCACAGTAGTGCCGGATTCCGACCGCAAGGTACGCATCAAAGTGACCGGCGCCGGCCGTTTCGTCTGCATGGACAATGGCGACACTGCTGACGGCGGAGCTCAGCTTCGTGCCGACAAGCCGACTTTCATGGGCCGCGCCCAGGCTGTCGTCCAGGCCGGCCGCTCTGCCGGCACTATCCATGTTGTAGCTTCTGCCGACGGCCTTCCCGATGCAGAGATGGAGATCAGCGTGATAAGTTATTAGGTTATTATAGAATATGCGTATATTGCGCTCATTAAAGCGTTATAGACATATTAGGAGTGTATGAAAATAGTTCTGAAGGTTATCTGGGGTTTCTTCGCTGTGATTGGAATTCTATGCACATTACGCTTCTTTCCCGTTATTTCTGGAAATAGTTACCTCTCTATGTATCCGTCGGTCAAATCGCGGTATAGTGAATTCGTGGAGTTGCTGCGGGAGTCCGGGCCTTTTGAGAAGGATACGGCCGCTTTTGAGATGCAGATTATCCAGGACCCCGTCCGAGCGAAGGAAATCCGGGACTATTTCCAGCTGGAAACGCTGTACGACGCCGATGCGGACACCTGGACAAAGGCGCTCGCCATTGGCAAGTTCGTGGCAACTAATATCCCGCACGACAATCAGGAAATAGAACCGGAGCACCGCAACGCCATCGATTTGTGGGAATACACCAAGAATGTCGCTCCGGCATTCAACTGCCGCCTGCACAGCATACTCACCTTTGAACTTATGCTGGCGGCCGGCCTGGATGCACGGTTTGTAACCTGTCTGCCGGAAGACGAGAACGACAATGACTGCCACGTAATGAATGAAGTGTGGCTGCCGGAGCTGGGCAAATGGGCGATGATAGACTCCGACATGGACGGGAACTATGCTTCAGACCTGGACGGCACTCCGCTTTCACTCAGGGAGATAAGGGAGCATTATATTGCAGGAGATCAGATGCAGTATCATCCGAGATTCAAGAAGGCCACCACGAAGGTTAACGAGCATTATTCATACATGGCCAAGAACACCTACTGGTTCAGGTGCGCTGAGATACTTTCTTACTACCAGGAAGACCCGGATAACAGAGAACGAGAGGTATGCCGTCAAATTAACCTCGGCCCCAAGGGCTTCGATGCCTTCCTCGAAAAGGAATCCAGCGTGAATACAACGGATGCCGACACTTTCTGGGCTGCGCCGAAGAAGTCCAGCTTATAATTTGACACTTATGACATTCAACCGCGTAATCAGCACCATATTACTGGTTGTATTTGGGATTGTTCTGTCTTCGTGCGCAATGATGAGAGGATTATGCACTGATGGATTGGAAGGTCCGGATATTTTCAGCTTCGAGCATCACGTACATGATACGATAGCCAACGGTGAGCAGTCATTCATGTTTCAGGAAGCCGAATCGAGGGCAGACTGGATTGACACCCTGCATTTTTATAATCAGCCGCCACAGTGTGTCAACATGACTTTTGTCGAGGCAATGAACTACAAAAGCCAAACACAGGGGGTGATGATTATCCATGACGACAGTATTGTATATGAGAAATACTGGGGAGACTTTTCGGCTGACCGGTTGGCCACCGTTTTCTCAGTTTCAAAATCCATCACGTCGCTTCTTTGCGGCATCGCGATAGATGAAGGCTATATCCAAAGCATTGATGATCCTGTTACCAGGTATCTGCCGGAGCTGAAAGGAAAAGATCCCGGATGGGATAAGCTCACCATCCGCTATTTGTTGAATATGAAGAGCGGATTGGACTTTGATGACGAATATGAGTTCAATATCAAAGAATTGAAAACGGTGAACGCCATAGCAAAATTGAATTACGGGCACAATCTGATGAAGCAGATCCGTGGCTTGAAGTTTCGCTGTGAGCCGGGAACCAAATTCCACTATGAGAGTATGACAACGGCTATCCTGGGCGTGATTATTGAGCGTGCCACAGGCAGGCGTTATGCCGATTACCTGAGCGAGAAGGTCTGGAAACCGTTGCAGATGGAGTCGGTGGCGCTGATCAATGTTGATAGTCGCAGGCATGATGTGGCCCACGCCTTCGGCGGCATCACATGCACCTTGAAGGACCTGGCGAAGATCGGCCGCCTGTATCTGAACAACGGAATGTGGGAAGGCAAGCGAATAGTAAGCGAGGATTGGATCCATCTGACTACTGATTATGATCCCAAGTCACGTTATCATTACAGCTGGTATGACGTGAGATTTGAAAACCAGCCTACGGGTCAATATCCAGGTTTTTACGCCATAGGTATCTGTTCACAGGTGCTCTACGTCAATCCCCATAAAAACTTGATTATGGTAAGAATCGGGCTGTCCAACAATGGCTGGGCAATCATTCCGGCAGTGTTTGAGCAGCTAAGCGATGTATACAATTGAGCCACGGTATGAGACTTCATGCTCAAACTCCCATACCGTGGAGCCAAAATGCGCTATTTCCCCTGAAATACGCTCCACGGTATGGGACTTCTACCCATAACTCTCATACCGTGGAAAATAAACATCGGCAGAATGGCGCAAGGCAACATTGTGCCCCACTTTGCCAGGCCGTATTACACTTCCTTTCACTTCCTTTTAGATCAAAGTGTTTTCAATTACGCATTTTGTCTCTGAACACATGAAAATTCAGATTTAGAAAAGCTTACAAGTTTTATCGTTATGTTACATAGTTTGATGGAGGCTTTTCCTATATTGCCGCTGGAATATGGAAAAGACCAGGATATATCATGTGTGCCTCTCTTCACACAAAGAGGTGATGTTCCGCAGCGTGGCTGACTTGAACATGGGATTCAATTGTCTTGCTACGGCAGCGATTTGCACAGAGTCGAGACTTTTCGCCGAAGGTTTTCTAACTACCCATTACCATTTCCTCGTCCAGACTGCCTCATTGAAAGAACTGATGTACCGGTGCAGGTACGCATACACAAGATATTTCAATACCAAGTACTCCCGTTCCGGCAGACTTGGAGAGCATAATTACTTCAAACTAGAAGTGGAAGGCTCATATCATATACAAGCCGCTCTCAATTATGTGCTACGGCAGGGACTTCACCATGGACTTGCTGCCTCTCCATTCGGTTACGAGCATTGCTCGGCCAATTCGTTTTTTCGCGAAGACCTTGGAAAGACTTGGATTCCACCCCTGTTGCCGGATATATATAAACACAGGTATTTACCTTCGAACATAAAGCTTCCGGCTCCATACAGAATGTCATCAGACGGACTGCTGCTCAGAAATGATGTACTGGATGTTGCCTGGGTTGAGCAGAACTATATATCCGTGAAAAGATTCCTGCTCCAGATGAACAGAATCCAAGACGAAAGAGATTTGCAGGAACAGCAGGAAGAGAATGGGCTGCCACCTGTAACTATGGAAACTATTGAGGCCGGAGTTCCGGACTTTACCATCAAAGAAGCTAAGAACTTTGAATACGGTAAGGTTGACAGAAGGAACATGACCGATCTGGAACTTTGCTCCTTGATAGATAACAAACTTGTCCCCAAATTGTATAAGGACAAGACACCGGCATCAATCTACATGCTTCCAGAATCAAAACGAGCCGCGCTGTTCGAATCTCTTTGGAATGAATGCAGACAGGCAAGGTGGCAGAATAACTCAAGAAGTATTTTTGGCAATAAGTTCATCACAGAATCACAGCTCAAGCGATGTTTATTCCTTCCGCGGTATGAGACTTCAGGCCATAGCGCCCATACCGCGGATACAAAATGCGCTGTTTCCCTGGAAAAACGCTCCACGGTATGAGACTTCAAGCTCAAACTCCCATACCGCGGAACTATTGCCGTTGCGGCGACAGTCGGTGTGCATAACGTAGAGCCAGATGCCGACCTGCCCTCCTAAAAGCATTTGATAGGTTATTTCTGACTGGTACAGCTCAACCTGTGTCACATTATTGTTAAATTTGTAGGAGACGACCGATTAATCAAGACCATCTAAATATGAAAAGACTGTTTATTTTGCTTCTGCTTGCAGCGCTTCCTGTGTTTTCATTCGCACAGGGACCGCGCCAGACCGGCCCCTCTGACTGGGGAAATTTCAAACGCTATGAAAAGGCGAATGCCGAGTTGACACAAGCGCCGCTTGTTGTGCTGATGGGCGATTCCATCACGGACTACTGGTACAATGACGATCCCGACTTCTTTACTAAAAACAATTTCGCCGGCCGCGGCATCGCTGGCCAGACGGCGAGCCAGATGCTGGTGCGCTTCAAGCAGGATGTCATCAACCTTCACCCGAAGGCTGTCGCAATCATGGCTGGAACAAACGACATTTGTCAGAATATGATGGGCCAGGCGTACTATCCCGACCAGACCATTCTGGATAATATAAAGGCCATGTGCGAACTGGCCAAAGATGCTGGCATCAAGGTCCTCCTCTGCTCTATCACTCCCTGCGCGCACTATATGGCCATCCCCGAGCAGGATGCCGGAAGCCGCATCGTGGAGATGAACCGCAAACTGAAGGCCTACGCCGACAGCGAGAAGAATATCACATACGTAGATTACCACACTCCGCTCGCCGATTCGGAGCTTGGCCTTCCGGCCAGCGGAACTTATGACGGCATCCACCCGGCAGTCAATCTCTACGACGACATGGAGCGCATACTTACCGCTGCCATCAAGAAGGTCTTGAAAGTGAAGACCGATTTCTATACCCTCCCGGCCGACGAGGCTGAGGCCCGCAAGCTGAAATCTGACGAACAGCGTCGTGCAAGCGGCCAGCCGATGACCTTCGAGGATATGGTAGAACGTGTGAAAGCCATGTTCCAGGGCGGCGGCATGAGGGGCCCTGCAGCTCCCGCAGCTGCTGCGCCCGTGCAGGCCAACCCCCGCGGACAGTTGTACGCCGGTGCCGCCAAGGTCGACATCACGCCGGAACTCAAGGATCTGCCTGCGACCTCCCAGGGCATCCTGGACCATTGCTACGTGCGTGTAATCGCTTTCGGAAACGGGACGACGAAGGCAGCGTTCGTAACCTTCGACGCCGGCAATGCCAACGCCCAGGTGGCTCAGTATGTCGATGAGCACGCTGCAGCGGAGCTCGGAATTCCGGAAGGCAACATAATCTACAACGGAACCCATACTCATTCGGGCAGCGCCGTTCGCGGTGACGAACTGACCAGCCGGGTATGGGGCGCCGTCAAACAGGCTGTCGCCAACATGGTACCCGCCAAAGTGGGCTACGGCGAAGGTGTCTGCTACCTCAACGTCAAACGCGACCTCTTCGATCCGGAGCGCGGAACCTGGTGGGAAGGACCGGACTATGACGGCAAGTCTGACAAGACTGTGGCTGTTATCTACTTCGAGGGTCTTGACGGAAAACCGATTGCAACATACTTCAACTACGCTATGCATGCTGTTATCACTGGCAATACAGACAAG
>JAFZKU010000017.1 GCA_017551785.1 Bacteroidales bacterium | reverse complement strand
GGGCGTCCTTGAGGACGGCTACGATGAAGTCCCAGAACTTGGCGACGCTGGGCACGAATACTCTTTCGTCCGGAGAATGGGGCGAGCAGAGAGTCGGGCCGCATGAAACCATGTCCCAGTTAGGATACTTGGCTCCGAGGATGCCGCATTCCAGTCCGGCGTGGATGGCCATGACTTCAGGCTCCTTGCCGTAGAGTCTCTTGTAGACTTTCTTCATCTCGGCGAGGATTGCAGAATCCATATTGGGCTTCCAGCCTGAATAAGCTCCTTCGAATTTCACCTTTGCGCCGGCCAGCTCGAAGGCGTTGCGCATCTGCTCTGCCATATCCATCTTGGAACTGTCGATTGAGCTGCGCAGCAGGCTGCTGACGGTGAATACTCCATTGACTGTCTTCACTATGGCGAGGTTGCCGGAGGTCTCGACCATGCCAGGCATGTCGAGGCTCATCCTGGACACTTCGTTGGCGCAGGCGGAAATGGCCATTATCATCTTCAGGGCGACATTTCCGGCGATGACGGTTTTAACTTTAGCCTTCTTGGCGAAGATTTCCACAGCAGGATCTATCTTGCCAAACTCATTCTTCACCTCGGCAAGCACGCGTGCTACAGTAGCTTCAACAGCGGCGGCTTCTGACTGGGGAAGGGCAATCGTTGCCACGCACTCGCGCGGAATAGCATTGCGCAGGTTGCCGCCCTCGATGCATGACAGTTTTGCTTTATGATCTCTCATCAACGGCAGCAGGATTCTTGCCATCACTTTGTTGGCGTTGCCGCGGCCTTCGTTGATTTCCATGCCGGAATGGCCTCCGCGAAGGCCTTTCACAGTAATTTCGTATGCCACGAAGCCGGCAGGTATGGGCTCTTCTTTGTATTTGCGGGTCGCAGTGACATCTACTCCGCCGGCGCAGCCGACGTACAGCTCACCTTCGGTCTCGGAGTCCATATTGATGAGGATATCTCCTTTCAGCAGGCCCGGGGCAAGTTTGAACGCGCCGGTCATACCGGTTTCCTCGTCGACAGTGAACAGAGCCTCGATAGGACCGTGCTGCAGGTCTTTCGCCTCCAGTATAGCCATGGCCGTCGCAACGCCCAGGCCGTTGTCAGCTCCAAGGGTGGTGCCGGTGGCATAAACCCACTGCTGGCCGTCCTTCTCGACTATGCGGGGCGTAATCGGGTCTTTAAGAAAATCGTGTTTTACGTCGTTGTTCTTCTGAGGCACCATATCCATATGTCCTTGGAGTATGATACCCTTGCGGTTTTCCATACCCTTGGTGGCGGGTTTGCGGATAATGATGTTGCCCATAGGGTCCTTGATGGTCTCCAGGCCGAGATCCTTGCCGAATTTCTCAAGGAATGCAGAAACCTTCTCTTCGTGCTTTGAAGGTCTGGGGATGCGTGTCAGAGCATAGAAGTTCTTCCACACTCTTTCGGGGTTAAGATGACTTATATCCATAATATTATTTTAGAACTGAATTCAAGGGGAATGAAACTGTCTGGCCGAACTGGTAGATCGGAATGCGTGTCTGCAGCAAGGTCTGGCTGCCGTCCATTATTCTGGCGGTGGCAACTACAGGCACTCTGTAATATACTGTGCCGGCAGCAACAGCTTTGGCACCGGAAGCCACTCCGCCGGTAGTAACTTCGGCGGGCTTGTCGTAATTCAGTACGAGCACGATAGGACGTCCTGCCACTTCGTTCGGAGGAAGCAATCCTTCTGACTCGGAAATCCTGAATGCGACATACATCTGATTGGCTGTTTTTGAATTGGGAACCACATCGAAGTTCATGGTCTGGATTGATGTAGTGCTGGTGCCGTAGAACAGGCTCATGTATTCCTGTTCCAGCCTTGTGATTTCTGAGATGGCAGCCTGCATGGCTTCACCGCTGTAAGTAGCATCAGTATCGCCGGTAATAATCTGCATGCGGCTCTTGCGGAGAGCGAATATGGTGTTGGCTGTTTCCTGAGCTTTCTTCTCGAGAGATTTCTCGACTACCTGGCTCTGGGATACAGCTACCCTCTGAAAACCTTCAGCTGTATTGACCGTCTTGTAGAGTGTCGTGGTAGCGCTTGTCAGATTGCCTTCCACATCCTTGCCTGCAAAAACGTCGTTGTTGGCAATAGACGGGAATCTCCATGACTCCGGCTTGCCGGTATAGCTGTCAGAGGTGACTATGAGACCCTGTGAGCAGAGCTGAAGGAAATTGGCTGCTGCCGTTCCCTTGCCGGAAAGATTCAGGGCAATTCTGGTGTTAGGGTCAGCCTCAAGATAAGGTGCAAGGTCGATAGACTTGAGGGTATATGTGACCTGATCGACAGTACGCGCCTCCGATCCCATATATTTCTGGGCATACTGGGCATAAGGGCCGGCCACGAAATTTTCTTTTTCGGCTACGACAGTAAGCATCACCGATGTCTGGGGCAGAGAGTAGATAACCACACCGGCAGGTTGTTCCTGACCGGCTTCCAACATCTGGGCATTAGCCATCTGGATGCCTGCAACCATGCAGAGCAAAACACAAAGGGTTTTCGTCAATTGTTTCATATTGTTATTGTTTGTTATTGTCATAAATCGAAAGATTTTTCCACCTCTTATGGCTCCAGAGCCAGTTGCCCTTGTCGGCCATTATATCACGTTCCAGCTTTGCGGCGAAAGACCTCGTAATATCGCCTGGTTGTGTGGCGGCCGGGTCTTCGCAGATTGCCTCACAGCTTATCACATATTTGCTGCGGGCTTTTTTGTTGATGCCGATGTATGCAACAGGCATGCCTGTCTTGCGTGCTATAGCCTCTGCTCCGGCTACCCATTCGGTCTTCAACCCTAGGAATTGCGTCTCTACGCTGCCTTTCCCTTCCGGGCACTGGTCTGCTATGAAGAAATACACCCTGGGGGCGTCCTTGTGTTCCAGAGCGTAGCGAAGGAAGCCTGAAGAGGGCACCAGATTCTTCTGTTTGAACTGGTGGAAGCTGCGCAGGCGCAGGAAGAGCTCTTCGCTGAAACGGTTGGACATGGTGTGGTAGGCACTCATCACGTTGTCGTATCCATACTCAGCCTCGTCGCTGTAGACGGGAAGGCCGGGCAGCAGCTCCCAGTTGCCGGTATGCCCGAGCAGCACCACCACGCTGCCGTGGCGGATGAACATGTCGTTGAGCACGCTTCCATTCTCCACGCTGCATACACCTTTTTTCTTTATATGTGCATAGCTGCGGGTAAGGCTCCACACCGTCTCGCAGATTATGTCGGCTATATGCAGATAATATCCCTTCGCGAGGCTTTCCCTCTCGCTTTCCGGGAGGTCCGGGAAGGCCTTGGACAGGTTGGTGCGGACTACCGGCAGCCTGTATTTCAGCACCGGCCCGAGCAGCCACGCTACGAAGCGGGCAAGGACATGGTGGACGCACAGCGGCAGCAGCGACAGAAGAACTGTCGGAACGAGGAGCGCATAGACTGCCAGAGTGCGTAAAAACTTCATTCCGGAGGGATTTTAATTCATTCAAATTTAATACTTATTTCAAAATTGTTAAATTTGTTATCTCAGTAAGCAAAACTTAAATCTATTATGTTCAAAGGACATCCTAAAGGCTTGTATGCACTGGCTCTTGCCAATACAGGCGAAAGATTCGGTTATTACACCATGCTTGCCATATTCATGCTGTTCCTCCAGGCGAAATTCGGATGGGGCGGCTCACTGGCCAGCACAACTTATGCAATTTTCCTGGCTGCAGTTTATTTCTTCCCTGTCGTGGGCGGTATCCTGGCCGACAAGATCGGCTACGGCAAATGCGTCGTGACGGGTATCTGCGTAATGTTCCTGGGCTATGTGGCACTGTCCATCCCCACCGCGGCGAACACCCTCGGCGTGGTGCTGATGCTCGGCGCCCTGCTCTGCATCGCAATCGGTACCGGCCTGTTCAAAGGTAACCTCCAGGTGCTGGTGGGAAACCTCTACGACGACCCGAAATATTCTGCAAAGCGCGACTCCGCATTCAGCCTGTTCTACATGGCCATCAACATCGGCGCCATGTTCGCTCCCGCGGCAGCCACTGCCATTACCAATAAGTTCCTCGGCAAGGCCGGCCTCATCTACAAGGCCGACATCCCCGCTCTGGCGCACCAGTTCCTCAACGGCACCATCACGCCCGAGAACACCGCCAAGCTGCAGGACCTGGCTTCGCTGATGCCTGGCAGCCCGGCTTCTATGCCTCTCGACCAGTTCAGCTCATACTACATCGAGCACCTAGCTTCTTCATACAACATGGGCTTTGCAATAGCCTGCGTATCGCTGATCGTGTCAATGCTGATATATGTATTCACCCGCAACTGGCACAAGCATGCTGACGTCAATGCCAAGCAGGCTGCTGCCAAAGGCAATACTGATGTTGTCGAACTCACCCCGAAGCAGACTAAGGACCGCATCGTAGCCCTCTGCCTCGTGTTCGCAGTAGTTATCTTCTTCTGGATGGCGTTCCACCAGAACGGCCAGTCCCTCACATGGTTTGCCCGCGACTATACTCAGGACTACGCCAGCGGCTGGATCAGGATGGGCTTCAATATCTGGATCCTCGCTCTGATCGCCGCATCTGTCTATACCCTCTTCGGAATCTTCCAGTCTGAGACCCGCAAGGGCAAGTTCATCTGCGGCTTCGTGACGGCATTCCTCTGGTGCGCCGCTTATGCGATTTTCAGAGGCATTCCCAACCCCATCGAAATCCAGCCTCAGCTCTTCCAGCAGTTCAACCCGTTCTACGTGGTAGCCCTCACACCGGTGTCGATGGCAATCTTCAGCGCCCTCGCTTCAAAGAAGAGCGAAAAATATCCTAAAGGTATGGAGCCTTCTGCTCCCAAGAAAATCGGCCTAGGTATGTTCGTGGCCGCTGTCGGTTATGTCATCATGATGCTGGCCTCAAGAGGACAGGCCTCTCCTGCAGAGTTGGCCGGCACTGTTTCTCCCGACCCGGTTGTGCCTGCTTACCTGATTTCAACCTATCTCGTTCTGACCTTTGCCGAGCTGCTGCTCAGTCCTATGGGTATTTCATTCGTTACCAAGGTGGCTCCTCCGAAATTCAAGGGTTTGATGATGGGTCTGTGGTTCGCTGCCACTGCTATCGGCAACTACCTGAGTTCTATCCCCGGACTGCTTTGGGACAAAGTTCCGCTCTGGGCTAACTGGGGCATCCTGATGGCCCTTTGCGTGATTGCCGGTGTCATCATGTTCGCAATGCTTAAAAAGATCGAAGCAGCAACCGAATCATAAAGATATATGCGCCGCTTAAGGATTTTCCCGTTTCTGTTAGCCGTCCTTCTGTTCCATTCTCCGGACGTGAGAGCGGAAGGAGAAAGTCCTTTTGCGTTTCAGGAAAGGAGCCTTGACTTGGGCAAGATCAAGGAAGCTGACGGCCTGGTGAGCGGCAGCTTCTGGTTCATCAACCGCTCCGGCAGGCCGGTACAGATCGACATGGTGGCCACAAGCTGTGGCTGCACCACCGTGGATTACCCTACCAAGCCTGTCGAGCCCGGGCAGATGTGCGAGCTTGTGGTGCGCTTCAATCCTGCGAACATGTCTGGTAAGGTGTACCGCGACGTTACCGTTATCACAAGGACCAGCGAAGACCGGCTGACAGTCACTGCCGACGTGGAGCCCACTCCGGTAGGACCGGAAAAGATGTATCCCAGCATAGTAGGGGGTGGCATACGCTCCCGCGATGTGGCCTATCGTTTCGGCTATGCCGCGCAGGGCCGCAGCCAGAGCCAGAGCATCACTCTGTACAACGGCGGAGACAAGACTGTGCTCCTGACGGCCGAAAGCAGCAATCCGCACCTCAAAGTAAAGTGTCCTTACTCTTTGAAAGCGGGAACAGCCGACGGCATGACGGTGACTTACGACATTCCTGTTTCTGCTTCAAACTACGGTGTCAGCGATGATACAATAACCTTGTATGTCGACGGTGTCAAGGCGGAACATCCGATCCGCCTGAGCGCAATTATGGTAGACGACCTGGACCGCAATGACAAGGATGCTCCGTCTATGCGGATAACTCCTTCGTACTTCACCCTGAACGATATCCGCAAGGGCAAAACTGTCAAGAAACAGGTCACTGTCTTCAACGACGGTCGCAAGCCCCTTGTAATAAGACACGTGAAACCTTCTGGCGATATAGTCACTACTCTGAAAGCCGGCGTTACTGTAGCTCCGGGGGCAAGCGCGGTGTTTGACATCAGGATTACGGCGCCAAAGTCTGCTTCGATTTCAGACGGCAGCGTTTTCTTGATAACCAACGACCCTTTGAGACCGCAGAAGGAAATAACCATCAGAACCAATACCAAATAACTTAAACTTATACTCATGAAAAAACTTATCCTTGCCTTCGCTGCAGTGTCAATGCTGGCATTGACATCCTGCAAGAACAATGCTTCAGGCGACTATGAGTATCCGTTCCAGAATCCGAATCTGAGCACAGAAAAGAGGGTTGACAACATCGTCTCTCTGCTTACTCCCGACGAGAAGATCGGCCTGATGATGAACGGATCCATTTCAGTGGAGCGCCTCGGCATCCCCGCCTACAACTGGTGGAGCGAGGCCTGCCACGGCATCTGCACTAACGGTGCTACAGTTTTCCCTCAGGCTATCGGTCTGGCTGCAACCTTCGACCAGGACATGCAGTATGAAATCTACACTATGGTTTCAGACGAGGCCCGCGCTCACTGGAATATCACCAACCACAACCAGATGGACAAGACCGAAGCTACCGGCGGTATCTGGAACCAGGGCCTTTCATTCTGGTGCCCGAACATCAACATCTTCCGCGATCCCCGCTGGGGCCGCGGCCAGGAGACTTACGGCGAAGACCCTTATTTGACAGGTACTATGGGTAGCGCTACCGTAAGGGGCATGCAAGGCAACGACAAGAAATATCTCAAGACCCACTCTTGCGCCAAGCACTACGCAGTGCACAGCGGTCCTGAGTCAGGCCGTCACAGAGATGACGTATCCGTTTCAATGCGCGACCTCTGGGAGACCTACCTTCCTGCATTCAAGGAGCTCGTTACCGAAGCTGACGTGCAGGAAGTGATGTGCGCCTACAACCGTTATGAAGGCGAGCCTTGCTGCGGCAACGACAGGCTTCTGGTCGACATCCTCCGCAACAAATGGCAATACAAGCACCTCGTCGTTTCTGACTGCGGCGCCATCAACAACTTCTACACCAAGGGCCAGCACGAGACTCATCCCGACGCTGCCACCGCCAGTGTAGACGGCGTTCTTTCAGGCACTGACATCGAGTGCGGTACCAGCTACAAGTCACTCAAGACCGCTCTTGCCGACGGTCTCATCAAGGAGAGCGACCTTGACGTCAGCCTCCGCCGCATCTTCACCAGCCGCTTCGAACTCGGCCTCCACGATCCTGAGTCAATGGATCCCTGGGCAAATCTCGGCGCCGAGACCATGAGCAGCCCCGAGCATACTGCAATGGCACAGAGGGCAGCCCGCGAGGCTATGGTACTTCTTAAGAACGACGGCATCCTCCCTCTGTCAAAGAGCACCAAGACCATCGCTGTAGTAGGCCCCAACGCCGACAATGCAAGCATGCAGAACGGTAACTACAACGGTACTCCCATCCCTGAGAACACACTTTCAATCCTCAACGCCCTCAAGAAGGCCGTTCCGGGTGCCAACATCATCTATGAAAAGGGTTGCGAGCTTGCAGATCCTTATATGACTCTCGACCACATGGTTGACATCAACGGCGGCAAGGGACTCCACGGCGAGTACTTCAACAACATCAACATGTCAGGCCTCCCCGTAGCTACCGCTGACTACACTAGCATCAACCTCCGCACTTCCGGCGACTACCGCTTCGCTCCTGGCGTAGAAATGACCAATTTCTCAGCCCGCTACACCGGAACTTTCGTTGCTGACTTCACCGGCGAGATGAATTACAGCATCCGCGGCAACGACATCTGGAGATTCACCGTAAACGGCAAGACCATCGCCGAGCAGAAACAGCCTACTACTATGCGCTTCGGCCGCGGCATGGTTCCGCAGACCTCATTCCCCGTTGTAAAGGGCCGTACCTACACAATTGTAATCGACTATGCAAAGGGCGAGACCGGAACTGCATACTTCGCATTCAACATCAGCCAGCGCAAGCTTCCTGATTACAACGAAATCGCAGCCAAGGTTGCTTCTGCTGACGTAATCATCATGGTCGGCGGTCTTTCAGCCCAGCTCGAAGGCGAGGAAATGATGGTGACTTATGACGGATTCTCAGGCGGCGACCGCACCAAGATCGAGCTTCCCGAGCCTCAGCTCAAGCTCCTCGAGGCAGTCCATTCTACCGGCAAACCCGTAGTGTTCGTGAACTGCACCGGCAGCGCCATCGGTTTCGGCGCAGTGGAGAACCAGTACAACGCTCTTCTCCAGGCATGGTATGGCGGACAGGCTGCAGGTATCGCAGTGGCCGACATCCTCTTCGGAGACTACAACCCGGCAGGACGTCTCCCTGTAACGTTCTACGCTTCAACTAGCCAGCTTCCCGACTTCAGGGATTACAGCATGGACAACCGCACTTACCGCTATTTCACCGGCAAGCCTCTCTATGCATTCGGCTATGGCCTGAGCTACACCACCTTCGCTTATGGCGACGCCAAACTGTCAAAGAAATCTGTAAAGGCCGGAAAGGGTGTTGAAATCACCGTTCCCGTTACCAATACAGGCAAGGTAGACGGCGACGAAGTAATCCAGGTTTACGTCAAGAGCCTTGACAATCCCGATGCTCCTATCAAAGCCCTCAAGGGATTCAAACGCGTCAACATTCCTGCAGGAACTACCGCAAGTGTCAAGATTACTCTTGAGCCCGATGCTTTCGCATACTACAGTGCAGCTATCGACGAACTCGCTCCGAGAGCCGGCAAGTACCAGATTCTCTACGGCAGCTCTTCACGCGACGAAGACCTCAAGGCTGTAGATTTCCTGGTGATGTAAAACAGGAACGCACAAAAATAATAAGGGCCGCTTCTTTCGAGGCGGCCTTTATTATTTTAACCTAAAACTTAACCTATGAAAAACTGTTTGTCTAAGGATTAAGCAATAGGCGTGCCAAAGTTTATTCTTTAACTTCTTTTACCGAAATAATTTTTACAGGCTCGAGGGGAAGGTTGCGGTTATTGGTTGGTACTGAAGCGATTTTGTCGATTACGTCAAGGCCGGAAATGGTTTCGCCGAAGATAGTGTATTCGCCGTCGAGGTGCTTGCAGCCCTCTTCGCTCTGGACGAGGTAGAATTGTGAACCTGAAGAAGCTTTCTCGGGATTGACATTGTCGCCTCTGCGGGCTGCTGCCAGAGCGCCTTTCTTGTGGGTCTTGCCAGGCACGATCTCGGCGGGGATGGTGTAGTTCGGACCGCCGGTGCCATACTGTGCTTCCTTGCCTTCCTGTTTGGTGAAAGGATCGCCACCCTGGATCATGAAATTGCGGATCACGCGGTGGAACAACATGCCGTCATAGTAGCCGCTGCGGGCGAGCTTTACGAAATTGTCGCGATGGAGGGGAGTTTCTTTATAAAGCTTTACGACGATGTCGCCTTTGGTGGTAGAAATCTTGAAGACAGGCTCTTCTGCGATCTCTTCAGGCTCTGCTACTTCACCCTGGGTGAATGAAGGCTGGTCGAGATTGATATCTTTTTGCGGAGTCTTGTTGCCGTTCTTGCAACCTGTGAATAAAAATGCCATGGTAACGATAAGTGATAATGTCAGTATCCGTTTCATATTGTTGATTATTTACAGGGCAAATTTAGCCATTTTTCGTATTTTTGTATGAAATGAAAGACCCGAGATGGCAAATCCGTTGAAACAACTGGCAGGCGAAACCGCCATATATGGTCTGAGCACCATTCTGGCCCGTGTCGTCAACTTCATGCTGGTTCCTCTTTACACGGCGATCCTGAGCCGCTCGGACTATGGTGTCGTCACAGAGTTCCTGTCTTACATCGCTATCCTGCAGGTGGTCCTCGCGTTGGGCCTCGAGACAGGATGTTTCCGCTACGCCACCATCAAGGAGATCAACAACTCCTCAAAGGTCTTCTCCACCGCCTTTTCCATAGTCTTCATCCTCTGCGCGGTGTTCTACATCTGCGTCTCTGCATTCTCGGGCGGCATCTCGACAGCCCTGGGCTATGCCGAGAACGGAAGGGTCATCAAATATGTGGGCCTTATTCTGTGGATAGACACCATCACCGCGATAATTTTCGCCCGCCTGCGCTACGAGCACAAGGCTCTCAAGTTCGCCATTATCAAGACTCTGAAGATATTCACCGAGCTTGGAGTCAACCTGCTGCTCTACCTCCGCTTCCCTAAGTTCGCCGCAACGCATCCGGACAGCTGGATGCTCCGCTTCGTAAGCGCCACGCCCGACTACACATACGCAATATTTGCCATCCTGATCAGCTGTCTCGTGTGTCTCATCCTTCTCCTGCCGGAGATCCTGAGACTCCGATTCAAGCCTGACAAGGAGCTGGCCAAGTCGCTGCTGATATATTCGCTCCCGCTGATGATCGCCGGCCTGCCCGGAGTCCTCAACGACTTCATGGACAGGATTCTGATGCGTTTCCTCAACGCTGACCCGGCCATCTGGAGGGCAGACCTCGGAGTATACCAGGCCGGAGTGAAGATAGCCGTGATAATGTCTCTCTTCGTGCAGATGTTTCGCTACGCCGCGGAGCCGTTCTTCTTCCAGAGAGAAAAAGACAAGGACAACAAGGCCCTCTACGCAAAGGTGATGAGCTACTTCGTAGCATTCTGTATGTTCGGCTTCCTGGTGGTGACCCTTTATCTCGACGAGATAGGCCTCATACTCGGAAAGAATTTCCGCGAAGGCCTCTCCATAACCCCCATAATGCTGATGGCCTACGTACTGCTGGGAATGCAGTTCAACATAAGCATGTGGTACAAACTGAGCGGAAAGACGGGCTATGCAGTGTGGATCACGCTGGCCGGCCTGGTCGTGACGCTGGCCATCAATTTCATCTTCATGCCCCGCTTCAGCTATTATGCCGCAGCGTGGGGTCATGTAGCAAGCTACGTGGTGATGATGGCCATCTCTCTGTGGCTGGGGAACAAATACTACCCCATCCCCTACAACTGGGTGCAGATATCCCTCTGCATCCTGCTCGGCCTTGGCATCTACATCGGCTCGCTGTTCGTGCCGCAGCTGAGTCTCTGGCCGAAGCTGGGCGTCCAGACCCTGCTTCTGCTCTGCTATATGGTGCCAGTAGCCCTGAGCGTTTTCTTCTACCGCCGCCGCAAACAAACTGCCTGAAACAATCATATTTATGAAAGTCAAAATAGTCAACAAATCTGAATACCCCTCTCCGGCCTACGCTACTCCCTATTCGGCCGGAGTGGACCTCAAAGCCAACATAAAAGAGAGCGTAACGCTCGGCTCGCTGGAGCGCACGATGATCCCGACGGGACTGTTCATCCAGCTGCCGGAAGGTTACGAAGCCCAGGTGCGCCCGAGAAGCGGCCTTGCTGCCAAACACGGCATCACTGTCACCAACAGCCCCGGCACCATTGACGCCGACTATCGCGGCGAGGTGTGCGTGCTGCTTGTGAACCTCTCGAAGGATCCCTTCACTATCGAGCCCGGTGAGAGGATTGCCCAGATGGTGATAGCCCGTCACGAACATGTAGAATGGGAAGAGGTGGAACAGCTCGACGAGAGCTTGCGCGGAGCCGGCGGATTCGGTTCGACAGGCAAGAAATAGGCGATGAAAGACTTGTATGACATATTCATTGAGTGCGGGGGCAAGGTTTGCACTGACACCCGCCGCATAGTTCCCGGCTCGGTATTCTTCGCTCTGAAAGGCGACAACTTCGACGGCAACGATTTCGCCGCCGCGGCCATTGAGCAAGGCGCCGTATACGCCGTAGTGGAAAGACTTCCTGAGGGGGCGGACGATAGATTCGTCAAAGTGCCGGACACTCTGCTGGCACTGCAGCAGCTGGCCCGGATACACCGTATGCATTTCGAGATACCTGTGGTCGGCATCACAGGCACCAATGGAAAAACTACCACTAAAGAGCTGGTCAACGCTGTCATGAGCGCAAAATACCGCACCCTCTGCACGAAGGGCAACCTCAACAACCATATCGGTGTGCCGCTCACCCTGCTGGGGATGACCGCGGAGCATGAGATTGCCATCGTCGAGATGGGAGCCAGTCATCCTGGAGAGATTGCATCTTCAGTGTCGATGGCCCTGCCCACCTGCGGCCTTATAACCAATGTGGGCCGCGCCCATCTGGAAGGCTTCGGCTCGTTCGAGGGAGTGAAAAGGACAAAAGGCGAACTTTATGATTTCCTGAACGCCACTTCCGGAACCATATTCTACAACGCCGACAGCGCCGACATCTGCGGCATGGCAGAGACTCGCGCCAAGCTCACCAAAATACCTTACGGTGTGAAATATCAAGGCGTCAGCATCCTTACCGCCAACGTGCAGGAGCCGTTCCTGCGCATAGCGCTTCCCGGCGGCCGGATTGTCCGCACCCATCTTGTCGGAGCTTACAATGCCGATAACGTGCTGGCCGCGCTGTGCGTCGCAAGGCATTTCCAGGTGGATGAGCAAGCCGCCATTGCCGCAATAGAGGCTTATGTTCCCTCTAACAACCGCTCGCAGATGCTGAACACCGCGAACAACACCCTCATAGTAGACGCATACAACGCCAACCACACCAGCATGCTCACGTCACTCGACAACTTCGCTGCGACCGGATTCAAGGAGAAAGTCCTGATCCTGGGCGACATGTATGAGCTCGGAGATTTCTCGCTTCAGGCCCATGCCGACGTGCTCCGCAAGGCCTGCGCCATCACAGATGAGCTGTTCCTCGTCGGCAGAGGTGAATTCAAGGCTGCAGCCGGTCAAGTTCCCGAAGCGGCCGGTGCAAAATTCTTCAAGACATCCGAAGAGCTCCGCGACTATCTGGGAGAGCATCCGCTCAAAGGCAAGACCATCCTGCTGAAAGGCTCTAACAGCAACAGGCTGTTTATTCTGCCCGATATTCTTTGATTGCACAAATTTCTTATAAATTTGTAAAGAAATATGGATACGGCGATAGTCATACTCAACTGGAACGGACTGCATTTCATGAAGCGGTACCTGCCCGTGCTGAAGGCTGACACTCCGAAGGAGAACTTCTTCATCGTGGTGGCTGACAACGGTTCGACAGACGGTTCGGTGGAGTGGCTGAAGGCTGAGCATCCCGACGTGCAGCTGATAGAGTTCGATAAGAATTATGGCTTCACTGAGGGCTACAACCGCGCTTTCAGGGAGATTGAGGCCGATTACTACATCCTGCTTAACTCCGATGTGGAAGTGACTCCCGGCTGGGCCGAGACTCTCATAGGCTTCATGGAGGACAATCCGGACGCCGGAATCTGTCAGCCGAAGATCCTTTCCGAGGCCAACCGCGACACTTTCGAATATGCCGGTGCAGCAGGAGGATTCATCGACCATTTCGGCTATCCTTTCTGCCGTGGCCGCATCCTTAGCAACATAGAGAAAGACCACGGCCAGTACGACGAAGAAGAGGAGATTTTCTGGGCCACCGGAGCCTGCATGGTGGTGCGCTCTTCATTATACCATCATCTCGGAGGTCTTGACGATCTTTTCTTCGCCCACATGGAGGAGATAGATTTCTGCTGGCGCGCCAAACTGCTGGGCTTCCAGGTGTGGGCCGTCCCTCAGGCCAAAGTTTACCACGTCGGTGGCGGCACCCTCCCCAACAACTCGCCCCGCAAGCTGTATTTCAACTACCGCAACAATCTGCTGATGCTCTACAAGAATCTGCCGGGCAACGTCCGCTGGAGGATAATCACCTTCCGTCAGTTCCTGGATTTCCTGTCGGCATTGGTTTACCTGTTCACTTTCAAATGGAGCTGGTTCAAAGCTGTTTTCAAGGCTCACCATGACTACCGCAAGCTTAAGAAAGTCGAGGACCACTCCGTCTTCTCTGAAGAATTCAACGACATCGGCCACATGCGCGGCAGCATCCTGCTGAAATTCTTCCTTAGCGGCAAGAAACTCACCTTCGACCAGCTGCGCTTCAAGTGATAATCCGCATCATTACTCCACTGCGCCGCATCGCCAGAAGAAGGCGGCGCAAAGCCGTACCTGACGAGGCCCTGCGCGCTGAGGCCAAGGCATGGCTGATCCCCAGACTTCAGGAGCTGGCCGCCAGTCATGGTTTCACTTACAACAAAGTCTTCATAAAGAATAACGTTTCGAACTGGGGAAGCTGCAGCGTAAAAGGCAACATAAACCTCAACATGCAGCTTATGCGCCTGCCGGAAGAACTGCGGGACTATGTGATACTCCACGAGCTATGTCATCTGAGGCAGTTGAACCACGGTGCTGAATTCCATACGCTGCTCAACTCTCTCTGCGGAGGCCGCGAGAAGGAACTGCGCAGACAACTGCGGAACTATCACATAGGGGCTAACGGCGCCAGTGCCTCTTGATGAAGACTCTCGCCTCTCGGTAGATTGCCGAATCGAGCACCTTCAAAGCCAGGATATACAGGACTGCTGCGACAACTATCTTCGCGCAGAGCAGCAACAAGGTATTATGAATAAACTTTGTCGCAAAGAAAGTGGCGATTATGACCAGCACTGCAAGGCCGGCATATGGCATCACGTCTTTCAAAAACATAGACAAGGTGTACCCCACATACTTCCCGCTAATCAGATGCCATGCGGCCAGAATCACAAAGTTGCAGACTGCTATGGTGAGAGCTATCGCATTTATTCCATAACGGTACACCACGAAAGCCATCGCTATCTGGAGGGCGGCTCCTATCACTGTGATCAATAGTGTCAGGTCAGAACGCCCGTGGGCTATGTTCATCTGGGAATACATGTTGGACAGAGAGAGAGCTATGCACCCTATGCTGCAAAACTGCATGACAGGGACACTTGGCAGGAATTCCGAATTGATGACCTGGATGAACTGCGGTGCGATAAAGGCGAGTCCGAGCATTGAAGGACACACAAGACATGAAGTCAGCCTCATGAATTTCCGGAAGACCTTCACCCCTCTCTCTTTCTCTTCGGCCACTCTTGCCATGATAGGCTGGGCAACACTGTTGACAGTGCCTGAAATCATGGTCTGCCCCATCACTGTCCATTTGTTACCCTGAGAGTAGAAGCCCACTTCTCTTTCAGTATAAGCCCTGCCGAGAATTACAGAGAAAATATTGTTCTGGATCTGAGTGACGAACGATGCGATGACCAACTTGAAACTGAAACCGAACATCTCCCAGACAGGCCTGAAATTGATCTTGAAGGTAGGATGCCAGGGAGCCAGGATAATTCTCAGCATAGAGGCGATGAAACTCATCAGCACAGTATTGACCACCAGTGCCCAGTAGCCATAGCCTTTGACTGCCAGGATGATGGCTGCCACACCTCCTATGATGCTTGATATTACTTCAATCGCCGCCCTTTCCTTAACCATCAGGAAACGGAAAAGATAGGCGTTGAAGGCAAGGGAAACACCGTTGAAAACAAAGGCGAGGAACAGCACCCGGGAAATCTTCACCAGTTCCGGCTGGCCGTAGAAATCTGCTATCAGCGGAGCGCAGAACCACAACACGACATACATCGTGATGCTGATTATGTTGTTAAACCAGAAAACGGCATTGAAATCGTCGTGGCTGAACTCTTTGCGGTTGGCAAGAGCTGAAGTGAAACCACCCTCCTGCAGGGTACTGGCGATGCCGGTGAAAATGGCAAGCATGCCTACCAGCCCGTAATCTCCCGGGGACAGACGGCTGAGCAGCACGAGGCCTATCAGAGCGCTGATGACCTGTTTCATGCCGCTGCTGAAGCCTCCCCAGAAGAGGCCTTTGATGGTTTTTGTCTTAAGTTCCAACTCTGCCATAATTACAAATTTAATAATTTTGAGCTATCTTCGTGATACTTATGAAGGTTTTGCTTGTCAACACATCTGAAACTACCGGAGGTGCCGCGATTGCTTGTTCGCGCATTATGAAAGCCTTGCGCAGAGAGGGCGTCGACGCTTCCATGATGGTCCGCAATGCAGAAAAAGGTCAGGAAGGGGTGATACCCGTCGGCTGCGGTCTGCAGAAGGAATGGTGCTTCCTGAGCGAAAGGACGGCCATCTGGGCGGCTAACCGTTTCAGCAAAGACAAGCTTTTCTATGTCGACATAGCCAATTCCGGCATTGACATAACAAAGACAAAAGCGTTCCGCGAAGCCGATGTCATCCATCTCCACTGGATAAACCAGGGTTATATTTCGCTGAAGGGGCTGAAGAAGATTGTGGCAAGCGGAAAGCAGATAGTCTGGACGATGCACGACATGTGGCCTTTCACCGGAATCTGCCATCACGCCGACGACTGCACCAGATACACCTCCAGCTGCTATGACTGCCCCCTTCTGCCGAAGCACGGCTGCACCGACATGGCAAAAAGGACTTTCGACCGCAAGCTTGCGGTGCTGGACAAGGCCGACATTACCTTTGTGGGCTGCAGCAAGTGGCTGGCCAGCCTGTGCAGCAAAAGCCGGATCGCCAAAAGCCATAAAGTCATATCAATCCCGAACCCCATCGACACAGCCGTCTACGCTCCGATGGACAAGGCTGCCGTCCGCAGCAAGCTGGGACTGCCTGCCGACAAGAAACTGGTGTTGTTCTGCTCTGTCAAGACCACGGACGTACGCAAAGGCATGCTGTATTTCCAGGAAAGCTGCAGGATCCTCAAAGAGACAACTTCCCCCAACATAGAAATACTCATCCTCGGCATGAACGGAGACATCCTCGGATCCACTTTGCCCCAGCCTTCCCACGCCATCGGATATGTTTCAGAGGGCCTCCCCCTTGTGGAATTATACAATGCCGCCGACGTATTCGTGACCCCGTCACTGCAGGAAAATCTGCCAAACACCATAATGGAGGCTCTGTCTTGCGGAATCCCATGCGTTGGATTCGACATAGGCGGCATTCCCGAGATGATTGACCACAAGTCGAACGGCTATGTGGCTGAATACAAATCTGCCGAAGACCTGGCGCGCGGCATCAGGTGGGTCCTTGAAGAGGCCGACTATCCTGCAATCTGCCGCAATGCTCGCGAAAAGGCCCTTTCCAGCTATTCTGAACATGCTGTAGCCCTGCAATACATATCCCTTTTCAAATGAAATTCTCAATCGTAACGATCTGCTATAACGCTGAGGCTACCATAGAGCGTACCCTTCAGAGTGTCTCTGGCCAGAGTTGGGCCGACAGGCAATACATTATTATCGACGGTGCATCAAAAGACTCGACTCTCGACATAATCGGACGCTACCGCGACAAAGTGAACATCCTGGTCAGCGAACCTGATAAAGGCCTGTACGATGCGATGAATAAGGGGCTGAAGCTGGCCACCGGAGACTATGTCCTGTTCATGAACGCGGGAGACCGTTTCCACGAGGATACTACCCTGGAGCAGATTGCTGCACAGGTCCAGCAGCTTGACGCCCTGCCCGGCGTGATTTACGGCAATACCGCACTGACCAACATGGCCGGCGATATCTACGGCATGCGCAGGCTTGCTCCGCCGGAACATCTGAACTGGAAGAGCTTCAAGAACGGGATGCTCGTCTGCCATCAGGCATTCTATGCCCGCCGCGACCTGGCAGAGCCTTACGATCTGAAATACCGCTACTCAGCCGACGTGGACTGGTGCATACGTGTCATGAAAAAAGCCGATGTGCTTTTTAACACGCACATGATTGTAGCAGATTATCTGGAAGACGGCAGCGGAGTCACCATCGACAACCGCAAAGCCTCGCTGAAAGAGCGCTTCGCCATAATGCGCAAGCACTATGGCCTGCTCAGCACCCTATGCCATCACGCCTGGTTCGTGGTGCGTCTCCTTTTCAAATAGCGGCTGCCAGAAACGCCGATGATGGCGAGGGCTGCGAGGACCATGATTATGTAAGAAATCGTGGCGATGGTTTCCGTTATCTTTAGAGATACCGGATCGAATACGAATTCTATCTTGTGCCGTCCTGCCGGGACTGCAAGGGCTCTCAGAATATAATCCGCACGACCGACTTTAACTTCATTGCCGTCGATGAAGGCCTGCCATGTGGGATAATAGACTTCCGAGAATACTGCTGTACCGGGGGCGTTACTGTCAGTCTCATATACCAGACGGTTGGGCGCGTAATCGGTAAGGACAACTGTTCCTTGCGCACCTCCGTTACCCACGGCATCGATAAATGACTTGTCCACGACAGCCACTTCGGCCGGATTGATGTTGTGGAGGGCGTCTATTTCAGCATTGGCGCCATCGACAGTCATCACTTTGTCCACGAACCAGCCATTGCCCAGGGCGTTGGGATTTGCCAGCGGGAAGACAGTACCGTCTGAAAGAGGAAATATGATGTAACGCGTGTTGAGCATGTCGATCACTGGCAGCTTTTCAACCGGGATGACGCCAAGGTCGCCACCCGTCTTGCCAGCTTCTTCGTAAAGATCCATGATCTCCGGAGATAGATGCTCTTCTATCACTTCCTGATAACGGCCGAGTTTGACGGCGCTGTATCCGCCAATGCTCTTGTGCCAGTATGAAGTAGTGTTGTCGTTGAACACATTGACCGACAAGTTGAGGACACGGTAGTCGGGGTCTTCATCCATGAGGATGGCTTCGTCGGCTGCTGACTTCTCAGCCACTTTGTTAAGAGCTTTAGGCGTAATGAAATTGCTGTCGTTGACATATCGTTTGTCAACGCTCCACAAATCCACGAGGCAGAGCACCGCGCAGAGAGCTAGAGTTATGTTGGCCTTAAGCTTGCCTCCGCGGAAGAGGAGCAGGAGAACCACGCCTATAGCTACGATTGCGAAGCTGCGCCATGCGTCTGCAGTGAATATCGCCACGCGTACATCTTCCAGCATACCCATGAACATCAGTCTGGATTGCTCGTTCAGAGAGCTGATGGCTGCCAGCTCTGAAGAAGACACGTAATTCGGGAAGAAAATCCTCGGCATAACGGCGAACAACAGAGCGAGGCCGCCGGTAAGGGCCGCACTGGCCCAGAAAGCTCCTTTGCGCTTTTTCAGTATGGCCGGATCGTCGATTATCTGCTTCAGCGCCAGGACCGCCAGGAAAGGTATGGTGAATTCGGCGATGACAAGGATTGAAGCCACCGTGCGGAACTTGCTGTAAAGCGGCATGTAATCGATGAACAGGTTGGTGAACCACATGAAGTTGTGACCCCAGCTGAGAAGTATCGACAGCACCGTCGCCACCACAAGAGCCCACTTCACTGGGCCTTTCACTATGAAAATGCCCAGAATGAACAAGAACAATATGAAAGCTCCTGCATATACAGGGCCCGAAGTGCCAGGCTGCTCGCCCCAGTAGCTGCCGAACTGGGCGAGATACTGCCGGTTGTTAGGCGCTATCTTCTGAATGGCGGCTCTGTGGCTAGTCAGAGGGATGTTAGAGGCTCCGCCCTTCACTTCAGGGATCAGCAGTGAGAATGTTTCTCCGATGCCGTAGCTCCACTGGGTGATATAATCTCTGTCCAGGCCGTCGGCTGTCTGATTTTCGACATCAGACTTCACCAGCTCGCTGCCGCCTCGCATTGTTTCTTTGCTGTATTCATATGTGTGGTAGAGGTTCGAGATGTTGACTCCTATGGCTATGATTGCGGCAATGAGCAGCACTCCTGTGGCTTTCAGGAACTTCGGAACCTCTTTGGCCTTCACGGCCAGCACAGCTTCGGCTATGACCAGCAGCAGTATGACGATCAGGAAATAGTATGTCATCTGGAGATGGTTGCCGCATATCTGCAAGGCTGCAAAGAAAGCTGCCAGCAAACCTCCGGCCAGATATTTTCCTCTATATGTCAGCAGCACTCCGGCTATTGTCGGAGGGATGTATGCAAGAACCATCACCTTCCAGATGTGACCGACGCCTATGATGATGAGGAAATATGACGAGAACGCCCACGCCACTGCTCCAATGGCTGACAATAACACAGACACTCCGAGCACTCGCAGCATAATGTAGAAGCCCAGCAACAGCACGAAGAGATACCACACATATGTCGGGAGGAAGAGGTGATATACCTTTCCCAGGAACTTTATGGGCATCTGCGACTTATAACTGGGAGCCATCTGGTAGTTTGGCATGCCGCTGAATATGGAATTCGTCCAGCGGGAATGAATGCCGGTTTTTGCTCCGTAATCAACTACATCCTGGTTTGCACCTATCATTCCCACGTGGTCGTCACCGGCCAGTACGCGGCCCTGGAGGACTGCAGGTGAGAAATACACAAATGAAATGATGACAAATGCCACTATGGCTATTACGTCCGGGAGTATTTTTTTCAGCATGGCTGTATCTTTTCAAATAATTAGAGTCGCTCGCTTACTGCTTCGTAATATTTCTTGCTGATAGGAATCTCGCTGTGGGCAAGATTGTCTATCTCAGCGTAAATATAGTTGTCTTTGTCCTTCCGAAGGGCATGAATATGCCTGGGATTGACGAAATATGAACGGTGACAGCGGATGAGTCCGTTGGTAGTCAGACTCTCTTCTATCTTTTTCATGGTAGCCCTGAGCTGGTAGTTCTTCACCTGGTCGCCGTCCAGATAGTGGATGCGGACGTAATTCTCCTGGGCCTCGATATAAAGAATGGCAGAAGCTGCAATCACAAATTTAAGAGTGTGCTTGTCGTCGTAGAACCGTATGCGGCTGGTAGTGTCGTCAACTACAGCATATTTTGAGGCGCGGACAGATTTGAGAGTCTGGATCAGGGTAATGAGCGCATAGGGATATATCAGGACAGTAAACAGATATATGAATGAGTATAGCAGCGCATTGAAATATGTCATTTCGCCTTTGGTGATCAGCGAAACATAAAGGGCCGTGAAAAGCGCAATCAGCAGGAATTCACCTGATATCCACATAAAGTAGTTGTTCCTGTCGTTGCTCAGCTTCTTGCGGAAAATGTAGAGCATCGTACGTGACAAAACTAGCACCAGAAATATGATGCACATTATCATGACGATGTTGAACTGGTAGCGACCGCTCGGATCCGCGATGAGCGAGGGATAATCCCCGAGAATGCTTTCGTCAATGTGAAAGGGACTGTATATGATGACGAAGACCAGGAAAAACAAGGGAATCAGGATGAAGTACCACAACTGATTACTGTATTTGCTCAACAGACTGTTCGATTTCATGCTGTTTTTGTTATCGTATGACGGTGTGACGAAATTACGGTTTCTCTATTTTGGTCACAAATATAGCATTTTTATCCCTATTCACCTTCATTTGTCAAATATATGGAGTACTCATCACTTTTATTTTTAATAAAGTATATACGCCGATACCTTTGCCGTCGCAAATTTGAATTGAACTAATCAGAAAGAAATGGCATATCCTCATTATCTTCAAAGACTTCAGGATGCGACCCGCAAACACTGGGACAAGGTCGCTCTGAACACCATCGGCGGAGAATCTTTCTCTTACGGCCAGATGGCCACCCAGATTGAAAAGTTCCATCTCGCATTTGACGCCCTCGGATTCAAGAAAGGCGAAAAGATAGCTCTCTATTCCGGCAACGGCGCCCGCTGGGGAATGGTCTACATGGCTGTCAACACCTACGAGACTGTCATCGTGCCGCTTCTTGCCGACTTCACCCCCGACAGCGCGTCATTCCTCGTCAACCATTCCGAGAGCATCGCCCTGTTCACCAACGAGGCCAGGTGGAACAAGATGGACATCGCCAAGATGCCTGACCTGCGCATCGCCATCGACGTCGACAACTGGAGCTGCCTCTGGGCAAAAGACGAAGAGACCAAAAAGACATATGAAACAATGGACGCCCTCTTCGAGGCGAAGTGGAAAGGCAGCTACGGTCCAGACAATGTAGTGTTCCCCACCGACAACTGGGACAACCTCTCGACCATCAGCTACACTTCCGGATCTACAGGAGATCCTAAGGGTGTCATGCTCACATACCGTAACTTCAGCGCTAACGTTGACTATAGCCAGCGAAACGTCCCTGCAGGAGACAAGATGGTCTCAATGCTCCCCATGGCCCACATGTACGGCCTCGTGATCGAGTTCATCTATCCTCTCTGCAACGGAACAGGTATCTACTGGCTTGGCAAGGCCCCGACCCCGGCCACCCTCATGAAGGCGTTCGCTGACGTTAAACCGTACCTTCTCATCACTGTTCCCCTCGTGATGGAAAAGATCTACAAGAGCAAGGTTAAACCCACTCTCGACAAACCCTTAGTCAAGGTGCTGACCAAGATTCCGGGCCTCAACAACATAATCTACAAGAAAGTGAAGGACGGTCTGGTGAATGCCTTCGGCGGCAACGTACTGGAGTTCATCATGGGCGGTGCAGCCCTCAACCCCGAGGTCGAGAAGCTGTTCAAGCGCATCAAGTTCCCGTACCTCGTCGGTTACGGCATGACAGAGGCCTGCCCTCTGCTGGCTTATGAGCACTGGACCAAGTATGTCGCAGGTTCTTGCGGTAAGGCTGTCGACTGCGCCACCGTACGCATCGATTCTGAAGATCCCCAGCATATTGCCGGTGAGATCCAGGCCAAGGGCGAGAACATCTGCATCGGCTACTTCAAGAATCCAGAGGCATCTGCCAACGCCTTCACCGAGGACGGCTTCCTGCGCACAGGAGACCTCGGCATCATGGACAAGGACGGCAACATCTTCATCAAAGGCCGCAGCAAGAGCATGATTCTCGGCCCCAACGGCCAGAACATCTACCCTGAGGAACTCGAGGCTATCATCAACAACGAGCCTTTCGTAGCCGAAAGCGTCGTCGTAGACCGCAGCGGCAAGATCGTCGCTCT
>JAFZKU010000171.1 GCA_017551785.1 Bacteroidales bacterium | reverse complement strand
CTTCTTTGAAGTTCCCTAGTTTGCTGTACATTCTTACAGCTTCCAGTTTGTCATCTAAACTGTTAATTTTTAACCTAGACATAAACTTTTATTTATGTCCAACTTTTGGGGGGCATATCATAAAGGGCAGTGTGCGCTTTCAATCATGTCTATACGCTCTGTAGGGCACTTCGGCGGCGCACACTTCTGCACGAACGGAGAGGAGGCGCGGCCGGGCCCGGGCCGTCGAGTCGAGTGGCAGAAGGCTTCGGCCCCGGGCCTGAGCGGGCTTACCAGATATGTACGCGTTCTGATTCGGGACGGAACATCGGGTCGCCTTCGTGGATGTCGAATGCGTCGAAGAAGGTCTGGAAGTTGCGGATCGAAACGTTGACGCGGTTGCGGGCGAGTGAGTGGACGTCCATGTTGGTGAGGCGTGCCTTCTCCTCGTCGGTAATGTTCTGGGCCCAGATGGCGCCGTAGCTGAGGTAGAAGCGCTGAGCGGGGGTGAAGCCGTCGATGAGCTTGACGGGCTGGCCGGCGATGGCGTTCTCCATTGCGGTGTAGGCGATTGAGAGTCCGCCGTGGTCACCGATGTTCTCGCCGAGGGTGTAACGGCCGTTGGCGTGTACGCCAGGGAGGATCTCGACTTCGTCGAACTGGGCGACGAGCTTGTCGCCGAGAGCGTCGAACTTAGCCTTGTCTTCCTCTGTCCACCAGTTGACCATGTTGCCGACAGCGTCGAACATAGAACCCTGGTCGTCGAAGCCGTGAGACATCTCGTGGCCGATGACTACGCCGATACCTCCGTAGTTGACGGGATCGTCAGCATCCGGATCGAAGAACGGCTTCTGCAGGATGGCTGCAGGGAAGCAGATTTCGTTGGTGGTGGGGTTGTAGTATGCGTTGACGGTCTGCGGAGTCATGCCCCATTCAGTCCTGTCGGTGGGTTTGCCGAGCTTTGAGAGGTTATCCTTAACATACCATGCGCTGGCGTTGCGGAGGTTCTCGTAGTAAGTGTTGTCAGGATTGATGTCGAGAGTGCTGTAGTCTTTCCATTTGTCAGGATATCCTATCTTCACGGTGAAGGCAGCGAGTTTTTCCTGAGCCTTGGCCTTGGTTTCGTCGCTCATCCATTCCAGCATATCGATGTGCTGGCCGAGGGCGGTGCGGAGATTCTCCACGAGGGTGATCATTTTCTCCTTAGAAGAAGCGGGGAAATAGCGCTCTACGTACATCTGGCCGACTGCTTCGCCGAGGATGCCGTTGGGAACGCTCATGGCGCGTTTCCAGCGGGGCTGCTGCTCCTGGGTGCCGGCCATCTGGTGGCTGAAGAACTCCCATGAGGCGGTGTAGAAGTCGTCGCTGAGGGCGCTGGTCTGGCCGCTGATGAACTGGCAGAGCAAGTATGCCTTGAGGGTCTCGATGTCGGTCTTCTTGAAGATCTTGTTGAGGCCGTCGAAGTATGAGGGCTGTTCAACGATCACTTTGTCCTGAGGCTCGATGCCTACTACTGCGCAAATTTTGTCGAAGCGTATCTCCGGCCATTTCTTGCAGATTTCTTTGGTGGACATCGGGTTGTAGATGGCGACCATGCTGCGGTTCTGCTCTTTGGTCCAGAAGATCCTGGCCATGGCATCTTCGACAGCCATGTCTTTGGCGACGATGTCAGCTGCGTTTGCTACACCTGAGAGGTTGAGGACCTTGAGGAGAAAATTCTTGTATCCTTCCTTGAGGGCAGCGTTGCTCTCGAGCAGGTAGTAGTCGCGGTCACCCATGCCGAGGCCGCCCTGGCCGAGGTAGAGGACCTGCATGTCGCTGTTGGTGAGGTCAGCTTCTACGCCTGAGCCGAAGAATCCTCCTTCGCCGAACAGATTGAGCTCGCCGAGAACCCTGGCAAGGTCGTCCATGTTCTTGATAGCCTGGATCTGGGCGATGTAGGGCTTGATAGGCTCAGCACCAAGTGCATTGCGGGTGGTTGAGTCGAGAGCCATCTTGTAGAGGTCGGTGATTTTCTGGTCTACGGTGCCGGGCTCGGGATTCTCTGTGGTCATGCTCTCGAAGAGGGCGTTGAGGTTCTCCTGAGCCTTTTCGCGCAGGGCGTCGAAGCTGCCGTAGCGGGCGAATTCGGGACGGAGCGGATTGGCTTTCTGCCAACCGCCGGTAGAATACTGGTAAAAGTCAACCTTGGGGCTGACGCTGGTGTCGAGGTAGCTCATGTCAAGAGCGGGAACTTTGTTGCTCTGGCTGCAAGCAGTTATCATGAGACCAGCCAACAAAAGAAATAAAGTCTTTTTCATTATATATGTGCGTTAAACAAATCGTCAAGCAGACCGCGAATTTATAACAAGTTTATTAAATTTGTATTAATACCCTATCAGATAATCCTAGAGCCCGAAGGGCGTTGGGTAAGCCCCTTCCCCGTGGGAAGGGGTTTGGGGATGGGGCTGCAAAAAGAAAAAATGTGCGGTGGAAAAGAGGTTTCGCAAGCTTTCCTCCGCTCATTCAAAGGATTAATTCTTGCGAAACCTGAGCCCATGAGCGAACCTAGAAAACACAAGCGCGGCGACAGGCGTGACGGCTATTGGGAGAAGAACATCCCCGGCCTGAACACCATAATGATGAATCTCTTCCCGAACCGCACCGATTGTGAAGTTTTTCTCAGCGACAAGCTGGATGTGACCGAAGTTATGAAATTCCTCGAGAAGAAAAACGAAGGCCACCCCGATTACAAGACAACCATTTTCCACGCAATGATAATAGCCGTGGCCCGAATGATCAAGGAGCGCCCCTACATGAACCGCTTCGTGCAAGGCAGGCGGCTGTATGAACGCAAGGAGATCAGCCTCAGCTTCGTGGCCAAGCGCCGCTTCATCGACGGCTCGGACGAGGCCATCATGTTCTTCGTACCGAAAGACGATGACAATCTGGATACCCTCAGCTACCGCATGGCAGGGGAGATACGGCAGATGCGCAAGAGCGAGCACTCCACCGGCGGCATCGACAAGACTATCGACGGATTCGCGAAGATCCCCCGCCTGATACTGATGTTCGTGCTGAGAATCATCCGCTGGCTCGACTTCTGGGGCATCAACCCCAAGGCTCTGACAGACGGCGACTGCAACTACTCCAGCGTGCTGCTCAGCAACCTCGGCAGCATCGGCGGCCCTGCAGTATATCACCACCTTAACAACTATGGCACCAACAGCATCATGGTTACTGTCGGCACCGTCCACAAAGAGGAAATCGTGATGCCTGACGGCCACAAGGAAATCAGGGACATCCTGGATTTCGGCGCTACGATAGATGAAAGGATTGCGGACGGCTTCTATTATGTGCGCAGCCTGAAGCTGTTGAAACACATTTTTGCCAATCCCGAGCTGCTGGACAGGCCCATGGGCGAGCACAGCGGCTTCAGCTACGAATAGTCACATTCTGCGATTATACTGTCGGCTATCTGCTCGAACGTCAGAGCGTCCGTGTCTATGACTGCGTCCGCTACCGAGCTGTAGATGCCGTTCCTCACTTCGAACATTTCCTCTATCTGAGCCCTCGTCTTGCCCCGGAGCAGAGGCCTGGGGTAGGTAGCTCCGATATTCTCCAGACAGGTGTCGAGGCTGGCCTTAAGCCACACCAGACGGCAGCTTTCCTTAAGGATGGCACGGTTTTCCTCCCTTACCACTGCACCACCGCCAAGAGCGATTATCACCCCTTCGCTGCCGCTGAGAAGCTCCTGCATGGTGGCTGTCTCGAGATTGCGGAAATAACCTTCACCCATCACTGCGAAGACCTCTGAAATCGATTCGCACTGCAGAGAGGGGAACGCGGCGTTATGGGCGTCGAGCACGGCGTCGTCAAGGTCATAGAAAGGAATGCCGGAACGCTCCGCCGCGGCGCGTCCGTAGGTTGTCTTGCCGCAACCCATAAAACCGGTAAGGGCTACGTTCATTTATCAGAAGAGAGAAAGTTCAATGGGCTCTTCGTCGTCGAAGCTGCTGGGAGCCGAGTCGCCCGGAGTTTGGGGAACATCAGGAACATCCGGCACATCGGGGGCGTTGTCGTCGCCGTCCTGAGGCAGGTCTTCGCCCTCGTAGATTTCGATGGCGTCGTCAACCTCGAGCTCGGGGACGGGGAGAGGCTCTATGAATTCCACGGTGTCCACGTCGTACTGGCTGAGGCGTTTGCCCTTTGCCTTGAGGCCCTTCTTGCCGATGAAGCTGGCTACGTCGATGACCTCTACGCCGCGGGAAGCATTCTTCCCCTTGAAGGTGAGCTGCAGGCGCGGATAGACATCTTCGCTGATGGCGACCATGCGGGAACCGCTGCCCTCGGAGATAAAGCACTGCTCGTTGTTGTCGCTGACCTCGAAGCTGAAGCGCTTGACATAGTAGAACCCGGCCTGCTTGTCATAGTAGACCACAGAATATGTCTTGTCAGGCTCGAGCTTGCAGATAGTCTCGATCTGGCCCTGGTAGCGGTTGCTGAGATCGAACGAAGAGGTGTAGTAGCGGCCGTTGCGCAGGATCACCAGGATGTGCTCGTCCGGCAGGAATTCGCCGAGGTAGAGACCGCGGCCGGCGTCGTTCAGACGGCTGATGTCGCTGTCGAACCATATCTCCTTGCCGCCTATGGTAGAGACGCCCTTAGTGCGCAGCTGGATGCGGAGGATGGGGTTGCGTGACAGTATGTTACCGCGGCTGGAGCGACCTTTGACGGCCAGCTTGGCGAAGTCGAAATTGTCGGTAGTCTTCTTGAGCTTGGGACGGTTGCGGTACTGGATGCGTACCACTTCAGCCTCACCGTTGGGGTTGGCGGAGAAGTAGATGACACTGCTGTCCGGCTTGCCCTGGCCCAGATTGTAAAGTTTGTTCTTGGTGACGCCGGTGACGGCAAACCTCTTGGCGAAGTAGATGCCGTTACGGCCGTCGCGGTAGACAGCGTTGTATATAGTGCGCTCGTCGCCCTTCTTGAACACTCCCACATGGATTATGTTCTTGCCGACGAAGGCTTTGTCCTTGACAGG
>JAFZKU010000170.1 GCA_017551785.1 Bacteroidales bacterium | reverse complement strand
CTTCAGTTCTTTTTCTGTAATCTGGACAACCGCACCGTGTTTAGGTGACTCGAAGTTGGTGGTTTTCATCACCCCTTCGTTGAAATGGCCGAGATCGGTGTAATGGATAAAGTCGGTAGTCTCGCAGAAACCCATATTGTTGGGCTGTGCTGAGAAAACGTCGATCATCAGCACATATTTGTCTTCACCGATCCTCTTCCAGAGAGTCGGAGCCTCGCATATTCCCTTTTCGTGGTCTATACGGTCAGGTTCATAGACATATCCTCCGTTGGCCCGGTCTGAAACTGCGTGCTTTGCACCACCGTCGCCAGCATACACAAGATGGTATTTTCCACCGAAGTGTGTTATGTCACTGTCTATGCCGCGGAAATCACAAAGAGGCTGCGGAAGCGTGAGCAAGCGGTCAAAATTCTCGTCAACATAGGAATAATACAAGCCGCTGTCGCGTCCTTCCGGTCCGAAGCGCATCGTGAAAGTCAGCAGCAGCTTGCCCGCTTCTTCGTCAAACACGGTCGCCGGTGCCCATGCACAGCCGATGTCTGCCAGTTCAGGATAAGACAGATCGACCCTCAAGTTCGTCCTTTTCCAATTGATCAGGTCATCGGATTTCATCAACACCAGGGCGCGGTTGTTCCCCCAGCCGTAACCTTCCCTTTCCCACTCAGTATCCCGAAGCCCTTCCTGCTTAGCATATATGTGCAGGTCGGTCATAGCCAGATAGAATGCATTGTCGGGTCCGCGGTAGATATGGGGATCGCGTATTCCTTTCTGCAGGGCGAGGGTATCACCGCGCATCACAGGCTCGCCGTTGTTGACATCGGTAAAAGTATAGCCGTCCCGGCTGACTGCGAAATAGACATTATGGCCGTGCTCGAGGAAATAAACCATGAGATATGCGGACATATCTTTTTCTGTCAGCTGGCGCTGGCTGCATGAAACCGGAACGACAGCAAATACCATCATGGCAAATACCAATAAAAACAATCTTGATTTCTTCATAAATAACAGTATTCAGGCTTTGATTTCTTGACTTTTTACTGTTCAAATTTAGATTATCTTTCCGTAACTTTAGGGGCGGAATCTGTCTTTATAATCATTATACTATGAAAAAACTTCTTTTCGGTGCTCTCACATGCCTCGTAGTACTCGGAGCTGTGATTGCATGCAAACAACTCGCAGGGCAGGCTCTTCAGCGTCCCGAGGGACCCTGCGACGTCTATGCGAAGGGCGGAGCTCCCTGCGTTGCCGCCCACAGTACCACCCGTGCGCTCTATGCTGACTACAACGGCCCGCTTTATCAGATAATGCGCGCCTCTGACGGCAAGACCCGCGACATCGGCGTAGTGAAAGCTACCGCCAACGATCCCGGCGGATATGCCGACGCTGCAGCACAGGATGCTTTCTGTAAAGACACATACTGCTGGATCACGGTTCTGTATGACCAGTCTGGAACAGGCAACCACCTCTATCAGGCTCCCCGCGGAGGCTTCAGCGGCCCTGCTATGGGCGGTTACAACAACGTTCCGGTTGCCGACTGGGCTCCGATCAACGTGATGGGCCACAAAGTTTACGGTATCTTCATCGCTCCCGGTATGGGGCTGCGTCTTGACGATCCTATCGGTACAGCTGTGGACGACCAGGCTGAAGGCCAGTATTGGGTAATCAGCGGCCACCACTACAACACGGGCTGCTGCTTCGACTATGGTAACGCCGAGACCGACAGCCGCGACGACGGCGACGGCACCATGGAGACCACCTACTTCGGCAACCAGCCGTCATGGTATCACGGCGAAGCTCCGGGTCCGTGGATCATGACCGACCAGGAGAACAACCTCGTAGGCTGCGTCAACGACGACCCTAACGACAAGTTCTGCGAAGGCCTTGACGCTATCACATGGCGTTTCGTCACAGCAATGGCCGACGGTGAGCCTCACCACTGGCGCTCTATGGGCGGCGACGCTCAGGAAGGAGCCCTCAAGATTTATTACGACGGCGGCCGTATCCGCAACCCCCGCAACAGCTACGACCCGATGCGTAAGCAGGGTGCCATCCTGCTCGGTAACGGCGGCGACAACAGCAACGGTTCTTCTGGTACCTTCTACGAGGGTGCGATGACTGCAGCCGGAACCTTCCCCACCGAGGAACTGAACCAGGCTATCCAGGCCAACGTGGTTGCAGCCCGCTACCGCGTAGCTACCGTTGAAGTGTTCCCGTCTCTCAACGACGGCCGTCCTTCAAACGTACAGAGTTTCACTCCGGGCAGCACTGCAAAGACTGTTGTCCGTTTCATCAATACTACCGACGAAGCTATCGACGGACTGACCATCGCTCTCAATGTACCTAAGGGCTGGAAAGCCAGCGCCGAAGGTGCCAAAGAAGTGAAAGTAAACTACCAGGTAGCCCCCGGCCAGACTGTAGTTGCTGAGTTTGACGTAACTTCAGGCAGCGCTTCGTTCAACGGTGATGTCGAGGCTGTTGCAAGCTGGGACGGTGCCAAGGAAATAGCCCGTCTCAAAGTGCGCAACACCGAGCCCGTCAAGATCAACGAGTTCAGCATCAGCGACGGCTTCATCGAGCTCTACAACGCTTCTGACAAGGATGTCGACCTGTCAGGCTGGACAGTGCGCCACCACGCCGCCAACATCCCTTATTTCTCAGATATCAAGGTTCCTGCCGGCACCAAGCTCGCTCCTAAGGCTTACTACCTGCTCGGAATGGCTCCTTCAGGCCTCGCAGTCGACGCAGCCAAAGGCGCTGACGTAATCTACGTCCGCAGCGTGGAAGGCATCAAGGCTGGCGACGAGATTGTAATCGGCAATGAGAAACGCACCGTCAAGGCTGTGAATGCCCCGGCTCCCCAGGCCAATGACCCTATGGCTTCTCCGTTCCGCCGCATGGCAACTCCCGGCACTCCCACCACTGTATGGCAGCCGCTCCCCGGTGGCCATGGTGTTGAATATCCTGCCGGCATGACCAGAATCCCTGTCACATCTACAGCTTTCTTCAAGGTTGGCGACAAGATGGCCATCGGCTACGGCACAGACAAGCCTGCGGTTTCCAACTCTCTCGAGAAATATGAGGTTGTGACAGTCACTGAAGTCGGCAAGCCCGGCACCCAGGGATATCTCTCAATGGATGCAAAACCCGGCGACACCAACATCAAGCTCTCATCAACCGAGAACATATCTGTTGGCGACAAGATCCGTCTTGACATAGCCAGCGTCGGCCACGGCATCGAGACTGTGACTGTGACGAAAGTCGGCACTCCTTCTGCCCGCAACACTCTGAACGGACCGCTCCGTCCCGATGAGGATCCCGGCACAGGTGTAGATATTGCAGAACCGCTCAAGTTCTTCCACTCATCCAACATGCCTTACAGCGTGGAAGGAACCGGCATCAGCTTCGAGCCTGCCACTAAACACGCTCACTACAGCAACGAGCCCGTCCTCGCTCTCTGCTACTCTGTAGAACTCGACAAAGCTCTGTCTTCAGCTCATCCTATCAATGAGGCTGTAATCGCTGGTGTGGGCGGTTATCAGGGCTCTGTGCCCGCCGACCTCGTATTCGGCGGTCCCGCACTCAGCGACGCCGGTGGAAATATCACCCTTCGTGACGCCCGAGGCAACATCGCCGACGCCCTCAACTTCGGTCTCGTAGTTGATCCTTGGCTGGCTGAAGGATATCAGGCAGATGCAGGCGAAAATGCCCCCGGCAACTTCGCTCCCACTCCGACTGCAACAGCACGCCGTGGTTTCGGCTTCGGAGCCGCTGCAGGCCCTACTCCCCAGCCCGCTGCCATCAGCACCGGCCGCTGGCCGAACGGAGCCGACAATGATGACAACATGAAAGACTTCCGCACTCAGAGGTCATCCAACCTTGCGCTGGATGCCGCTGCAGGTGCCACCAACATCAAGCTGTCTTCAGTACAGGGCCTTCGCGAAGGTTCGCCTATCGTAGTAGGCCGCGGCGCTGACGCCGAAGTTCTGACAATCACCAAGCTTGGCACCGCAGGCGCCACCACCCTCCAGAGCTTCGTACTGCCCGGAGGCAAGTCTCTCACCGTAGCTTCAGCAATGGGCTTCGCTCCCGGCCAGGAAATCCTTGTCGGAGATGAAAGCGCCGTCGTTGCCGAAGTGGTTGTACCTCGCGGCTTCGGCTTCGGAAGAACTGCTGTCCCTATGGAGAACAAGATTATCCTCAAGGCTCCGCTCCGCAAACTCCACAAGGCTGCTGAGGACGTTACCGGCACAGGTGTAACCCTGTCAGCCCCGCTGAAGGCAAATCACGCCGCAGGTGCTGCAGTAGCTACCGGCCAGCCTACCCCCGGCGCTGCCAACCAGTTCTAATCTGATGACAACCCAGCACAGGTTCAAAACCCTGGTGCTGCCTTTGTGCGCAGCCTGCCTGCTGATTTCCGGATGGATGATATATCACTCCCTTTCCGGCACACAGCTGGCAGGCTGTGGCGCAGGCAGCCCCTGCGACAGCGTGATGGGCAGCCGCTGGGCATGGACGCTCGGCGGAGTTCCCGTCAGCTTGCCGGCGGCTGTAGTATATCTGCTTCTTGGAATCTGTGTGCTTTTCCTCGGCGGCTCTTCCGCCGAATCCAAATCTCTGGACCGGACGTTATGGCGCCTTATGCCGCTGCTGGGTGGCTGCATCGTGGGCGCCGCGCTCTGGTTCGCATGGCTGCAGGCCGGAGTGCTCCATGCCTTCTGCAAATACTGCACGGCCTTGCACATCCTTGGCTGCGTAGCGGCTATCATAGTCCTCATTTTCGCGCGCAAGAGCGGTTTCCGGCCGCTTATACCATTCGCAGCCGGGCTTGTCGCTGCGGCTCTTTTCGCTTTCGTGCAGTTCCGTACCCTGCCGGACGCAATCTATGACTCCGGCAGCACCTCCGACAATCTGCCGGCCTTCACTGCAGGAGAAGTGCCGACCCTGGAGGGCCGTTCTGACGCTCCGGAAGACCTCATCCTGCTTTTCGATATCCAGTGCAACCACTGCCGGCGTTTGCACGCCTACCTTCCCGAATTTATGGAACTTGCCGGCGGGCAGTACCGCATATTCCTCTGTCCCGTGCCGCTCAGCAGCGCCTGCAACCCCTATATTCCTGACTCCGGCATAGACCGGTTCGCCGGCTCCTGCCAGCTCACACGCTATGCCATGGCAGTGTGGTATGCCCGTCCCGAGGCTTATGAAGCCTATTGGGACAGGCTGCTCGGCAGTGGCGACGAGCGTGCCGTCATTGACATCTCCGCAGCAGAGAGCCAGGCCCGCGAACTGCTCGGTGACAGCTTCGAGGCAGCAATCCGGGACAGCCGCATCGACTCCTATCTCCGCAAGGTCGAAGAGCTCTTCGGCCGCACCTCGACATCTTCAAAAAGCGGAGTGCCGCGCATCATCCACGGACAGCAGTGGATAGTGCCGGAAACAGACGACGCGGAGAGTCTGTTGCAACTGCTCCGCGCCGAATTCCAGAATTAATACTGTTTCTAATACTTGTTCTCAGTGTCCGAGATCTCCTCGGCAGTGATCTTCTTGCGGTCCATCTGATGCCAAGCATAAGCTATGTAGGCCACCACGAAGGGGATCAGCAGCGATACCCACGACATCACCTGCAGGGTGAAATAGCTGGACGAGCTGTTGCGGATGGTGAGAGAACTTTGAAGGTCGCTGAATGACGGATAGTAGGCGGTGTTGTTGAATCCTGCCAGGAAGAATACGGCCATCACCACCAGTACGGTGCCTATGCCGCCGTACCAGATGCCGCAGCGGCTCTTGGTAAAAGCACCCTTCCAGAGAGCCAGCAGCACCAGCACAACTCCGGCCAGAAGCATCACCAGCACGGCCGGCATGTCCAGCAGGTTCTGGAGATACTTGCCGTTCTCGAGAGACACGACGCCGTGCACATCTACTGCATAACCCGGACGGACAAGCAGAAATGCCGTCCAGCCGAGGAAACAGATCAGGAACGGCACTATCGATAACTTGACAGTGCGGCGCATCTGAGTCTGGATGTCGCTGTCGTCGATATTGTTGATTACATACAGAGCGCCGAGGATGGCGGTCAGGAACACCAGCGTACAGCCCAGTACTACGGCATGAGGATGCGCCAGCGCGTCAAGACCGTGCCAGCCGCTGCCCCAGCTGCTTATGACGGGGGCCGAAGGATCGGCGATGGCCAGTTTGTCAACCTTGAAGTCGCTTCCGGTGAAGAAGGTGCCTACAGCCGTTCCCACCAGGAACGGGGCCAGAATGCCGTTAACCTGCAGAGCGATGCGGAAGCCCTTTACTCCGAGCAGATTGCCCTTCTTGTTCTGGAACTCGTAGGAAACTGCCTGGAAGACGAAGGTTATCAGAAGCAGCACCCATACCCAGTAGGCGCCGCCGAAACTGGTGCTGTAGAACAGCGGGAAGGATGCGAAGAAAGCGCCGCCGAAGGTGACGAGAGTCGTGAAGGTAAGCTCCCACTTGCGGCCCGTAGAGTTGAGAATCATCCGTTTCTGGACGTCAGAGAGAGCACGGTTGCCAAGATGCAGGTTGGCTCCCTGAACGAACATCAGAAACACGAGGAGCCCGCCCAGCAGGGAGATCAGGCACCACCAATAGTTTTGTAAGAATTCGTAGCTCATCTCTTATTCTTTTACAGGTTCGACGGTGTCGGGGCCTTTCTTGATAGCTCCGAGCATTATACGTATCTCAATGATCAGGAACAGGGCGAACACGGCCAGGAATACGAAGAAGGTTGTCCTGACTGCGCCTGCGCTCAGGTTCGAAATGGCCACGTTAACAGGCAGCAGGCCCTGTATGGTCCAGGGCTGGCGTCCTACTTCGGCCACGATCCAGCCGCACTGCCCGCCAATGTATACCAGCGGGATGCAGATGATGGCAGCCCAGAGAAGCCATTTCTTGCCTTCCAGTTTGTCTTTCCATCCGAAGATCAGGCTGAGCAGCAGAACGAGGGCCACCAGCATTCCGATGCCTATCATGAAGCGGAAGGCCCAGAACACTACGCCTACAGGCGGAACCACATCCTCAGGCTTGGTCAGGTGTCCGTATCCCATGTACTGCACGTTCTCGTCAAGGACGGCGCGAACCTGGGCGGCCAATTCGTCATCCTGGTCGCTGACCAGACGATAGACTTCCAGAGCGTCCAGAGCCTTGCGGCCGCGCTCCATCTTTTCAGCTACAGAAGGAACTACGTTGCCGTCATTGTCGGTGTAGCCTTTCAGAATGTCGTTGATGCCCGGCACATAACCGTTGGCGTCATGAGTGGCGAGGATAGAGAGCATCTTGGGAACTTTCACTCCAGGAACGATGGTGAAGGCCGCCCCACGGCCGCCGTCCTGCAGTCCTTCGGCTGCAGCTAGCTTCATCGGCTGGAACTCTGCAGCATGGATGCCGGAAGAATCGCCGGACAGCATCACAGCGGCGCTGCCGACCAGGCCGACAATGCCTCCGACTATCATGCTTTTGACAGCGAACTTCTTCTGCCGTCCCTTAAGCAGG
>JAFZKU010000169.1 GCA_017551785.1 Bacteroidales bacterium | reverse complement strand
TCGTCGGCATCCGCCAGGTTCCGCCCCAATTCTGGCGCGCCGCGTCGTCTTCGGTTTCGAGTATGAGTGTAGATCCTTGTTGTTGAGGGATGTATTTGGTATAGGATTGCGAACCCGTGTCATAATACTGATGCGAAGCAGCCGCATAACCGCCTTCCTTTCCTGTCTTCCAACCTAGTGGATCGAGACTGCTGTAATAGGGCTCCGTCTCCCCCCAGGCAAAGTAGTCGCCTGGCTCTATCGGAATACTGGCACCGACATTGCAGGTAGCCCATTTCAGGCCGTTCGGACCCATCACCACGTATTCGTGGCCATTGAGCATGTTCTCTCCCGATATTTCTTTCAGTGTCTGTTGGATGGCCAGCAGGATCGGGTGGTAGTCGAGCGGGCCGGAGGCCGGGTCTTTGAGTGCCTTGACGATGTTTGCGAGGACGGCGCTCACTTGGCCTTGAAGCGTTGTGTTGACTTGATTGAGAGCCGTCATTATGCTGTCTACGCCATCTTTCAGCGACGTGCTGAGCGCCTGCTCGATCTGATCAAGGGCTGTCACCTCATCACCGAGACCTTTGTTCAGCGTTGTCTCAATGAGATCCAGTTTGGCCCATAAAGCCAGAGTCTGGCTGCCTACGGCCTTGTTTATTTCGTCAAGTCTTTGCTCCAGCGTGCCGCCCAGAGACTCTACGGCTTGCACTATCAAATCCTTTGAATTCTTATCTGCAGCCATTCCTTCTTCTACGGCCTGCGCGATTATTCCCAGTTTGAGCGACAAACTTGTCGTCTGGCTGTTGACTGCCGCTTCGATTTGTGCCAGATTCTCTTCAAGCGTACCGTCCAGCGATTCCAGCGCAGTCTTCAGCAGTTGCTGCTGCGCCAGCTCATCTGCAAATCCGGCCTCTACGGCGGCTGCTATGAGATCCAGTTTGGTTTCAAATCCGCTGGTCTGACTCCGTACTGCCGCCTCGATGGCGCCCAGTTTCTGGTCCATCGTGCCGTCCAGCTTTTTAACTGCCTGAAGCAGCAGATCCATGGCCTTATTCACATCGGCGAGCCTGTTATCGAGGGCAAGTTCGACCAGGGCCAGAGCTGCGGACAGGCTTGTGCTCTGGCTTGCAACAGCTTTCTCGATAGCCTGAAGGCGTTCCGAGGCTGTACCGAGGAGTGCATATACTGCCTGTTGCAGCAGTTCAAGTTCTGCCGTATCGTCGGTCAGGCCTTCCTTTACGGCAGTTTCTATCAGGGCTAGTTTGGCCTCCAGACTTGCCGTCTGGCTCTTGATTGCCGTCTCTATGGCCGCAAGTCTCTCTTCCATCGTACCGGCTAGAGACTGGAGAGCCGAAAGGATGAGCGCCTGCTGTGCCGCAACGTCGGTAAAACCGCCCGTTACAGCTGCTTCGATGAGCGCCAGTTTAATCTCCAGACTGGCTGTCTGGCTCTTTACTGCCGCTTCGATCTGGGCCAGTTTCTCTTCCATGGTGCCCGGGAGGGCAGACAAGGCCTGCGAGAGCATCTTCCCGGCCTCCTTGCTGTCGGCGAAACCCTGAGACAAGGCAGTCTCAACCAGCGACAGCTTTTCAGTGAGCGACTGATTTGTCCTGCCGAGGGCTTCCAGGATCTGACTGTAGTCCGACACCATGGTTATGTTGATTGATGCCGGCTCCTGCTGGCAGGAGGTGAATACCGCCGGAGCCAGGGGAGGGAGCAACAACCAGACACAGAGCATGCCTGCCGGAAGAAATTGTCTGCTTGCTTTCATATTCTTCATATCGTCAGAAATCAAGTCGTAGACCCAGCGTCGCAAAGAACTGGGCTTTTGGAGCAAGGGTATTGTTCGAGAGGATCAGGCGGGTTGTTGTCCCGATGCAAAGGGCTGTCTGAGGAAGGATCTTGCATTCCAGCGACACGGTTGCGGGAATGAACGGAGCGGCATAGTTGTGCATCTGGTTCTTGCCGTTTACCGACACGGTGCTGGTCCAGTTGTCGGAGCGCATCTCGTTGCGCACCGAAAGGGCCCAGGTGTTGCCGGCGGCGAAGAGAAAGCCGAAGCCCGTGCCCACATACAGCGACAACAGGCCGCCTGCGGGAAGCACGTCGTATTCCGCCGTGGCGCCGATGGCATGGAAGCGCATCTTGAAGTCTTTGTAGACAGTCCCTTCGACACTGCCCGGCAGCACGCTGCCGTCAATCGCCTCCAGCGTGCCGTTCAGCTGCTCGCGCACCATCTGGGAATAGTCGTAGCCCAGGCTTACCCGCATGCGGGGCATGACCTCCATAGCTACGCTTGCGCCCAGAACCGGCTGCAGGACGTTGGCTTCGTTCGCGCCCACGTTCTTGAAGCTGCTGCCGGAACTCCAGGCGGCGCCGCCGGAAAGGCGGACGCTGAAAAGGTCTTGAGCGGCAGCACGGCCGCCGCCAGCCGCCAGCGTCAGCATCAATATCGTCAAAAGGATTGTTCTTTGCTTTTTCATATAGGATAATTTTATATTGGCAGGGTTTGTCATTTCGTTGCGACAGGGCGGACGGGACAGCCATAGCTGCGCCGAATGGTATTATTCAACTCGAAATAAGCGTCTTTGAATTCTGCTATTTCCGCAAAAGCTTGACTGAAGTGACTGAGAACGGAAGCCCAGTAGCCGTAGACTATTGGTGTGGAGAGGTCTTTCACCTGGCCATATGGCAAGACGATACTATGAGTTTCGTAGCCGGGGACTGTGCTGGTCAAAACGATGCTCACGACTGGAGTCCCGGCGATTATGGTGGTATCCATGGCTCCTACGGTATTGTCTTGCAGCCATTTCCACTCCTCCACGGACGGAATGTGCCAGGCGGAACCCCAGGACTCGCTGGCAGCGTCGTCTTCCTGCTGTAACGCGTCATCAGGGTTATTATATTTTGAATAGGGTTGCTGTTTGCCAAACTTGTAGTTGTCATCCGTAAAATCCGTCTTGGTCTCTGTTTCGCCCCAGGCGAAATAATCGCCGATATCCTTCGGGTCTGCCGCACCCACATTGCAGGTGGCCCAGAACATGCCACCCATATCTACGAATTCGTGACCGCCAATTTTGCCGGAAAGCATCCTGAGCGTATTCGTGATGGTCGAGAGGATGGCTGCGTATCCGGACTGCCCCTGGATTGCAGAAATGATGTCGGCAAGGACCTTGCCCATGTTGCCGTCCGGCTGCAGCGCATCGTCGATGGCGGCGAGCGTTGTCTCAATCAGGTCGATGCTGTCCTGCAGCGCAGCGACTGCCGTCTTCACAAGGCCGATGGCCGTCACTTCATTAGTGAAACCCGTTTTCAGCGCGGAGCTCACAAGCAGCAGTTTTGAGGAGAGGCTGTCGGTCCGGTTTGTCATAGCCGTCTTTATTGCCTCCAGCTTCTCTTGCAAGGTACCGTCGAGCGCCTTGAGGGCATCCTCGATCAGTTCCTGTTTCTTCTGGCTGTCGACCAGGCCGTCATGGACAGCTGCCTCGATGAGGCCCAGCTTGGAGAACAGCGCAGCGCCTGCGCTTTGTATGGCGCTGGTGATGGCTGCGAGTTTTTCATCAGCTGTGCCGCTCAGCGACTGTACTGCCTGCAGCAGCAGATCCTGCTTTTCCACATCTCCGACAAAACCCTCATTGACCGCAGCCTCGATGAACCCGAGTTTGGTTTCCAATGATGTAGTCTGGCTGGTTATGACAGTGCTTATGGCCTTGAGTTTTTCCGCGAGAGTGCCGTCAAGACTCTGGAGGGCCTTTTGTATCAGAGCCAGAGCCTCCTTGTTCTGAAGCAGTTTTTCCCCGACGGCCGCCTCGACCAGCGCAAGCTTGGTCTCCAGGCTGGAAGTCTGCTGGTCCATGGCTTGTGCAATAGCCTCCAGGCGCTCGGACAGCTTGCCGGTGATTGCTCCGATAGCTTGCTGAAGCAACTCCTGCTGGCTTAGATTGTCTGTCAGCCCTTCCTTGAGCGCTGCTTCCAGCAGTGCCAGTTTTGTTTCCAGGCCGGTGGTCTGGCTCTTCACCGCCGCTTCGATGGCAGCCAGTTTCTGTTCCAGAGTGCCGGAAAGGGATTCTATGGCTTGTTGGATGAGGGCCTGTTGTGCGGCAGTGTCAGCAATGCCGGAAGAAACAGCCTTTTCAATGAGCCCGAGCTTCATCTCCAGGCTGGCCGACTGGCTGTTTATCGCCGCCTCGATGGCGGCCAGTTTCTCTTCCAGAGTGCCGGAAAGCGAAGTGACTGCCCTCATCAGCAGCTCCTGCGCCTGCTTGCCATCGGCAAAACCCCGGCTTATAGCCGTTTCAATGAGGCTCAGTTTGTCGGTAAGCGACTTGTTTGCGCTGTTGATGGTCTCGATCAGTTTCGAGTAATCCGAGTTGACAGTTATATCGATTTCGGGATCACCATTGGTGCAGCCGGGGGAAAAGAAAAACATTCCTGCAATCACGGTCAGCGACCACAGAAAACGGCGAGTCAGTTTCATAAGAAAAGGGGTTAGAGGGACAGACACTACTCTGACGACAAAGATATGACAATTGCAGTCTTTTTGTAAGTTTTTTTTAGTGTATGATGTAACTTTTTGGCACTTCATTTGTCTAATAGCGACAGAACGTTTAACACAATTATTGTAATATGAAAAAAATGCTTTTCGGGCTTCTCGCCCTTGTTCTTTCAATCAATGCATTTGCCCAGATGCCTCAGTTCAACGCTGAAGACATGGCAAAGATGCGTGCAGATCGTATCAAAGAGACCTGCAAAACCAACGATGACCAGTACAAGAAGATTTATGACTATTTCCTGAAGGAATCTAAGCAGATGATGGAGCAGTTCCAGCAGGGCGGTCAGGGCGGTCCTGGCGGCTTCGACATGGAAGCAATGCAGAAGAGGATGCAGGAGCAGGAGAAATTCCTCAAGGGCGTGCTGACTGCTGATCAGTACAAGAAATATGACGAGGAGCAGCAGCGTATGCGTCAGGGCGGCGGCCCCGGCGGATTCGGCGGCGGATTCGGCAGATAAACCGAAGTTCTGTAAACGAAAACAAAAGGCAGGTGATTTTGAGAACACCTGCCTTGTTTTTTTACTATATTTGTGACAAAACCTGACTTATCTTTACACTACTACCTATGAAAAAATTAATTGTGCTTTTTGCTGTGCTTGCATTGTTCGGGTGCAACAAAACTGTCAACACACCGATCCTCACCATCGAGGGCGGTCAGATCCAAGGCGTGACAACCGATATTCCCGGTGTCCTCGTATACCGCGGAATTCCTTATGCAGCAGCGCCTATCGGCGACCTCCGCTGGAAAGAACCCCAGCCGGTAGTTCCCTGGCAGGGCGTGAGACTCTGCGACCGTTTCGGCCATCCCAGCTATCAGGCTATCCAGTATCCCGGCGGATACTATACTGAGTGGGGTTATGGCGGAGAGGCTCCCTACAGCGAGGACTGCCTCTATGCCAACGTATGGACCAAGGCTTCAGGCCATCCCGAGGCTAAGCTTCCGGTTGCCCTCTGGATCCACGGCGGCGGATACCGCGAAGGTTTCGGTTCTGAGCCTGAGTTCGACGCCCAGGAGTGGGGCGCAAGGGATGTCGTCCTGGTTTCTATCAACTATCGTCTCGGTGTTTTCGGCTTCCTTACCCACCCCGAGCTCGCAGCTGAAAGCCCTCACGGCGTATCCGGCAACTACGGTATCCTCGACCAGATCGAGGCCCTGAAATGGATCAAGAAGAATATCGCCCAGTTCGGCGGCGACCCTGACAACGTGATGATCTTCGGCCAGAGCGCCGGAGCCGGCAGCGTGAAGACCCTCTGCGAGTCTCCGCTTGCCCGCGGCCTCTTCCACAAAGCTGTCATCATGTCCGGCGGCGGACTTACCGTTCCGCAGGCCGCTCCCGCAGCCCCTGCAGCTACAGCAGCCCGTCCCGCAGGTATGCCTGCAGCAGCCGGCCGTTCAGGCTCTATGATGAGCATGATGCGCCGTGCATCAACTCCCGCAGAGGCAGCCCAGCAAGTTAAGGAAATCATGGACTGGGCCGGATTCACCGACCTCAAGAAGATGCGTGCAGCAGCTACTGAGACCATCCATGCCCTCGGTACCATCTACAACGGCGCAAGCGGCAAGTTCGGCTACATGACCGGTTCTCCTATGGTAGACGGCTATGTAAGCCTCGAGAGCTTCGACGCAGCAGCAGCTGACGGCACCCTTGCCGACGTTCCTTACATGATCGGCTACACCCTCAACGATATGGGCGACATGTCAGGCGGCATCGCTGCATTCTGCCTCAACCGTGAGGAGAAAGGCAACAAGGCCTGGGCATATGAGTTCGCACGTCCTCTGCCCGACGACGGTTCACATCCTGAAGTAACTGCCCGCCTCAAAGGCGCGTTCCACTCTTCAGACCTCTGGTTTGTATTCAAATCTCTCAAGCACTGCTGGCGTCCCTGGACCCAGGGTGACTGGGATCTTTCAACCAAGATGATCGACGCCTGGACCAACTTCGCAAAGAACAGCGATCCAGGCATCGGCTGGGAGCCTTACACCAAGGAGAATCCTAAGTTCATGCGCTTCAAACTGGATGCAAACGACAACGAAGACTCTGACATGGGCGATCCTATCAGGCCGTAAAGTCTGACATCGCACCTGTTTATCTTTAAAGAGTCCTGGTCATAAGGCCGGGACTCTTTCATTTTGCTACCCGAGCAATTGGAATTGCGCCCAAGCTTGCTTAAATTTGAAGGAAGAATTAATACCTAATTAATCTATATATGTACTCAAAAACCTTCTCGCGCGCCGTGTTCGCGGCCGCACTCTTGCTCCTGTCGCTCCTTTCATACGGGCAGGAGAAGAACACTTTCTGCAATCCGCTCGATCTGGTAGTGCCCGGCGAGCGCTCTTACAGAGGTGGAGAACCCGTCGTTCTGGTATATCAGGGCGACTACTATCTTTTCGTATCGCACCGTAAAGGCTACTGGTACTCTCCCGACTTCAAGGACTGGACCTATGTCGACGCTCCGAATTATCCGGGCGGCGTGGTTTCAGTTGTCGAGATGGACGGCGAGCTTATCGGCTGCTCGATGAACAACAAGAACGTCTACAAGGCCACCGACCCGAAGGCCGGCACATGGGAGCTGATAGGCACCCTTGACAGCGACCGCTACGGCGACGCCAACATGTTCGTAGACGACGACGGACGCCTCTATCTCTACTACGGCTGGTCTCAGCTGATGCCTTTCAAGGTAGTCGAGCTCGACAAGAAGACCTTCAAGGAGATCGCAGGCCCGAACGTCCTTTTCTTCAGCGACTATCGCAACCACGGCTTCGAGAAGCGCACTCATGACGATGTAATCTATTCGATCTTCGGCGGCCGCCGCGATTATTTCGAGGAGGAATACCCCTGGATCGAAGGTCCCTGGATGACCAAGCACAACGGCAAATACTATCTGCAGTATGCAGCCATCGGTCTGGAGCTCCTTTCATACTCTCACGGAGTGTATGTAGGCGACAGCCCCATGGGCCCCTTCACATATTCTGAACACAACCCTCTGACCTTCAAGACCACCGGTTTCGCAGTCGGCGCAGGCCACGGCAGCACCTTCCACGACAAGAACGGCCAGCTGTGGACCATCTGCATGATCCCGTCAAGCTACGGCGGAGCAGGGCGCGGCTCTGAGCTCGCCATCTTCCCGACGGCCGTTGATGCAGAAGGCGTGATGCATGCCAGCGAAGAGTTCGGCGACTACCCGCAGTACTGGCCGGGCACCCGCACCGACGCTGTCGACCACAACTGGACAGGATGGAAACTTCTGTCTCACCAGAAGAAAGTCACTGTATCATCAACCTTCGAGAACTTCGTTCCTGAAAACGCGGTTGACGAGGACTTCATGACCAACTGGGCTGCCGCCACTGGCGATCCGGGCGAATGGTTCCAGGTAGACCTCGGCAAGGTGGCCGACATCTATGCCATCCAGTGCAACTGGGACCACATCGGAGCTCAGCAGGCAGCAGCCGGCGGCTTCGGCGGCGCAGCCCCCCAGCTTCCCGAATACTACCAGTGCTTCAAGGTTGAGGTTTCAATCGACGGCAACAAGTGGACTACCGTCATCGACAAGCCCGCCAACAAATTTGACTTCCATCACGATTATACAGAGCTTGCAAAACCGGCCCAGGGCCGCTACGTGAAGGTAACCAACACCCGCCAGTGCCATGACGGCGCCAAGTTCAGCATCAAGGATCTGCGCGTGTTCGGTAATCCTTACTCTGCAGGCAGCGTGAAGGTGGCTGACGTAAAGGTTGTCCGTAACCAGAGAGACCGCCGCGAGGCCGAGCTCCTCTGGGAGCCCGTTCCCGGCGCTGATGGATATATCATCCGCTACGGCATCGAGCCCGGCAAGCTCTACAACAGCTACATAGTTTACGATCAGGATTACTTCAAGCTCCACAGCCTCAATACCGCTCCCGAATATATCTTCGAAGTCGAGTCGTTCGACTCTGGCCTGGATTATTACTATCCCAGGAGTGAGGAAGTCAACGGCACCGGCGGCGAGGTCGAGATCAACAAGCGCGGCCAGGGCCGCAGCGGTTTCGGCCGCAACGACCCGAACACCAAGCGCGTGATGATCAAGGAAGGTGTCGACCGCTATGAATTCGACGGCATCGATCCCGGCACATGGACCATCAACCACAGCTACGGTCCCGTTCTCTGGTCCGGCGAACTCACTGAGGCTGACCTCATCGGCACCGGGGAGCCCGGCATCGAGGCCAAGCTTACCGACATGGGTGTCGGCACAGTGGTCAACGCTGAGATGTGGATGAAGGTTGAGCGCGGTCCCGAGACCGGCAAGGTTATCCTCGAGATCCGTCATCTTCCGCGCCAGGGCGGCTGGCCCGGAATGATGGGCGGCGGCGGAATGATGGGAGGTTCAGTCTCATCTCCAGTCGTCAACCCCGACAATACTGTTACATTCAACTATCGCGACCCCAACGCCAAGTCTGTCAAGGTGAACGCACAGTTCGCAGGTACCCAGGACATGGTGAAAGGCGCCAACGGCGTATGGTCTCTCACCCTCGGCCCCGTGGAGCCCGACATGTATCCTTACAGCTTCATAGTCGACGGCGTTACCATCATGGACCCGCAGAACCCTGACTGGTTCCCGAACGAGACCTTCAAGAACAGCATCGTTGACGTGCGCGGAAACGGCGAGCCTCTGCTTCACGCCCTCACCAACGTGCCTCACGGCAGTGTGGACTATGTGAACTACTGGTCAGAGAGCCTTGGCACCTTCGGCAACGCAATAGTCTACACACCTCCGCAGTACGACAAGAACAAGAATAAAAAATATCCTGTCTTCTATCTTATCAGCGGAACTACCGACACGGAGGAAGTATACTTCAAGGTCGGCCGCATGAATCTCATCCTTGACAACCTGATCGCAAAGGGACAGGCAAAGGATATGATAATCGTGCTGCCTTACGGCAACCCTTCAAAGTATTTCCCGGCAGGGCAGGCACCCCGCGGCGACCTCTTCACCACTGACATGCTCAACGACCTGATGCCGTTCGTGGAGAAGAACTACCGCACTATCAATGACCGTGAACATCGCGCCATCGGCGGCTTCTCACGCGGCGGCAACCAGGGCCTGGCCATCGGACTGACGAATCTCGACAAGTTCTCATGGCTGTGCTCATACAGTTCGTTCACCAGCACCACCCTCCCCGGCGGAGTCTATGACGATCCGAAGATCAACGACAAGATCAACCTGTTCTGGCTTGGCGTCGGCACCGACGACTTCCTCTATGGCAACGCCAAGGACTACATGGACTTCCTCGATAGCAAAGGCATCAACAACGTAAAGGTGTTCACTACCGGCAAGTTCGGCCACACCTGGATGAATGCCAAGTATTTCCTCGATGAAACTCTGCCCCTCCTTTTTCAGAAATAAGATATGAAAACATACAAAATACTTATTGCAGCGCTGCTTATTGCGCTTCCGCTGCTCAGTGAGGCCCAGCCTCCCCAGGCCGGCGAAAACCAGCGCCTGACTCCCCAGACCATGGCCCGTCTCTTCCCGGCAGGCGTAGTGTCTCCTGAATACAATGCCGACGGTTCCGTCACTTTCCGCTGCCAGGCCGCCGATGCCAAATCGGTTGAGCTTGACTGCCAGATGCTCCCCGCAGCCATGCCGATGAGCAAAGATGCCAACGGCGTATGGACTGTCACCGTCACTCCCGGCAAGCCGGACATCTATCCCTATGCCTTCGTAATAGACGGCACCAAAGTAGCCGACCCCAACAACATGTTCATCTTCCCCAACGAAGGTTTCAAATACTCACTTGCTGACGTCAAGGGTCCCGAACCGTCAGTCCAGGACATCCAGGACGTGCCCCACGGAAAGGTAAGCTACCGCTTCTACCACTCCAACACATGCGGCATCGACCGTCAGATGTGCGTCTACACTCCTGCAGGCTATAACCCCGCCGGCAAGGAGAAGCTCCCCGTGCTCTACCTTATCCACGGTATGACCGACACCTGGGAGACCTGGTTCAAGGTAGGCCATGTCAACAACATCCTCGACAATCTGATCGCAGCCGGTCTGGCAAAACGCATGATTGTAGTCATGCCTTATGCCAACCCTTATCCCGAGATGATGCGTCAGGGTCTTGCTGACCGCTATGATTCTATGGACACCGACCGTGTCGCAGCCGAGATAATCAACGATGTCAAGCCTTTCATCGAGGCCAACTACGCAGTGAAGACTTCTGCGAACGACCGTGCGGTAGCCGGCTTCTCTCTCGGCGGCCGTCAGGCTCTCGCCACTGGCCTCGGCAACCCGAAGGAATTCAAGTGGGTTTGCGCTATGGCTCCCGCCATCTTCGGCAACGAGTACGAGACCAACTTCACCAACGGCACTTATGCTCCCGTGAATACTCTGAACAAGAACTACAAGCTTGTATGGCTCGGCACCGGCACTTCCGACTTCCTTATCGAAGCTTCACGCGGACTGGATGCATACCTGACTGCCAACGGAGTGAAACACACTTTCTATACTCCCGACGGAGGCCACACATGGATGAACTGCCGCGACTATCTGACTCACATTGCACAACTGTTGTTCAAGTAATCACGGCTTATGAAGAAAATACTCATATCTCTGTTTTCCCTGGTACTGCTTTGCGCCGCCTGCGGCCCGAAGCAGACCTGGGAATATCCTTTCCAGAATCCCGACCTTAACATAGAAGACCGCATCGACAATCTGATGTCCCTGCTGACAGTCGAGGAGAAGGTCGGCTTGCTGATGAACAAGAACATATCTGTCGACCGCCTCGGCATCCCGTCTTACAACTGGTGGAGCGAGGCTTGTCACGGCGTCCGTCAGGACGGATACACCGTTTATCCCCAGCCTATCGGTATGGCAGCTGCATTCAACCCGCAGCAGATGTATGATGTCTTCAGCCAGGTTTCTGACGAGGCCCGCGCCAACTGGAACCGCTCGGACCACGACATCTTCAATGTGCCGATGGGCGTGACCTACTACCCCGGAAACCCCGAACTTTCGTTCTGGTGCCCTAACATCAACATCTTCCGCGACCCCCGCTGGGGACGCGGCCAGGAGACCTGCGGCGAGGATCCCTATCTTTCCGGTGTCCTCGGTCTGCAGACCGTGCTCGGAATGCAGGGCAACGACAAGCATTATTTCAAGACCCACGCCTGCGCAAAGCACTATGCAGTGCACAGCGGTCCGGAGCCTCTGCGTCACACCTACGACGCCCGCGTATCGCAGCGCGACCTCTGGGAGACTTATCTGCCCGCTTTCAAGAAACTCGTAGTGGAAGGCAACGTCCGCGAGGTGATGAGCGCCTACAACCGTTACGAAGGCGTGCCCTGCAGCTCCAACGACCGTCTGCTTAACGACATCCTCCGCGGCAAATGGGGCTTCGACGGCATTGTGGTAACTGACTGCGACGCCATCAACAACTACTACACACGCGGCCAGCACGAGACTCAGCCCGACGCCCTCAGCGCTGCTGTAGAGGTGGCTGCCACCGGCGCCGACCTGGAGTGCGGCAAGGTGATGATGGTGCTTCTGGAAGGTCTCGAGAAAGGTCTCATCACAGAGGCTGAACTCGACGTGCATCTGCGCAAAGTGCTGCGCGGCCGTTTCGAGCTTGGAATGTTTGACCCGGCTGACCGTCTGCCCTGGGCAAACCTCGGCGAGGACGTGATCAGCAGTGAAGAGCATGACGCTCTGGCAACCCAGGCAGCCCGCGAGTCTATGGTGCTGCTTTACAACAAGGATAACGCTCTGCCGCTGTCTAAGGATATCAAGACTCTGGCAGTTATCGGTCCGAACGCTGACGATGCAGCTCTGCTCAACGGCAACTACGGCGGCACTCCGACTGCTGAGCACACCCACTCTCTGCTGGATGGCATCAAGGCTGCCGTTCCCGGTGCAAACATTATCTACACCAAGGGTTGCGAGCTTGCCGATGACTACAACACCATCTACCACCTGCCCGATTTCAACGAAGGCCAGGGAATGTTCGTAGAGTTCTACGACAATAACAGCCTGAGTGGCAAGCCCGTCACCAGCGGTTATTACAAGGCCCTCAACTTCAGCACCTTCGGTGCATACGGCTTTGCAGAAGGAGTTCCTACCGACAAGATCTCCGTACGCATCAAAGGCCGTTACGTTCCTGACTTCACCGGTCCGCTGAGCTACACTGTCAGCAGCGACAACGGCTATGTCCTCAAGGTGAACGGCCGTGTAGTCGAGAATGCCAAGGCAGCTCCGGCAGCCTTCGGTTTCGGCCGTCGCGGCCGCGGCATGGCATACAAGACATTCGATGTGCAGGCCGGCAAGCCTATCGACGTAGAGATTGAATATCGTCGCGGCACTGGCGCTTTCGCCCAGCTGCGTGCCGATTTCTGCCAGCGCAAGTATGCTGACTTCGCAGAGGAGAAAGACCTCTTCAAGGACGCTGACGCCATCGTCATAATCGGCGGCATCTCTGCCCAGATGGAGGGTGAAGGCGGCGACAAGGCCGACATCGAACTCCCTGCAGTACAGCAGAGGCTCGTGCGCGCCATGCATGCCACCGGCAAGCCCGTCATCTTCGTCAACTGCTCAGGCTCTGCCATCGCCTTCGCCAGCGTAGAGGGTCAGTATGACGCTCTGCTGCAGGCATGGTATCCCGGCCAGGGCGGCTCGAAGGCTCTTGCCGAGGTTCTCTTCGGCGACTGCTGCCCTTCAGGCAAGCTACCCGTCACTTTCTATGCTTCAAACGACGACCTTCCGGACTTCCTTGACTACAGCATGGACAACCGCACCTACAAGTATTTCCGCGGCAAACCGCAGTTTGCTTTTGGCTACGGTCTGAGCTACACCACCTTCGAATACGGCAAGGGCAAGCTCAGCAAGCAGTCTATGAAGAAGGACGGCAAGGTGACCATCACCGTTCCCGTGAAGAATACCGGCAGTGTGAAGGGCGCTGAGACAGTTCAGGTATATGTTCAGGCTGTCGACAAGGCTGACGCTCCGATCAAGGCTCTCCAGGGCTTCGAGAAACTCACTCTCGCTCCCGGCCAGTCAGGCAAAGCCCGCATCACTCTGGACGGAGAGGCATTCTCGTTCTATGATGAGGCAGTGGACGGCCTGTCAGTATATCCTGGCAAGTACCGCATACTCTATGGAAGCTCATCACGCGACGAGGATCTTCAGGCAATTGATTTCCAAGTTATCTAACACACTATTATTATGAAAAAACTGATAATGACAGTCGCTCTGGCGCTTGCGGCATTTGTTTTACTGCAGGCACAGCCGCCCGGCGGCATGTCTTCCGCTCAGCTCGCCGGGTTCAGCTTCAGGCTGCCCGAAGTGCGCTGCAGCGAGAAGTTCATGGATGTGGACTATGCCGGCGACGGACAGGTCTATCACAAGCTCGATATCTATCTTCCCGCTGAAAGGAAGGCCTCATATCCTGTTGTGGTACACATCTACGGAAGCGCATGGTTCTCGAACAATTCGAAGAACATGGCAAACCTCGACAATATCTGCCAGGCCCTGCTGGATGCCGGTTATGCCATCGTTACTCCCAACCACCGCTCGAGCATGGACGCCAAGTTCCCGGCCCAGATCCAGGACATCAAGGCTGTAGTGCGTTTCGTGCGTGCAAAGGCTGAGGAGTATCATTTCGACACTTCGTTCATCGGCATTTCTGGCTTCTCTTCAGGCGGACATCTGGCCTCGCTGGCCGGCGCCACTTCGAATGTGAAGACAGCGCAGATCGGCAGGCACAGCGTCGACCTCGAAGGCTCTGTGGGTCCTTACACCTCATTCAGCAGTGCAGTGGACTGCGTCTGCGACTGGTCAGGCCCCATCGACCTTCTGAACATGGAATGCGAGTGGGAACGCCCCTGGGGCGGCACTCCTGAGGAGGCACTTCTCGGCGTCAACTATGACGGCGACGACGACCTCTTCCGCACTATCGATCCCATCCAGTATCTCGATCCCACTGACCCTCCTACAATAATCTTCCACGGCACCAAGGACAATGTCGTGCCTCACTGCCAGGGAATGGAGCTTTACGAGGCCCTCGACAAGAACGGCATAAAGAGCGACCTTAACCTTGTGGAAGGTGCAGGCCACGGTATCAACCTGTTCATCGAGCCCTGGCTGTCTGAGATGGTGGAATTCGTGAATGCTGCCCGCACCGACAAATTCCTCGCCGACCTCGAGCCGAAGCTTTCCGGTGCCGTTTCTCCAGTGACCAACATCAGCGCTAACGGCTTCCCGAAGATTCTGGCCGACAACTCTGTTGTCTTCAAGGTACGCGCTCCGCAGGCTAACCGCGTTCAGATCGACCTGGGCGGCCGCAATGACGGCGTAAAGGACGCCAGCGGCACATGGACCATCGTCACCAAACCTCTGCTGCCCGGATATCACTACTATTCACTTATAGTTGACGGAGTGTCTGTGGCAGACCCGGCCAGCGAGTCGTATTTCGGCACCAGCCGCATGGCCAGCGCCATCGATATACCCGAGCCCGGCATGGACCTCTTCGAGATCCAGGACGTCCCGCACGGACAGGTCCGCGAGATGAATTACTGGTCTAATTATGCCGAGGCTTGGAGGCCCGTGTTTGTCTACACCCCTCCGGGATATGAGAAAGGCAACAAGAAGTACCCTGTGATGTATATCCACCATGGCGGCGGCGAAGACCACCGCGGATGGATACAGCAGGGCCGCACCGCAACCATCCTGGACAACCTCATCGCCCGCGGCGAGGCTGTGCCGATGATTGTGGTAAGTGTCAATTCCAATGTGCCCCGCAAGGCCGGCATGCCTGCCGGTCAGGGAACTTACAGCTGGGAGGGCATGCAGCCCTACCGCGAGGAGCTCCTGGGCAGCATCATCCCGTTTATCGAGAAGAACTTCCGCGTGAAGGCCGATGCTAAGCACCGTGCCATGTGCGGCCTGTCTATGGGCGGTGGCCAGTCGTTCTTCATCGGCCTTCGCGAGCCCGGAATCTTCGCCAACGTGGGTGTTTTCTCCACCGGCGTGTTCGGCGGCATCAACGGCGCTTCGAACTTCGACCTCGAGGCCAACATCCCCGGTATGCTGTCTGCTCCGGCTCAGTTCAACAAAGGGCTTGACTGCTTCTTCATCTCCTGTGGTGAGCAGGATCCCCGTATCGAGTATACCCGCGCCATAGTCAAGAAAATGCGCGACGCCGGCGTGGATGTAGAGTTCCAGTCATTCCCGGGCGATCACGAGTGGCAGCCCTGGCGCAAGTCAGTAGCAGCTTTCGCCCGTATGATTTTCAAATAGCATAAAACGAAACAGATTATATCTCAAATGAAAAGATTGCTGATCATTGCCGCAGCGTTGATGGCGCTGTGCTTCCAGTTGTCCGCACAGGACCGTCTGTATGACAATGAATTCCCGATAGGCGACGTAAAGCTGCTCGACGGCCCGTTCAAGCATGCCCGCGACCTTAATGTCGAAGTGCTCCTGCAGTATGACGTCGACCGCCTCCTGGCTCCGTTCAGAGCCGAGGCCGGACTGCCCAAGAAGGCTGAATACTATCCCAACTGGGCTGGTCTTGACGGCCATATAGCAGGTCACTACCTCACCGCGATGGCCATGAACTGGCAGACGACAGGAAACCAGGAGTGCCTGCGCAGGATGAACTACATGATCGACGAGCTGGCGGAGGTTGCAGCCGCCAATGCCCGCAACAATGCATCCTGGGGCGTGGGTTATATCGGAGGAATTCCCAACAGCGCATCGATGTGGTCTGACTTCAAGAAGGGCGAGTTTAGGCAGTATTCTTCGGCCTGGGCTCCGTTCTACAACATCCACAAGATGTATGCGGGCCTTCGCGACGCATGGCTCTACTGCGGCAATGAGAAAGCAAAAGAACTTTTCCTCGGATTCTGCGACTGGGGCATCAACATCACTGCCGACCTGAATGACGAGCAGATGGAGCAGATGTTGCGCAACGAGCACGGCGGCATGAACGAGATGTTCGCCGA
>JAFZKU010000168.1 GCA_017551785.1 Bacteroidales bacterium | reverse complement strand
TCTTTGAAAATCTGACGGGAGTCGCAGTTGACTATCTCAGTGCCGAGGCTGCAGGCCAGGCTTATAGCATAGTCTGTCTTCCCCACGGCGGTGGGGCCGAGCACTATCGTCAGTTTTTTAGGCATGATTAATCGTCAGAACCTGAATCCAGCCCGTCCTCGAATTCGCTGAAAGCGTTGTCGTCGTCCTTCTCGTCGTCCTCGTCGTCCTCATCGTCGTCGTCATCGTCGACGGCAGGGCTGCCTGCGCCTCTGGGGATGTAGACCTGGGGATCTTCGTATTTGGCGGAGAACTGGTCGGGGTTGTGGCCTTTCTCGAGAGTAGTCTGGGGATAGTGGCTGCGCGGGTCCTCAGGCTCCTCGCCGAGGATGGTCAGGATGATGCAGCTGCCCGTGTGCATGTCGTAGCAGAACTGAAGCACATTCTGCCCCTTTTCGGCCAGCTGGCTGAAGTTGATGCGGTCCATTGAGCCGTAGCCGAGGTCGAACAGACCGTACACGGCGGTCATGGCACCCTTGTCGTCCAAAGCGCGGTAAACTACGATCTGGTCTGAAGAGAAACACAGATCGTTGATTATAAATTTGTTGAAATCAAACAGACTCATGCGTGCAGGGACTTCATACTCCCTGACGAACACCTTGCTGGAAGGAATTGTTGCTCTTAATTTGTAGATCATCGCAGTATGCCGCATACTCGTTTCGGCTTTGCAAAAATATAAATAAAAGCCTACTTTTGCAATCTGTAATGGATTCAGTTACAAAACCGGTCACAGATAGCTACAAGAGCATCGCCGCCCCCTCAAGAGGCCTTTATAAAGACAAAGGGAGCAAATTTCTCTCTTTCGCATATCCGGTTTCTACAGAAGCCCAGGTCAAGGACATCGTAGCCTCCCTCAAAAAGGAATATTTCGACGCAAGGCATCACTGCTATGCCTACCGTCTCGGCCTGTCCGGCGACAAGTGGCGCGCCAATGACGACGGCGAGCCGTCTTCCACCGCCGGCCGTCCCATCCTCGGCCAGATCCTCTCCGCCGAGCTGAGCGACATCCTGATAGTAGTGGTCCGCTATTTTGGCGGCATCCTGCTGGGCACTTCCGGCCTCACAGTGGCCTACAAGACCGCATCGGCCGACGCTATCGCCAATGCCAGCATAGTGGAAAAAATAGCCACCGAGACTTACGAGATACGTTTCGACTACCTCCAGATGAACGATGTGATGAAGGTTCTCAAAGACCTTCAGATCACCCCGCTGGAGCAGAGCTTCGACGAGCGCTGCATGATCGCCGCCCCGGTCCGCCTGCGCGACATCGACAGATTCAAGCAATTATTGAAAAACACAGATATATGCCAAAGAGCCTGATTTCTATCCACGATTTTTCCAAGGAGGAGATGCTTCACATCCTCGATGTGGCTTCCGAGATGGAAAAGAACAAAAGCCAGAAGATCCTGGACGGCAAGGTGGTCGCCTGCCTGTTCTTCGAGCCTTCGACCCGCACGCGCCTGAGCTTCGAGACCGCAGCCAACCGTCTCGGCGCGAGAGTCATCGGCTTCAGCGACGTAGACAACACCTCTATCAGCAAGGGTGAAAGCCTCAAGGACACCATCAAGATGGTTTCGAACTATGTCGACATAATAATCATGCGCCACCCCCTCGAAGGTGCGGCCCGCTATGCCAGCGAGGTCAGCAACCTGCCGGTGGTGAATGCCGGCGACGGCGCCAACCAGCACCCCAGCCAGACGCTGCTCGACATGTATTCGATCCGCCAGTCCCAGGGCCGCCTCGACGGCCTCACCATCAATATGGTGGGTGACCTCAAGTACGGCCGCACGGTGCACTCGCTGCTGCAGGCCATGAGCCACTTCGACCCGAGCTTCGTCTTCACAGCTCCCGCCGAGCTGCAGATGCCGGTGGAATACAAGCAGTTCCTCGACGAGCGCGGCATTGCCTACCGCGAGACCACTTCGCTGAGCGAGCATCTCAACGACTGCGACATCCTCTATATGACCCGAGTGCAGCAGGAGCGCTTCAGCGACCCTATGGAGTATGAAAAAGTGAAAGACGTATACAGGCTTGAGGCCAGCATGCTGGGCGGTGTGCGCAGCAACATGAAGATCCTCCACCCGCTGCCCCGCATCAACGAGATCGCCCTCGACGTGGACGACACTCCTTATGCATATTATTTCAAACAGGCCGAGAACGGAATGTATGTCCGCATGGCCATCATAGCATGCCTGCTCGGGTACAGATAAAAAAGGAGACGCAACCATGGAAACGACAGCAAGACAACTTATAGTCAACGCCATCGAGAACGGCACTGTGCTGGACCACATCCCTTCTGAGAATCTCTTCAAGGTGGTGGACATCCTCAATCTGGCCGAGTGTTCCCACCAGATCACCATCGGCAGCAACCTTGACAGCAAGAGCTTCGGCCGCAAGGGCATCATCAAGATTGCGGACCGCTATTTCGAGAACGACGAGCTGAACCGCATAGCCCTCGTCGCCCCGCAGGCCACCATCAATATCATCAAGGACTACAAGGTGGTAGACAAACACAAGATCACCATTCCGGAAGAGGTGATAGGCATCGGAAAGTGCGCCAATCCCATGTGCGTGACCAACCATCAGAAGATCGCCACCCGCTTCAAGACAATAGTCGAGAACGGCAGCATCAATCTTCTCTGCCATTATTGTGAAAAGACCACAAATATTATAAATTTGCAACCCTGACTTTATCTGAAAAATCAGCAAACAATAACAATAAAATGAAGAAAGCTTACAATTTTACCGCCGGCCCGTGCGTTCTGCCCCAGCCCGCAATTGACGCGGCTATCGAAGCCCTCAAAGACTTTGCAGGAACAGGTGTCCCGGTTGTTTCGATCTCTCACCGTTCTAAGGAATGGCAGGCAGTGATGGACGAGGCCCGCAGCCTCTGGAAAGAAATCCTGAACATCCCCGACAATTATGAAGTCCTCTTCCTCGGGGGCGGAGCATCGATGCAGTTCCTCTATGTAGCAATGAACTTCCTGGAGCACAAGGCCGCCTATCTCGAGACAGGCGTCTGGGCAAAGAAAGCCCTCAAGGAAGCCAAAGGTCTCGGCGAAGCCTACGCAGTGGCATCCAGCGCCGACAAGACTTTCTGCTACATTCCCAAGGATTACACTATCCCTACCGATGTAGATTATTTCCATATCACTTCGAACAACACCATCTACGGCACCGAGATCCGTCATGACATCGACAGTCCCGTTCCGCTTATCGCCGACATGTCGTCTGACATCCTCAGCCGTCCGGTAGACGTAAGCAAGTACGCCCTCATCTACGGTGGTGCACAGAAGAACGTGGGTCCTGCAGGTCTGGCCTTCGCCATCGTCAACAAAGACGCTCTGGGCAAGGTGACCCGCTATATCCCCACCATGCTCGACTACCGCACCCACATCGACGGCGGTTCAATGTTCAACACTCCTCCGGTATTCCCGATCTTCGTTATGAACGAGACCCTCAAATGGCTCAAGGGCCTTGGTGGTCTTAAGGTGATGAACAAGATGAACGTGGCCAAGGCTGACAAGCTCTACGCCGAGATCGACCGCAACAGCCTCTTCCGCGGCACCGCTGCCAAGGAAGACCGCTCTATCATGAACGTATGCTTCGTGATGGCTGAGGGTAAGGAAGCTCTCCAGGACGAGTTCCTCGCTTTCGCCCAGGGCCGCGGCATGGTCGGCATCAAGGGCCACCGCTCAGTAGGCGGCTTCCGCGCATCTATCTACAACGCCTGCCCGATGGAGGCTGTCGACGCCCTCATAGCCTGCATGCAGGAATTCGAAGCTGAACACAAATAACAGATTGTTGAAATGAAAGTATTGGTAGCAACTGAGAAACCTTTCGCAGCCGTTGCAGTGAAAGGTATCCGCGAAATTGTCGAGGCCGCCGGCCACGAACTCGCTCTCCTCGAAAAATATACCGACAGCAAAGACCTGCTCAAGGCAGTGAAGGACGCTGACGCTCTCATCGTCCGTTCCGACAAGGTTACCGCTGATGTTGTAGCAGCAGCCAAGAACCTCAAGATAGTCGTCAGGGCCGGTGCTGGCTATGACAACCTCGACCTCGACGCGCTCAGCGCAGCCAAAGTTGTTGCAATGAACACCCCCGGCCAGAACTCCAACGCCGTGGCTGAGCTTGCAGTCAGCTTCATGGTCTATATGTCCCGCAACCAGTATACTCCCGCCACCGGCAGCGAGCTGAAGGGCAAGACCCTCGGCGTGCAGGCTTATGGCAACGTGGGCCGTCTGGTAGCCAATATCGCCAAGGGCTTCGGCATGGAAATAATGGCCTTCGACCCGTTCATCCCCGCCGAGAAGATCGAGGCTGACGGTGTGAAGGTAGCTTCTTCTCTCGAAGAGCTCTACAGCAGCAGCAACTTCATTTCACTGCACATCCCTGTAACTCCGCAGACCAAGGGTTCAATCGGCTACGCTCTGCTGAGCCGCATGCCGAAGGGTGGCTGCCTGGTCAACACTGCCCGCAAGGAAGTCATCAACGAGGCTGAGCTGGTGAAGGTTCTCACCGAGCGTGAAGACCTCAAATACATCACCGACATCGCCGCCGACAACCAGGCAGAGCTGAACGAGAAGTTCGGCGTTCGCGTGTTTGCAACTCCCAAGAAGATGGGCGCCCAGACCTCTGAGGCCAACATCAACGCCGGTCTTGCAGCAGCCCGCCAGATCTGCGACTTTTTCGCTACAGGTAATACCCGTTTCCAACTCAACAGATTCTAAAGCATGGTAAAAGTTAAACCCTTCGCTGCGATCAGGCCGCCCAAGGCCATCGTGAAAGAAGTGGCCAGCCGTCCTTATGACGTGCTGTCCTCGCAAGAGGCCAAAGCTGAAGCCGGCGAGAAGTCGCTGCTTCACATCATCAAACCCGAAATTGATTTCGACCCTATCCGCGAGGAGCAGGACCCGGCCGTTTACGCAAAGGCCGTGGAGAATTTCAAGCTCTGGCAGCAGAGGGGCTGGCTGGTGCAGGATGCGAAGGAGAACTACTATGTATACGCCCAGACAATGGGCGACCGCACCCAGTACGGCCTCGTAGTCTGCGCCAACACTGAGGACTACACCAGCGGCGCCATCAAGAAGCACGAGCTCACCCGCAAGGACAAGGAAGACGACCGCATGGTTCACGTCCGCAACCAGAGCGCCAACCTCGAGCCGGTGTTCTTCGCCTATCCCGACAATGCCGCCATCGCCGCCATCGTGGCCAAGTACACTGCCGGCAAGCCCGAGTACGACTTCGTGGCTGACGACGGTTTCGGCCACAAGCTGTGGGTTATCGACGACGACAAGGATATCGCCGCCATAACTGCCGCCTTCGCTTCAATCCCCGCCTTCTACGTAGCTGACGGCCACCACCGTACAGCCGCCGCAGCCCGCGTGGGAGCGGAGCGCAGGGATGCCAATCCTGCCCACAACGGCAGCGAGGAGTACAACTACTTCATGGCAGTGGTATTTCCTGCCAGCCAGCTCAAGATAATGGACTACAACCGTGTGGTAAAGGATCTCGCAGGTCTCAGCACCGAGGAGTTCATTGCAGCCCTCCGGAAGGATTTCACTGTGGAGGAGGCGAAGTGCAGCGGCCCTTACCGCCCCTGCAGGCTCCATAACTTCTCTATGTACCTCGACGGGAAATGGTATTCGCTCGATGCCAAGGAAGGCACTTATGACGACAAGGATCCTATCGGAGTGCTTGACGTAACCGTGCTGTCGAACCTCGTGCTCGACAAGATACTTCACATTGGCGACCTGCGTACTTCCAAGCGCATCGACTTCGTGGGTGGAATCCGCGGCCTGGGCGAGCTGCAGCGTCGTGTCGACAGCGGCGAGATGGCAGTAGCCTTCGCTCTGTACCCCGTCACCATGGACCAGCTTGTGAACATAGCCGACACCGGCAACATAATGCCCCCTAAGACCACATGGTTCGAGCCCAAGCTCCGCAGCGGAATTACGATTCACAAATTCTAAAATAAAGACATGACAGATTACTCTATGAACGCCAACCTGCTGGAAAGGGCGCTCGGCAAGCCTTGCAGCGCATTCACCCGGCAGGACCTTATCGATTTCTGTATTGCCAACAAAGTAGAGTTCATCAATTTCCACTACACCAGTTTTGACGGCAAATTCAAGACCTTGAACTTCGTCATCCACAGCATCGAGCATCTCGAGAACATCCTGACTGCCGGTGAGCGTGTGGACGGCAGCAACCTTTTCCCGTTCATCAAGGCTGGCGAGAGCGATCTGTATGTAATCCCCAAATACAAGACTGCCTTCCTGAATCCCTTCAGCGAAGTGCCCACCCTCGACCTTCTCTGCTCATACTACGGCCGCGACGGCAAGCCGTACGAGAGCTCTCCGGAGTACATCCTCCACAAGGCCCACCAGGCTCTGAAAGCCACAGCCGGCGTAGAGATGCAGGCCATGGGCGAGCTGGAGCACTATGTAATCAGCCCCGAGGAAGAGAAGTATCCCGTTCCGGACCAGAAGGGATACCACGAAAGCGCTCCTTTCAACAAGTCGTCGGAATACCGCAACGAGGCCATGCGCCTCATCGCCCAGGCCGGCGGCAAGATCAAATACGGCCACAGCGAAGTCGGCAATTTCTGCCAGGACGGCATGAACTACGAGCAGAACGAGATAGAGTTCCTGCCGGTCGATATCGAGGATGCCGCCGACCAGCTCGTGGTTGCCAAGTGGATAATGCGTGAGCTGGCTTACAAGCGCGGCCTCACCATCACCTTCGCTCCGAAAATCACCGTCGGCCAGGCCGGCAGCGGTCTGCATGTGCACATGAAATTCACCCGCGACGGACGCAGCGTCATGGTCAAGGACGTTAATGTGCCTGCCGATGCCGGCGACGGCAAGACCAATCTCACCGAGGAGTGCCGCAGGGCTATCGCAGGCCTCATGATGGCCGGAACTTCGCTGCCTGCATTCGGCAATCCTAACCCGCTGTCATATCTGCGTCTGGTGCCGAACCAGGAGGCTCCGACATCACTCTGCTGGTCGTTCAGCAACCGCAGCGCGCTGGTGCGCATCCCTCTGGGATGGGCCGGCTGCACTGACATGGCCGAGCAGGTCAACGGGCCTCAGAAGGCTGCCGACATGGATTTCAGCAAGAAGCAGACCTTCGAGTGGAGGGCTTCTGACGGATGCGCCGACATCTATATGCTGATGGCT
>JAFZKU010000003.1 GCA_017551785.1 Bacteroidales bacterium | reverse complement strand
GCTGTAGCGCCAGGGCTCTGTCTGGCTCATATAGCCGTGCACCCTCATGAAGGGCAGGAACACTGCGGTCTGCACCCAGCGAACGAGCCGCTCCTGATATTCCGCCGAAGTGTACTGGTCGCCGGGGCGGAAGAATCCGCCGGCATCGTAGGTCCACCAGGGCAGTCCGGCCGCCATCTGGCCCAGGCCTCCGGCAATCTGGCGGCGCAGAGTGCCGAAGTCGTTGCCAACGTCGCCGCTCCAGGTCACCACGCCGTAGCGCTGGATTCCCGTGAAGGCGCTGCGGGTGAGGATGACGGGTTCGTGGTCAGTTATATCTTTCAGACCCTCGTACATGGTGCGGTTCACCATAAGAGGGTAGACGTTGCGGTAAAGCTCGCCTGGCACCTGGTCCGGACCTACGAGCCTGCCTTCCAGGTCGTCGTTCTCCGGCTCAGTGGCGTCGAACCACCACGCGTCGATGCCGTAGGGGATGGCAAGGCTGTCGCGGAAGCTCTGTACATAGAATGCCGCTGCGTCAGGCTTGAAGAAGTCGATCCAGTCCGTGCCGTCGATGTAGTAGCCGCGTTCGTCCAGCTTCTTGCCAAGGGCGCAGTTCCGGTCGACCTTCGACCATACAGATATCATGAAGCGTGTGCCCATGTCGTGCAGGGCGCTTGTCAGCGCAGCCGGGTCGGGGTAGTGCTCGCGGTCGAACTCCATCGAGTTCCAGCCCGTGTTGCCCCACCACTGCCAGTCCTGCACTATGACGTCCAGAGGCAGGCCGCGTTCCTTGAAGCCTGCGGCGTTCTCCAGTATCTCGTCCTGAGAATGGTAGCGTTCGCGGCAGTGGATATATCCGAACATCCAGTCCGCCATCTGCGGCACGGGGCCGGTCAGAGTGCGGTAGGTCGATATCACTTCGTCGGCGCTGCCTGCGAAGACAGTGTAGTCCAGCGCTGCTGCGACGGGAGAGGCCAGGGTGGTCTCGTCAGAGGCTTTGCGCCATAACACCTGCGGGTTGTCGCCGCGCACGCCCTCTACGCTCAGTTCGTGGACTCCGGCGGGCAGGGTGACTATTACAGACGAGGTGGGAGGGAGCCAGGTGTTTGAAACGTCTATTACCGGATTGCCGTCTATTGCAAGATAATGCCTGCGGGCCATCTTCTGCCCCACGTCCAGCAAGAGGGCATATTCTCCTTCCTGGGGTACGTCCAGCGTGCCTTTGAAAGTCCTTGTGAAACGCATCTCCCGGCGGTTGCCCGAAGTGCCGGTGGCGTTGACGGTCTGGCCGGCGCCCTCTTCGGCGGGTTCCAAGGCTACGCTGTTATCCGCAGGGTTGAAGTCCGTCAGGCCATAGTTGTTCCAGAGCAGGCCGTAACCCTTGCTGGAAAGCACGAACGGAATAGCGATCTGCGTGTTAACCTGCGTCAGACGGCGTGTCAGGCCGCGGATGTCCAGATAGCCGTCCTGGAACTGTCCCGTACCGTATAGATGTTCATCCTTTGGCGATGCGAAAGTCTGCGAGACGGCGTACACCGGCACGCCCTGTACCTGCGAAGGCTGAAGCGTGCGACCGCCCGGAGTTTCTTTCAGAAGGATGTTGCCCGCGGCATCGAGGAAGATCAGGGTGCCGTCTGCTTGCGAGTAGCGCACCGTCATTGCGGCAGTGCTCATCGCTACGCTCTCCCCGTCCTTGCTGACTTTGTATTTCGGGGCGGCCACCTTCTCGGTGTAGACCAGCTCTTCCGGCAGGGTCTGCCCGCTGGGGATTACCTGCACGCGGACTGCGTTGTCATAAAGGGGCTTGAGGACCAGCGTGCCGTCGGCCGTCTTGATGCGGACTGAATGGCTCTGGCACGAGCTGAAGGTCAGAGCCGCGGCGCAAAGGGCCAGAGCTGCTGACAGGATGGGCTTGAGGACTGTTGTTTTCATGGACATAAAAGTACTAAAAAAGTGTAAATCACACTTAATGTGATTATCTTTGAAGTAAATAGAAATCAATAATTAAGATGAAATCATTCAAGAAAATTCTCCTGGCGCTGGCAGTGCTGCTGCTCGGCACCGTGCTGACGCTGGCTCAGAATGCCCCCCAGACCCCCGTCTACAATTTCCCCAAGCCCGACGTGATGTTCGACCTCTGGCCGGACGGCGCTCCGACCGACAACGGCCTCACCGGCGAGGAAAAGGACTACGGCAACCACGTCTCGAATGTCACCAAGCCCACTCTGGCCGTGTTCCTGCCTGAGAAGCCCAACGGCCTGGCAGTGCTAATCTGCCCCGGCGGCGGATATGTCGACGTGTGGGACAAAACCGAGGGTTACGCCAATTCCAAATGGTACACCGACCGCGGTATCGTATACGCCGTTGTGAAATACCGTCTCCCCAACAGTCATTACGAAGTGCCGCTGGACGATGTCCACGAGGCAATGCATGTGCTCTGGGCTCACGCAGAGGAGTATGGCTTCACCAAGCTCGGCATCGGCGGCTGTTCTGCAGGAGGCCACCTCGCCTCGACTGCAGCCACCCACTTCAGCAAGAGAGAGGAGCGTCCGGATTTCCAGATCCTGTTCTATCCTGTAATCTCGATGGACCCCGCTATCACCCACGCCGGCTCTTCTCATTATCTGCTTGGCGACAATCCTCCCAAGGCTCT
>JAFZKU010000167.1 GCA_017551785.1 Bacteroidales bacterium | reverse complement strand
GAGGGGCAGTGTTTTTTTTATTTAAATTTGAAGTTTACAAACGATTATAAACGTTTAAAAACGGCTGATGAAAAAGTTAATTTTGATACTGACGAGCGTCCTGCTGCTGGCCACCTGCGAGAAAGCGCCGGAGTTGATAGTTACAGGGCAGCAAGAAGTGAATATTAAAGACGAAGCGTATATCTTCACCGTCACTGTGCAGTCGAACCGCGCATGGTCGGCAAAGTCGTCTGAAGTCTGGGCGCATGTATCCCCGTCCAGTCAGGCGACAGCGTCCGAAGAGGAAGTCCAGGTGACAATCTCCGTCGACAGGAACAGCTCATTCGACGAGCGCAGCACCGTTATCACCTTCACCGCCGAAGACATCACCAAGGAGATCAAGATCAAGCAGGGCCCGAAGCCCGGCATGATCCTGCCCCAAAGCTCCAGCCACTTCGATGTCGCAGCCGAAGGCAAGTCGATAGATGTTGAGGTTCAGACCAACGTCGATTACGAAATACTCATCGACTCGGACTGGGTGAAGCTGGCCGACAGCAAGGGTCTGCCTTCTCACCACCACACTTTCCAGGTCGTGGAGAACGGCACCCGCGGCAAACGCACCGCCAAGATCGAATTTGTCAACAAGGCCCAGGGCTTCGACGCAACTGTAGAAGTTGTCCAGGAATTCTACCGCATCCTGATTAACAATGCAATGGTAGTTTCCGGCCGCGGATGGAAAGGCACCTTCGAGGCTTTAGACCTCGATCCGGACACCTACCGTGTTGAACTGGAAGACCGCTGGCTCACCTTCGATGGCAAAGAAAGGTCTGCGGGCGGCACACGCTTCAGATTCACGGCAGCGCCTCTGGACGCTGATGCCGAAGAGCGCGAGTCCCGCATCCTGGTGTATTACAAACAGCTGGCTGAGCCCGACACTCTTCTGATCCATCAGTATGCCTGGCTGCCCACAGTTACTTTCACGACTGAAGACCAGGTCGTCCAGCCTCCCAAGATCGCTGGCAGATATCCTCTCGCCTTCGTGTTCTGGGGCGACGGCGAAAATGACCTCTACCTGGCCAACTTAAAGCACGACTACGGCTCGGCCGGCACAACCCACACTGTCACTGTCGAGCTCGACGATGTGAAGACCTTCGTTTTCAACGAGGTAAAAAATGAAATGACAATTAATATGGAGGAGCTGCGCAAATGAGAAAGGTTATAATTCTTGTCGCCGCATTGCTTTTGTGGCAGATTTCAGACGCACGGCCTATATCTGAAGAGCAGGCCCGTCGCAACGCCGCCAGTTTCCTGACTTCAGTTCAGCCCCGCACCAAGGCCCGCGTGGCTCCCGAAGAGCTGCGCCTCGCATGGTCCTTCCCCGAGATTGTCACCAAGGCCGATGACGCTCCCGCCTTCTATGTCTACTCAAGGCCCGAAGGTGGTTTTGTCGTGGCTTCGGGCGACGATGCCGCCAGGCCCGTGCTGGCATATTCTCTCGAAGAGAAGATCCCGGCGTATGCCGACATGCCCGAGAACATGAGGGCTACTTATGATTGGTATGCAGAAATCATCGCGTTCGCCCGCGAAAAAGGCTGGTCATCTCCAGCCACCAAAGCAGGGAACGACAATGAAGGCGAGGTGGTGCTGAAAACCGCGCCGTGGAATCAGACTGCTCCTTTCAACAATCTCGCTCCCAAGTTGAAGGGTCAGGAATGCCCTATCGGCTGTGTAGCTACAGCCATAGCGATAATCATGCGTTATCATGAGTGGCCTCTCAAGGGTGTGGGAACAATCCCCGGCTATAAGTACGATAATGTCAATATCGACCCCGTGGAGCTGGGCCATGAGTACGACTGGAGCAGGATGCCATACAAGGCATATGGTTTCAGCAATATTGAATCAGCACAGATTGCCCGTTTGTGCTATGATGTTGCCGTGATGGTCAAGATGCAGTTTACTCCGGAGGGGTCAGGAGCTCTAGTAAGCGATGCATGGCCGCTGGCAGATTATTTCGGGTATGACAAGAGTATTAAATATTCCTGGCGTCAGGATTTTCACCGGCAGGAGGACTGGGAGAGGATGCTGAAAGATGAGATCAACGCCAACAGGCCTGTCCTTTATGCGGGTTACACCGAGAACTGGGAAGGTCATGCTTTTGTGGTAGACGGTTACAACGGCCGCTTTTTCAGCATAAACTATGGATGGGGAGGAGGTTCAGCCTTCTACTCCTTTGAACCGATAGAAGAGCACGAAGATGAGCTGATAGATTTCACTATTTATCAGCAGGCTATTTACAACATCAAGCCTGACGAGGGTGGACAGCCTTCGACAAATTTGATGCAGTTGGATGGAGTGATTGTTCCTTATGACCTTGAAGAGAACAAACCTTTCACCATACGTGACAATTGGGTGGGGATAGAAACGTTCTATCCGACGGATCAACATTTTGACTTCACTTTCTCTTATATTCTTTTCGACAGCAAGGGCGCTTTCAAGGAGAAAATTTCGCCTGATTTCAAACGTGTTCTTTATACGAACATTGAATATGTCAATATTGCTCCAGTAGAGTGTCAGATTAAAGGCAAGTTGGCGGATGGGGACAGGATTTCTTTATGCCAGCTGGATCCTGCCACAGGCGAGTGGACTCCCGTCTCTACAGATATATTCGAGTCTATTGTTTTTGACAAGCGACCGCTCGGGGCTGTGGTACAGGTCGGATATGACATAGATAGGGCAGGTGTTAAAGATGCGGTCAATGGAGAAAAGCTGTATTTGTACTTCAGGACGCTGAAAGATATCCCCTGGGTGATTTACAAGGAGGACAGCGACACGCCTGTGATATGGCGGTGCGAAATTGATTTCTATAATAAGCAGGGTGCCGAGCAGATAATGTATGAGGTAGACAGAAATGATGATGCCTGGTGCTTATCGTACATCTGGCTTCCCAAAGGCAAGTACCTCGCCGTCTTTCGCAATCCGCTCTCGGGCGAGGATATGAAGGTGCATCTGGAGCTGTAAATAAAAAGCACTGCCCAAACGGGCAGTGCTTTTTTCATATCATTCTGAGCGACTACTTATAAAAGACGCTGTCGAAGAACTCCTGCATCTGCTTGGCGTAGGGGACGCCGTACTTCGCGAAAGTGTCCTTTGTGCGCTGGTCTGGCTTCCAGTCGAAGAAGGCATGGCTGGCCCCGTCGATGAGCACATACTCCACGCGCTGCCCCTTGGACTTCAGCAGCTCCACATACTCCTCCATCGGCTCGCGGCCCACAGTGCGGTCCAGCGTACCCAGCGTCAGGAACTGCGGCACGGCGCGCTTTTTCACGTCCGGCACATTGTCCATCGGCACCACAGCCGTCATCTCGTCCTCCGGCAGATTCTGGATGAAGCCGGCCAGACTCTTCGCATCGAACACGCCGTAGCTCGGAGCGGCAGCCTTGATGCCCTTCAGCCAGTGGCGGGCGCGGCACATCCACATACCCTTCGGCATATAGGTCGGCACGAAGCCCTTCTTCCCGACGCGCTCCACAGCGTCAAGCACCAGCGCAGAGAGATGTCCGCCCGCGCTGTCGCCAGTCACGGCAATCTTGCGGCGGTTGAGGCCGTACTCCTTCGCATGCTTCTGGATGTGCAGGATGGCGCCGTAGCAGTCGTCCACCAGGTCCGTCATGGTGTTCGGAGTAGCGTCGCCGTCCCCATTGTTAATCCAGCGGTAGTCGATGCTGAACACCACATATTTGCCGCCCTTGATAAGTTCGCGGGCCAGGCCGCGCATGATGTCCTCAGTATTCGAGGCCCATCCGCCGCCGTGGATGATCACGATGCCAGGGAGGTTCTTGGCCCCGTCCGGGATGAATGCGTCGTACTTCAGCGGCTTCTTGCCGGGCTGCGCATACACGATGTCCTGGATTACGGTGTAGCCCTCGGCCCGCTCAGCCTCCATGATCGAAGCGCCGAGGCTCATGATGTTGCCGGTCACTTCCACGTCGAACTCCGGCTCCATGAATTCAATGTTCACAGGCCAGCGGACGGCCTTTCCCATTGCCAGATAATAGCCGCTGTCGAAGACCCAGCCGGGCTCGATGTCGCTGACTTTCACATGCAGTACAGTGCCGGCCGGCACCATTCCGTCCTCCGGCACAGCAGGAGTCACCACCACCTTCGCATGCTCCGGCTGCACCACATTCACCCTGAAGGCCTCCTGTCCAAACGCCATGGCACCGACGCCCATCAACGCCGCCGCCACAAATAAGATTTTCAGTTTCATATAGGTTGTGTTATGATAATCATCTCTCTGCCCGCATGGGATTCGTGAGGAAGTCTTCGTAGGCCAGGCGGATGCCGTCCTCCAGCTCGGTCTTATAGTGCCAGCCCAGCGCCGTGGCCTTGCTGACGTCCAGAAGCTTGCGGGGCGTGCCGTTTGGCTTCGAAGTGTCCCAGAGGATCGCGCCTTTGTAGCCCACCACCTTCGCCACCAGCTCAGTCAGCTCCTTGATGGTCAGTTCCTTCCCCGTGCCGCCGTTCACCGTCTCGTCGCCGCTGTAATTGTTCATCAGGAACACACAGAGGTTCGCAAGGTCGTCCACATACATGAACTCGCGCAGCGGGCTTCCGTCGCCCCAGCATGTCACGCTCGGCACTCCGGCCACCTTCGCCTCGTGGAAACGGCGGATCAGCGCTGGCAGCACGTGGCTGTGCTCCGGGTGGTAATTGTCGTTTGGCCCATAGAGATTCGTCGGCATCACGCTGATGAAATCTGTGCCGTACTGGCGGTTGAGGTATTCGCAGTATTTCAGGCCGCTGATCTTCGCCAGCGCATAGCCCTCATTGGTCTTCTCCAGCGCGCTTGTGAGCAGGGCTTCCTCCCTGATGGGCTGCGGCGCCATGCGCGGGTAGATGCACGACGAGCCGAGGAACAGCAGCTTCTTGCATCCGTTCTTCCAGGCCGCATTGATGACGTTCATCTCGATCATCAGGTTTTCGTAGAGGAAATCGGCCATTGCCGTCTGATTGGCGATGATGCCGCCGACCTTCCCGGCCGGGTGGAACACATATTCCGGCTTCTCCACCGCAAAGAACGCCTCCACATCGGCCTGCCGCGCGAGGTCGAGCTCGGCATGCGTCCTGACCACGAGGTTCGTGTAGCCCTGCCGCTGCAGTTCGCGGACAATCGCGCTGCCCACCATCCCGCGGTGTCCCGCCACGTATATCTTGCTATTCTTCTCCATGCTAATCCATCTCCTCCCGTATATACATTTTCCGAACCTTCTTCATATCATGCTGCACCATAATGCGCACGAGCTCCTCGAAGCTGGTCTTGCGGGGATTCCAGCCGAG
>JAFZKU010000166.1 GCA_017551785.1 Bacteroidales bacterium | reverse complement strand
GGAAAATCTCCATGCCGTAACGGCGGTTCAGATCCTGCATGCTCTTGCCGGTGGCCACGTGCACTCCGAATTTCTTCTCGATGAGCGGAGCATACTGATATGAAGGCAGGGGTTCCTGCGGTATATAGACTATTCTCTGTGTCCAGTCGGCATCCTTCTCGAAGCCGATCTTCTTCAGCAGCGTGTCGTAGTAAGGGAAGTTATAAAGGCAGGTGAAAGAAGACAGCTTGTCGTAGCCCTCCACCAGCGAGCCCTCCTTGTCCATGTCAGTGAAACCCCAGGGTCCTTTGAGAGAGGTGCATCCACGCTCTTTCCCAAAGGCCTCCACGGCACCGATCAGCGCTTTGAGGACCTCTTCGTCCTCAATGAAGTCCAGCCATCCGAAACGGGCCACTGCGCCCCAGCGCTTGTTGGCGTTATGGTTGATTATGGCAGCAACGCGGCCTGCGGCCTTGCCGTCTTTGTAAGCCAGGAAGCAGTCTGCTTCGCAGTATTCAAAAGCTGCGTTTTTCTTTTTGTTGAAGGTGTCGAATTCATCGCCTGTCAAGGGCGGTACCCAGTTGGGATTGTCTTTATATAGAGAAAAAGGGAACTGTATGAATTTGCGCAAATCGCGGCGATTCGCGACTTTCTTGATTGTTACAGTCATTGTTCAGTCAGGTTTTAATCAAAACAAATGTACAAAAAATGAGTATATTTGCGCTCATTGTAACTAAATCTAAATCATACATACATGAGTAACTATTTCTTTGACATGATTCCTGCCGAGGAGCTGAAGCAGATGCCGTACATCCCTACGGTCCCTGAATTCCTCGATTTCATTGGCAGACAATATGCACAGTACCCGGCCCTCACAGACCTGAACAAACCTGAAAAGAGCGTCAACTACGCTCAGCTCGTAGAGAACGTGGCGCGCCGCCGCTGCTTCCTCAAGAGCCTCGGGCTTGCCGAAGGTGCCAAAGTCGCTATTTTCGACTTCAACAGTGTGGATGCTGTGGAAATGTTCCTGGCAGTGACTTCAGCCGGCTACACCGCAGTGGTGCTGCCCGCACAGCTTCCCGCTCCTGCAGTTGCTGGTTCATGCGCAAGATTTGACATATCTGCCGTAATGGTCGGTGACGCCCTCAAAGGTGCAACCGAAGGCCTTCCGGTCAAAGTCTTCCCGATCTCTTCAATCAGTGACACCGCAGCCCCCGCAGTTGTGGTCGACAAAGATTCTCCGGCCGCCATATTCTTCACAGGCGGAACAACCGGCGTTCCGAAAGGCGCCATCCTTCCTCACCGCGCATTGCTGAGAGGCTCATTCAACGGAGCGTTCATGCCGTGCAGCATCCTGCATTGCCATCGCACCATCGGCATGCTCCCGCTGAGCCACGTGTTCGGCCTCATCAAAGGCACCATGTCATGCCTCTACTCTGGCAACGAATGGGTAGCCTGCGAAGACATGAAAGCCACCATCGGGAAACTGCCGGCCATCCAGCCGACATATCTCACCCTCGTGCCCGGCCTCTGCGACATCCTCTACGGTCTGACCAGGATGTACACTCCGAACTTCCTCGGCGGCAAGCTGAAGATCATAATCAGCGGCGCAGCCAACGTGCCCCCGAGGCTCATCAAGGCTTTTGACGGCATGGGCATCGGCCTTCTGGGCGGCTACGGCCTTACTGAAGGCGCCAATTTCACAAGCGGCAACGCCGACGTCAAGACTCACCCCACATCTGTAGGTAAGGTTTATCCCGAGCAGGAGATCCGCTTCGTGGACGGCGAAATCCAGCTCAAGGGCGACAATATCTTCCTGGGATATTACAAGGATCCTGTAAATACCAAGGATGCCTTCACCTCGGACGGCTGGTTCCGCACCGGTGACCTCGGACGAATGGATGAAGACGGCTTCTTGTACATCACGGGCCGCATCAAGAATCTGATCATCCTCGCAAACGGAGAAAACGTCTCTCCCGAGAGCATCGAGGAGCCTTTCTATAAATGCGACGCACTGCGCGACTGCCTCGTGAAGGAAGACATCATGAACGGCGAGAGCGTAATCGCCATCGACATCCTTCCCCAGCCCGCCTTCGTAGAGGGCAAGAGCGAAGAAGAGGTGGCAGCTTTCTTCAACAAGCTCGTAGAAGACGTGAACGCCACCCTGCCGAGCACCCACCGCGTAACTAAAGTTACCGTCCGCAAGGAAGATTTCAAACGTACAGGTTCCCTTAAAGTTGCACGAAACCAATGACAGACACTGAGATTTTCGAAGGACTCAAAGAAGTCCTGGCGGTGATGAAACCGCACCTTGACACGTCAAAGGCAACCCTCGAAAGCAATCTCGTCCGCGACCTCGGCATCGATTCACTGTCCATGCTGCTCATGTCGCTGGCGCTCGAGAACAAATTCAACGTCAACTTCGACACCTCGCGAGCTCCGTTCACCACCGTCGGCGAGGTAGTAACCTACATAAGAGAACAGCAGGAGCAGAAGTAGAAGCTTCACCTCCGCGCGGCGGCGTGCTTGAGTGTGCGACGCTTACCCACTCTGGAGGTCCCTGCACCGCATGTTGACAGCGCACACCACCCGTTTAAAGGGCAGTGTGCGCTGTCTGTCTTTTCTGTACGCTCTGTGGGGCATATTGCCGGCGCACACTTTT
>JAFZKU010000165.1 GCA_017551785.1 Bacteroidales bacterium | reverse complement strand
GCTACCTCTACGCCTGTAACCCCTGATCCTGATGGTTTCATCCGCCGCTGGACTTTACTCGAACCCATAACGAAGTCCTTCAGCAGCAACAGTATGCTGACTGACAACTATCTTTCCGAAACAATGGCCGAAGAGTATTTCAAAGACCAGTTCTCCCTTATCCCGGAAGATGGCTCGAAGGTCAAATACGGAAAGACCAACCTCGTATGGCATGCGCTCGACTCAAAGAAATACTTCGTCAACCTGCTTCGCTTTGCCGAAGGCTACGGAAAGGAGTACTTCCAGCAGATGTACTGGGCAGTGACCATAATTGACTGCGAGGAAGACATCAAGGACGTCAGGCTTTCCGGCGGTGCGAACTCGGGCGCTGTCTGGTATCTCAATGGTGAAGAGGTTCTGAGGCTCACCAATGACCGCGACCTTATAGTCGACGACTGCATGTCGAAGCGCATCACTCTCCACAAGGGTCGCAATATCCTCCGCGGAGCAGTCCTGAACGGCCAGGGAATGGCTACGTTCTGCCTTCGGTTCGTGGATGAGCAGGGCAAGCCCGTAACTGCATATACGATTTCGTCAATCATGCCAAAGAAGAGGAGGTAAGACTATGAAAAAGAGATTATTCGCTACAGGCTTCGCAGCAATCGTTTCGGCAGCTTTATCCCTTGCCGCATTTGCTCAGGTAGGCAGTCCATACATACATGACCCTTCAACCGTCGTGGAATGTGACGGCAAGTATTATACTTTCGGTACCGGTGGCGGTGGCCTCATCTCGGAGGATGGCTGGAGCTGGCACAGCGGAGCAGTCCGTCCGGGCGGCGGAGTTGCTCCTGATGCAATCAAGATCGGCGACCGCTATCTGGTAGTCTATTCCACCACCGACCGCTCGAACGGCCTTAGATACCGCTCCCGCGTGTATGCGATGTGGAACAAGACCCTAGACCCGGATTCTCCAGATTTCGAATATACGGAACCAATGGACATCGCCGGCTCGAACGGCTATGAAGACTGCGACGGCATCGACCCCGGTCTCATGATGGGCCCTGACGGCAGATTATGGCTCGTATATGGCACATATTTCGGCTATACGCGCGTTGTCGAGCTGAACCCGAAGAATGCAGTACCGATCAGCGAACCCGTCGATGTAGCCCTTTCCTGCGAGGCAGGAGAGATGATGTACAATGACGGCTGGTATTACCTCCTCGCAACCCACGGCACTTGCTGCAGCGGAGTGAATTCTACCTACGAAATAATTGTCGGCCGCTCCAAGAGCCCTACCGGTCCTTTCTACGACCACATCGGCAGAGATATGATCCATGGCGGAGGCAAGCTTCTTCTGGCTTCCGAGCCGCGCCGCATCGGTGCAGGCCACTTCGGTCGCTTCATAGTATCTGACGGCATAGAGAAGATGTCGTTCCATTTCGAGGGCGACCTCGACCGCAGCGGCCGCAGCGTACTGGCAATGCGTCCGCTCATGTGGAAGGACGGCTGGCCGGTGGCTGGCGAGCCTTTCGAGAACGGCAACTACAGCATCGTGTCTGAAAGAAGAGGATATACCCTGGAACTGGCTGTCAACAATGTGCCGCTGAATGGCGGAAGAGGTATGTCACGCGGTGGTGACGCTCCGGTCACTCCGATGGCTGACCAGAAGCTCGAAGATGTAATCGGCACCTGGCCTGAGGGCCAGATTGACCTGCGCATCGGTCCCCAGCTATTCCGTCCTCATCAGACCTGGGAGATCACTGAAGTCCCGGAAGCCGGAGGCTACATCGGCGGCGCATATTGCAAAATAACAATCGCAGGCACCGGTCGCGCTCTCACCGCTACTGCTGACAAGGAAGTTACTACGGTTATCGAATTCACTGGAGCGCCCGAGCAGTTGTGGAGGATTGACCGCCTGACCGACGGCTCATACAGGATTATGCCTAAAGCTGTTCCAGGCACTTCTGAAGAACTGGTTCTCATTGCCGTTGCCGACAGCACGCCTTCGCTGGGCGTTTTCGACCCCGCCAACGTAAACTGCAAGTGGAGCCTCAAATTATTGAGGTAACACTTACGTTCTACAAACAAAGCCCCGGCAATCACTAGACTGTCGGGGCTTGTTGTATTACATGGAATGGCCTACCATCCTCCAGGTCTGCCGCCTCCACCTCCCGGACCTCCGCCCGGATTGCCGCCACCAGGACCATTGTTGCCGCCGGTGTAGTTGGAGAGAGTGACAGAAGTTCCGCCAGAAATGCCACCCGTCGCCCAGGTGCCGTTGCATTTGGCCTCACCGCTCACGCTGACGCCCTTATAGCCGCTTGAAAGGGAAGGGGCGGATACTATGAAGGTCGCGATGTTGGAAGGCGCCTTGAAGGCAGCTATGAACGATTTACCATTGTAAAGGGCGTTCCATGCTCCTGCAGTACCGCTCATGCTGTAGACGCTCTGAGAAGCAGAATAGCCGTTTTCCAGACCGCCATAGGCTACTACAGTGGCGCCTTCGTTGATGAACAGTTTCTTTCCCTCTTCAGTATTGGCGTCGAGAGCGACTTCCGGTGAGCCTTTGGTGCAGATGGCCATCACATAGCCCCCGTTGAGTATCATGTTGCCGTTGGAGTCCATTGCATCGTTTCCAGCCGAGTATGCATATACGAAGCCGTTGTTGACGGTAAGTTCTCCCTGACAGTTGATAGCATCGTCAGACATTGATGAGACATGGGTCTCGCCGCCGTTGAAGGTGAGGTCGCCTTTGACTTCCAGCCCTTCTCCGTTGGTGCTGTTTACATTGATGGTGCCGCCGCTGATGATAAGCTTGCCGGCATAGCCTGTTACCTTGGCGAAATCTCCAGTGCCGGTCTTGGTAACCCAGCCGATCTTGATGCCCTTGGCAGAAACGTCGTTCACTTCGCGGCCGGTAGTAGTAACCGTAAGGGTTCCTCCAGAAATATAACTGTCAGAAAGGGTGTGGTTCTCGCTGTCGAAGTCGTAGCTTCCGGCATTGATGCCCTTGCCGCCGTCGCCTGTATTCTTGATTGTTAAAGAACCGCCGGTCATGGCAAAGTAGTTGTCGGCCTTGATGCCGGCCGTGCCGGAGTACTCAGCATCTTCTTCATCAAATGCCACTCCGCCGGTCACAGTAATCATGTGGGTGCCGCCTTCGACAAGGACGTAATCGTCAGTGCTGATGCCTTTCTTCATGTCAGCAGCAACAGAGACGAACAGAGTGCCGTTTGAGAGCTGGACATAGTCCTTGCCCTTGAGGGCGTGTCCTGCGCTGCTTCCTGAGTTAATCTTTATGGTAGGACTGTCCATCAAGCGGATGTAATCGTCAGATGCGATGCCGGAT
>JAFZKU010000164.1 GCA_017551785.1 Bacteroidales bacterium | reverse complement strand
GCCGTAGCCGAGGCCCAGCTTGGCTGCGATAAAGGCCAGCGGATAGCCGGTCGCCTTGGAAGCCAGCGCCGAAGAACGGCTCAGACGGGCGTTGACCTCTATGACGCGGTAGTCGTCGCTGTCCGGGTCATAGCCGTACTGCACGTTGCATTCGCCTATTATGCCGAGATGCCGCACGATGCGTATCGCCGTGTCGCGCAGCAGATTTATATCATGGTTGTTGAGAGTCTGGCAGGGAGCCACCACGATACTCTCTCCGGTGTGTATGCCCAGAGGGTCGAAGTTCTCCATGTTGCAGACCGTGATGCAGTTGTCGTAGCAGTCCCGCACCACTTCGTACTCCACCTCCTTCCAGCCCTTGAGAGACTTCTCCACCAGCACCTGGGGGGAATAGGCGAAGGCCTTGCCGGCCTGCACGTCGAGCTCTGCTTCGTTATTGCAGAAGCCGCTGCCCAGGCCGCCCAGAGCATAGGCCGAACGCAGGATTACCGGATAACCTATCTCACGGGCCGCTTCGCGGGCAGCCTCAATGCTGTCCACCGCATGCGAACGGATGATGCTCACATCAATCTCTTCCATGCGGTGAGCGAACGCATCCCTGTCTTCCGTATCGACTATGGCCTGCACGGGCGTTCCGAGGACGCTCACACCGTATTTTGCCAGCACTCCGCTGTGGTCGAGAGCCACTCCGCAGTTCAGCGCGGTCTGGCCGCCGAAGGTCAGCATTATACCGTCGGGACGCTCTTTCTCTATCACCTTCTCCACGAAATAAGGAGTCACGGGCAGCAGATAGACACTGTCCGCCACGCCCTCCGAGGTCTGCACGGTGGCTATGTTGGGGTTGATGAGTACAGTGGAAATGCCTTCTTCCGACAGAGCCTTAAGAGCCTGGCTGCCGCTGTAGTCAAATTCTCCCGCCTGCCCTATCTTGAGGGCTCCGGATCCCAGCAAAAGCACTTTCTTGAACTTTTTCATAGCATAGATACGAAGCGGTTGAACAGATACATTGTGTCCAGAGGACCGCTGGAGGCCTCCGGGTGGAACTGAACGGAGAAGAAAGGCTTGTTGCGGTGGCGGATGCCCTCGTTGGTGCCGTCGTTCAGGTTTATGAAAAGCGGATCCCAGTCGGCCGGCAGAGTCTTTTCGTCGACTGCGTAGCCGTGGTTCTGGGAGGTTATGAAGCAATGGTCGCTGCCCACCATCCTTACCGGCTGGTTGTGGCCGCGGTGGCCATATCTGAGCTTGTATGTCTTTCCGCCGGCAGCCTTGGCGAGCAGCTGGTTGCCCATGCAGATGCCGAACACCGGCTTGCCGATGGCCATGGTCTGCCTTATGTGCTCCACTGCGGCCCCGCAGTAGTCAGGGTTGCCAGGGCCGTTGGAGATGAACAGGCCGTCGTAGTCGCGGATGGCGGGGTCGGCGTTGAAATCGTAGTCCCATGGAACCCTCACCACCTCGACGCCGGTGGCCAGCAGGCAGCGGATTATGTTGTGCTTCACTCCGCAGTCCACCAGCACCACTTTCTTCCCGGCCCCTTCATGGTATCGGATTACCTCCTTGCAGGATGCCACTGCCACGAGATTGGAGGCATTCGGGTCTTCAAATTCCGCCAGAGGGCTTCCCCCCTCCTGCACCAGCTGACCTAGCATCGACCCTTCTTCGCGGAGTATCTGTGTCAGGCGGCGGGTATCCACACCCCAGATGCCCGGGATTCCCTGTTCCTTGAGCCAGCCGTCGAGGCTTTTAGCGGCGCTCCAGTGGCTGTAGTCGAACGACAGGTCGGAGATTATAAGGGCGCGGACGTGTATCTTTTCTGATTCAAAAGTAGCCTGGAGCCCGTCAGCGTCTGTGCGGCCGGCCGGCACTCCGTAGTTGCCTATGAGCGGATATGTCACGCACAGCAGCTGCCCTTCGAAGGAAGGGTCGGTAAGAGTCTCGGGATAGCCCACCATAGCCGTGGAGAAAACTGTCTCTCCGAAGGCCGGCACGGGGGCGCCGAAAGCATAGCCGGTGAAGGTCATACCTCCGGCCAGCTGCAAGCTGCATGTCTTGAAATCCGAGTAGTTCATCTATTCTACAGTAACACTTTTAGCAAGGTTGCGGGGCATATCGACGTCGAGACCTTTCAGCACAGCGATGTGGTAGGCCAGCATCTGCAGCGGAAGCACGCTGAGCAGCGGAGCCAGAAGCGCAAGAGTAGGCGGCACCTCGATGGTGTCGCGGGCAATCTTCTTGACTTCGTCGTCTCCTTCAGTAACTATGGCCAGGATGCGTCCGTTACGGGCAAGCACCTCGCGCATGTTGCTGATGATCTTCTGGTAGAGCTGATGGTGAGTGGCCAGGAAGACAATCGGCATGTTGGCGTCCACCAGAGCGATGGGACCGTGCTTCATCTCGGCTGCGGGATAACCCTCGGCGTGGATGTAGCTGATCTCCTTGAGCTTCAGCGCACCCTCCAGCGCCACGGGATAGTTGAAGCCGCGACCCAGATAGAGGAAGTTGCTTGCGTAGGTATATATCTTCGCGAGATCCTTGATATAGTCGTTGGTCTGCAGGGTCTTCTTCATCTTGTCGGGGATGGCGGCGAGCTCAGTGATAGTCCTGCAGTATTCTTTCTTGTCGAGGGTGCCCAGTTCCAGGCCCAGCGCGAGAGCCAGCATCACAAGCACAGCCACCTGGCCGGTGAAGGCCTTGGTAGAAGCCACACCGAGCTCGGGACCGACGTGGATGTATATGCCGGTGTCAGACTCGCGGGCTATGCTGCTGCCCACTACGTTCACGATGCCGAACACTAATGCTCCGGCCTGCTTGGCAAGCTCGATGGCAGCCAGAGTGTCGGCCGTCTCGCCGCTCTGGCTTATGGCTATCACGACGTCATCTGCCTCGATGACTGGATTGCGGTAGCGGAACTCCGAAGCATATTCCACCTCGACACGGCGGCGGCAGAGCTGCTCGATGAGCTGCTTGCCGATCAGTCCGGCATGCCAGCTTGTACCGCAGGCCACTATAATAATGTTCTTGGCGTTGACCAGACGGTCGTGACACTGGTTCAGGGCAGAGAGCACTATGCGGTTGTCTTCTTCCTTGTCGCCCAGGATCACGCGGCCCCTCATGCAGTCGCGCAGGCAGTCGGGCTGCTCGAATATCTCCTTCAGCATGAAGTGGGGAAAGCCGCCCTTGCTGAGCATGGAGATGTCCACGTCCACTTCGTGAACAGTGACAGTAGCCTTGTCGCCACCCAGGTTGGTAAGGGAGATCTCCTTGCCGGGACGCACGTCTGCTATCTGCTCGTCGTCGAGATAGACCACCTTGTGGGTGTATTCAATCATCGGAGTGGCGTCGCTGGCAATGAAGTATTCGTTGTCCTCAGCCCCGATACCGACCACCAGCGGGCTGGCCTTGCGGGCCACTACGATATGGTCGGGGTCCTCACGCTCTGTGATGGCAATGGCGTAGGCGCCGAAGCAGCGTCCCAGCGCACGGCGGACTGCATCCACCAGTTCGTGGCCGTTTGACTTGTAATAATAATCGATGAGCTGGACGAGGACTTCAGTGTCAGTCTCGCTCTTGAACTTGTAGCCGCGTTCCTGGAGCTGCTCCTTGATGATCTGATAGTTCTCGATGATGCCGTTGTGCACTATGGCAAGGTCGCCGCTCATCGAAACATGCGGATGGGCATTCGCAGTGCACGGGTCGCCGTGGGTGGCCCAGCGGGTGTGGGCGATGCCGCACGATCCAGCCGTATCCTTGCCCTCAGCGAGAGTCTTCAAATGGCTGACACGGCCTTCTGCCTTTATGACTTCGAATGTGCCAGGATGGCCTCCTGAGGCACCGGAACGGTTGATGCACACTCCGGCGCTGTCATAGCCCCTGTATTCCAACTTCTGCAACCCTTCAATCAGTATCGGGAAGGCCTGCCTGTAACCAACATAACCTACTATTCCACACATATATGTTATCCTTTTTTATTGTTTCTCTTTTTTAAACTGGCGGGAAGGCTCGTGGGGTATTTCCCGTTGAAGCATGCCAGGCACAAGTCGCTGCGGCGGCCGGCAGCCATCATCCCTTTTTCAGACAGGAACGCCAGGGAATCGGCCTCAATCGCCTTGCACACTTCCTCAACTGATTTGTGTGCACTGATCAGCTCGTCCTTGCTCTTTATATCCACTCCGTAGAAGCAGGGATTGCGAAGAGGAGCGCTGGCGATGCGCACATGGACCTCTGAAGCCCCGGCTTCGCGCAGCATCCTGACTATTCGCATCGAAGTGGTGCCGCGCACTATCGAATCGTCTATCAGAACCACCCTCTTGCCTCTCACCACACTCTTCACAGCAGACAGTTTCATACGTACGCCCTTGTCGCGCAGCGCCTGAGAGGGAGCGATGAAGGTGCGGCCTACGTATTTGCTCTTGATGAGACCCATCTCGTAGGGCAGTCCGCCGGCCTCGGCATAACCCATTGCGGCACTGAGGCTGCTGTCCGGCACGCCCACTACTATGTCAGCATCCGCAGGAGCTTCCTTGAATAGTATCCTGCCGGACTCCTTACGGTAAGAATGCACATTGCAGCCTTCCAGGTCGCTGTCCGGCCTTGAGAAGTAGACATACTCCATGGCGCACATGGCGTGGCGGAATTCAGTGTCAAAGAAACTGCTGCGCAGACCGTGGCGGTCTATGGTCACTATCTCTCCCGGCTCCACGTCACGCACGAACGTCGCCCCTGTCACGTCGAACGCACAGGTCTCGCTGGCCACCACCCAGCCTCCGTTATCCAGCCGGCCTATCGACAGCGGGCGCAGGCCGTTGCTGTCGCGGCATGCATAGATCCTGTTGGCGGTCATCACTAAAAATGCGAAGGCGCCCTCAATCTGTTTGAGAGCGTCTATCAAATTGTATATCCTGGGGCGGCTCTTTCCGGCCGGCGTCTTCTTGATAAGATGCGCCAGCACTTCGCTGTCAGATGAGGTCTGGAACAGGCTGCCGCTGTTCTCCAACATGGTTCGCAGCTCTATGTAGTTCACAAGGTTGCCGTTGTGGGCCAGCGCGAAGTCGCCGGTGCCGTGCCGGAAGAGGAATGGCTGTACATTCGCCAGCACATCAGCTCCAGTGGTGGAATATCTCACATGACCTATCGCCATGCTGCCTTTCAGACGGGCGATCTTCGCCTCGTCGAACACCTCGTGTACCAGGCCCTCCCCTTTCAGACAGCATAGTCCGGCATTGTCGTCGACGGTGACGATTCCGCACCCTTCCTGACCGCGGTGTTGCATTGAATGCAGGCCGTAGTAGGTCATTTCGGCAGCATGCTCCGATCCATAGATTCCGAACACGCCGCACTCTTCGTGCAAAGACCAGTCCCGGTTAAGTTTCATAGGCCTCAATAAGCGTTATTGTGCACTCCCACTGCTCGTCCGCTGGGGTCGTTCATCCCTGCAAATGCGGCGTCCCATGCAAGGGCTTCTGCGGTAGAGCAGGCCACGCTTGGAACGCTGGGCACAGACCTCGCTGCAGACTCGCTCGGAAAATGCTCGGCAAATATAGTTCTATAGTAATATTCTTCTTTATTCCTGGGCGGATTTATTGGAAATTTTTCTGCGGCGGCCGCCATCTGGCTGTCGGAAACCTGAGTTTCGACAAGAGCCTTGAGGCTGTCAATCCAAGAGTAGCCGACTCCGTCGGAGAACTGCTCCTTCTGGCGCCAGAGTATGCTCTCGGGCAGCATGTCGGCAAAGGCTTCGCGGAGGATGCGCTTCTCGATGACACTGCCGGGACACATCTTGGCCCTCGGGTTGAGCCGCATGGCCACGTCGAGGAACTCCTTGTCGAGGAAGGGAACCCTGCCCTCGACACCCCATGCCATCAGCGATTTGTTGGCGCGCAGGCAGTCGTAGAGATGCAGCTTGCCGATCTTGCGCACTGTCTCCTCGTGGAAAGCCCTGGCATCCGGAGCCTTGTGGAAATAAAGATATCCGCCGAACACCTCGTCGGCACCTTCGCCGCTGAGCACCATCTTGATACCCATGCTCTTGATCACCCTCGCAAGGAGGAACATAGGGGTGCTGGCGCGCACGGTGGTGATGTCGTAGGTCTCGATGTGATAAATAACGTCCTTGAGGACGTCAAGGCCCTCCTGCACGGTGTAGTTGATCTCGTGGTGGACGGTGCCGATGTACTGAGCAACCTCACGTGCCCGCTCCAGGTCCGGAGCGCCCTTGAGGCCGATGGCGAAAGAGTGGAGCTGGGGCCACCACGCGTCGTGGATGTCGTCGGTCTCGATACGTTTCTTGGCGTATTTTTTTGCGATGGCTGAGATTATCGAGCTGTCCAGACCGCCAGAGAGCAGCACTCCGTAAGGCACGTCGCTCATCATCTGGCGCTTCACTGCAGAAAGCAGCGACACTCTGAGGTCGTCCAGATCGACGGAATCGTTCTCTACAGTGTCATATTCCATCCAGTCGCGTTTGTACCAGCGCCTGAACTGACCCTCCTTGCTGTAATACAAGTGTCCCGGAGGGAACGGGCAGTAATTGTCGCACTGCCCTTCGAGGGCCTTCAGCTCGCTGGCGACATATATCTTGCCGTCGACGTCGAAACCTATATAGAGCGACTCAACTCCAATCGGGTCGCGGGCGATCAGGAACGAGTCGTCCTCCTCGTCGTAGAGGGCGAAGGCGAATATGCCGCTGATGTCCTCGAGGAAGTCTATGCCTTTCTTGCGGTAGAGAGCAAGGATCACCTCGCAGTCGCTGCCGGTCTGGAATTCATATTCATCCTTGAGCTGTTCGCGGATAGCCTGGTGGTTGTATATCTCGCCGTTGACGGCCAGCACCTGCTTGCGGTCCGGGGAGAAGAGCGGCTGCCGCCCCGACTGGGGGTCTACTATGGAAAGACGCTCGTGGGTCATTATGCAGCTGCCGCCGCAGTAGATACCGCTCCAGTCCGGGCCCCTGTGACGGAGCTTGCGGGACATTTCAAGAGCTTTCTCCCTAAGCTGCGGAGTCTGTTCCTTGATGTTGAATATTCCTGTTATTCCGCACATTTCTATCTGCTCTTAAGGTATTTGTCGATCTGCGATGCGGTCTGCCGGCCTGAGGCCAGGGCGCGCACCACCAGACTGGCGCCGCTGGCGGCGTCTCCCGCCAGGAAGACGTTATCGGCGAGAAGCTTGTGTTCCGGTTTCAGGAATCCCATCGCCAGCAGGGCCATGTCACATTCTATTATCTCTTTGTTGCCGTCGAGCTTCATTATCGGACGTCCGCCGGCAGGATTCGGCTCCCAGATTACACCTTCCACCTCAACGCCGGTCAGCTTGCCGTCCTTGCCGATGAAACGGTTGGAGTTGAGCAGCCAGCGACGCGTGCAGCCCTCATGGTGAGAAGAACTGGTGCGCTTGATGTTGGGCCACATGGGCCAGGGGGTGGCGGGATTGTAGCCCTCCGGGGGTTCGGGCATGATCTCTATCTGGCAGACGTCTGTAGCGCCCTGGCGTATGACGGTGCCGATGCAGTCGGAACCGGTGTCGCCGCCGCCGATGACAAGCACCTTCTTGCCCTTGGCGCTTACTCTCTCTTCGTCGCTGAACTGCTGGCCTGCAAGCACGCGATTCTGCTGGCTCAGCAGCTCCAGAGCGAAATAGACTCCCTTCAGCTCGCGCCCCTCGATCTTGAGGTCACGGGCGGTCGGGGTGCCGGTGCAGATGGCGTAAGCGTCGTAGCCTTTGGGCAGCTTGTCTTCTTCTATGGTCTGGCCGTAGAGGAACTTGACACCTTCGGCTTCCATCAGCTTGATGCGCCTGTCGATGACAGACTTGTTGAGCTTGAAATTAGGAATGCCGAAACGCAGCAGGCCGCCTGCGGCTTCGTTCTTGTCGTATATTGTTACTTCATAACCCATCTGGTTGAGCTGGCTGGCGGTGGAAAGTCCGGAAGGGCCGGCGCCTATCACAGCCACCTTCTTGCCGTTGCGGGCATATTCGTGGACGGGCACATAACCTTCCAGGAAGGCCCTCTCGATTATGGCACATTCGTTCTCACGGCAGGTAACAGGCTCGCCCAGGGTGAGGTTCAGCACGCAGCTCTTCTCGCAGAGGGCGGGACACACACGGCCGGTGAACTCAGGGAAATCATTGGTAAGGGAAAGGATCTTGTAGGCCTTCTCCCATTCGCCCTTGTAGAGGGCGTCCTGCCATTCGGGCTGCTTGTTGCCCAGAGGGCAGGCCCAGTGGCAGAACGGCACTCCGCAGTCCATGCAGCGGGATGCCTGCAGCTGACGGTCTCTTGAATTGAGGGTCTGCTCCACCTCTCCGAAATCGCGGATGCGGTCTTCTACCGCGCGATATCCAGCCTCGATGCGAGGCACGCTCATAAATGCTTTAGGATTTCCCATAACGTCATTCTGCTTTAATTTCGGCAAGTTTGTCCTGCAACTTGCGCAACTGTTCTTCCTTCAAAACCCTCTTGTATTCAATCGGGATTACCTGTATGAATTCGCCTGCGAAGTGGTTCCAGTCGTCGAGCATGGTGCGCGCCAGTTTGGAACCGCTGTAGAGCCAGTGACGGCGGATGAGGTCGTGCAGCTCGTTGCGGTAGCTTGACTCCTCGATGAGGCTCAGCTCGACCATGTCCATGTTGCAGAAATAATCGAACTTGTGGGCGGGATCCCAGACGTAGGCGATGCCGCCGCTCATACCTGCAGCGAAGTTGCGGCCTGTGGTTCCGAGCACCACTACCCTGCCGCCTGTCATATACTCGCAGCAGTGGTCTCCGGCGCCCTCAACTACGGCGATTGCGCCTGAGTTGCGGACGGCGAAGCGCTCGCCCACGCAGCCGTTTATATACATTTCGCCGGCTGTAGCTCCGTAGAGGCCGGTGTTGCCCGCTATCATGTTCTGCTCAGCCACGTATGTGCTGCGCATAGGAGGCATGATGGCAATCCTTCCGCCTGACAGTCCCTTGCCAAAGTAGTCGTTGGTCTCGCCTTCCAGCTTCAGGTTGACACCCTTGGCCAGGAAAGCTCCGAAGGATTGGCCGGCAGAGCCCTTGAAATAGATGTTTATAGTCGAATCCGGCAGACCGTCGGCGCCATATTTGTCTGCTATCATACCTGACAGCATGGTGCAGCATGCGCGGTCGGTGTTGTGGATGTCGAAATTCAGGTTGACTTCCCTGCCGCTGTCGATGGCCTGCTTGGCAGCCGCGATTATCTCGCGGTCCTTGACGCTGCCGACAGTGGTGAAAGGTCTGCCGTCCCAGTGCAGGTCGCTGCTGTCCACGCGATGGAGCAGCCTGCTGAAATCGAGGGTAGACTGTTTAGATCCGGCAGCAACCGGCTTCAGCTCGACAAGGTCGGTGCGGCCGATAATGTCGTCCAGCTTGCGGAAGCCCATCTCGGCAAGATATTCGCGCACTTCTCTTGCGAGGAAGGTGAAATAGTTTACTATGTACTCATAGCGGCCGCGGAAGCGCTTGCGAAGCTCCGGGTCCTGGGTGGCCACTCCCACAGGGCAGGTGTTGGTGTTGCACTTGCGCATCATCACGCAGCCCAGCACTATCAGGGGCAGGGTGCCGAAGCCGAACTCGTCGGCTCCCAGCAGCGCCATCAGGATGACATCGCGGCCGTCCTTTATCTGGCCGTCGGTCTGCAGGCGCACCTTGCCGCGAAGGCCGTTCAGAGCCAGAGTCTGCTGCGCCTCGGCCAGACCGATCTCCGGAGAGATACCGGCGAAGCGCATAGATGAAACCGGAGAAGCTCCGGTGCCGCCCTCGGCGCCTGAAATCACAATGATGTCGGCATTGGCCTTGGCCACTCCGGCTGCAACGGTGCCCACTCCGCTCTCAGCCACCAGCTTCACGCTTACTGCCGCCTTCGGATTGACGTTCTTGAGATCAAAAATCAGCTGCGAGAGGTCCTCGATGGAATAGATGTCGTGGTGAGGCGGAGGAGAGATAAGCGAGATGCCCGGAATGGAGTTGCGGGTCTTGGCGATAATCTTGTCGACCTTGAAGCCCGGAAGCTGGCCGCCCTCGCCGGGTTTTGCACCCTGGGCCACCTTGATCTGGATCTCCTGCGCATTGACGAGGTATTCAGCGGTGACGCCGAAACGTCCGGAAGCTATCTGTTTGGTCTTAGAACTCAGAGAGATGCCGTCCACCTCGCTATGATAGCGGGCGTTGTCCTCGCCGCCCTCGCCGGTGTTGCTGCGGGCGCCGAGCTTGTTCATCGCCAGCGCGATGGCCTCGTGCGCCTCGATAGATATAGCTCCGAACGACATGGCCGCCGTCACGAAGTGTTTCACTATGCTTTCCTCGGGCTCCACCTCCTCTATCGGCAGCGGAGTCGCAGCCTTCTTGAAGTCCATGAAGTCTCGCAGGAATGCGGGCTGCGGCTTGTTGTCTACATGGTTTACGAACTCTTTGTATTTCTTGTAGTCGCCCGTGCGGGTAGCAATCTGCAGTGTGGCTATGGTCTCGGGGTTCCATGCGTGCTGGATGCCGTCCTTGCGGTATGCAAACAGGCCGGTGTTAGGCAGCAGAGAGTCAGCCCCGGCCTTCTTGCCGGCTTCCATCAGACGCACTGCGTCAGCCGCGATTTCCTTGAGGCCGATGCCGCCCACAGTTGACACTTCAGTGCCGAAATAGCTGTGCAGCAAGGACTCTCCCAGACCTATGCTTTCGAATATCATAGCTCCGCGGTAAGAGCGGATGGTAGATATGCCCATCTTGGACATTATCTTGTAGAGGCCCTTGCAGACAGCCTTTATGTAGTTGTGCTCGGCAGTCTTGTAGTCTTCCTGTATGACGTGGTTCTTCACCAGGTCGTCCAGCACCGCGAAGGTCATGTAAGGGTTGATGGCAGAGGCTCCGTAGCCCAGCAGCAGCGCGGCGTGCATCACTTCGCGGATTTCGCCGCTCTCCACTATCAGGGCCGTCTGGACCCTCTTGCCCACTGAGATCAGGTAGTGGTGCACCGCTGAGACTGCCAGCAGGCTGGGGATTGCGGCGCGGCCGGGCTCTATGTCGCGGTCAGACAGGATTATGTAGTTGATGCCCTCGTCCACGCTCTTTTCGGCCTTGCGGCAGAGCTCGTCCAGGGCGTCGCGGAGTCCCTCTCCGCCTCTTGCAGCTTCGAAGGACATATTCAGCTTGACAGTGTAGAAGCCTTTGTAGCGAATGTTGCAGAGGATGTCGAGCTGTGTGTTGTTGAGGATGGGATGCGGCAGGCGCACCATCTTGCAGTTGCTCTCGTCCGGGGTGAGGATGCCGTTGCCCACGCAGCCTATGTATTCTGTGAGGGACATCACGAGTTCCTCGCGGATAGGGTCGATGGCAGGGTTGGTGACCTGGGCGAACTGCTGGCGGAAATAGTTGAAGAATATCTGCGGGCGGTCGGAAATCACTGCCAGAGGCGTGTCGTTACCCATCGAAGCCACCGGCTCGGAACCGTTCACCGCCATGGGGATGAGAGTTTTGTCGATGTCTTCCTGGGCGAAGCCGAACGATATGAGCTTGCCGGCATAGCCCTCCACAGAGTTCTCGACCTTGCGACCGCTCTTGAGGTTCTCGAGCTGGATTCGATTGTCGGCCAGCCATGCCTTGTAGGGATGTTCTGCAGCAAGTTCGGCCTTGAGCTCACCATCGTAATATATCTTGCCGGAGCCGGTATCCACAAGCAGTATCTTACCGGGCTCGAGGCGGCCTTTCTGCTTGATCTCGGCGGGGTCGAGGTCCAGCACTCCAACTTCGGAAGCCACCACCATGTCGCCGCTGGAGGTAATCAGGTAGCGGGCGGGACGCAGACCGTTGCGGTCCAGCATGCCTCCCACGTAGCGTCCGTCGGAGAACAACAGGGCTGCGGGGCCGTCCCAGGGTTCCATCAGGATGGAATGATACTCATAGAAGGCCTTCAGCTCGTCGCTGATGGGGTTCTTGTCGTTGAACGATTCGGGCACGAGCAGAGCCATGGCGTGAGGCAGCGAGAGGCCTGACATCACAAAGAACTCCAGAGCGTTGTCGAGCGATGCGGAGTCGCTCATGGCGGGCTGTATTATGGGTCGCAGCTCGCTTATGTCGCCCAGGAGCCCCGTGTTGAGCACGCTTTCACGAGCCTTCATCCAGTTGCGGTTGCCGCGTATGGTGTTTATTTCGCCGTTATGGCAGAGGAAGCGGAACGGCTGGGCCAGGGGCCATGCAGGGAAAGTGTTGGTTGAGAACCTCGAGTGCACGAGTGCAAGGCTCGACGTAAAATAGGCATCGGTAAGGTCGAGATAGTAATCTCTCAGCTGCATGCTGGTGAGCATACCCTTGTAGACGATGCTCTTGCTCGACAGCGACACTACATAGAAGTCCTTGTCGGCCACGCGGTTTTCCACCTTCTTGCGGATGACGTAGAGCTTGCGTTCGAAGTCCGGGAGCTCGTCGGCCTTGATGCCGGTGATGAACACCTGCTTTATGGCGGGCTCAGTCTGCCGGGCGGTCTCTCCGAGGCAGTCGGAATTTACAGGAACGTCCCTGACTCGCATCAGGGACAGTCCTTCGGCTTCGACCACGTCGATCATTGTCTCGAGGATGGCGTTCTGCCGCTGCTCGTCTTTCGGCATGAAGACCAGTCCTGTGCCGTAGTGGCCTTTCTCCGGGACCGGAATTCCGTTGAGCAATATGAATTCGTGAGGTATCTGGACCAGGATGCCGGCTCCGTCGCCGGTCTTTCCGTCGGCGCCCTCCGCTCCGCGGTGACGCATGTTTTCGAGGACTTTAAGCGCAGATTCGACCAGTGCGTGAGACTTGTCGCCGTGGATGTTGGCGACCATTCCTATGCCGCACGCATCATGCTCGTAGCTGCTGCTGTAAAGTCCTCCCTGCTGATGATATTCTTTCATTTAGTCTTTTTGGATTAGCATACGAACAACAATTCACGATACTTGGGAAGCGGCCACAGCTTGTCGTCAACAACCTCCTCGAGCTTGTCTATGTCGTGGCGGATCTCTTCCATCTTCGGAACTACGGTATTGTAGTATGCCATTGCCTTTTCATATTCGTCTTCAAGCACGTTGGCTACCTTGCGGGCTTCCACCAGCTGGTTTACACCCTCCTCGATGGCCTTCACATGCTTTGCTATCTTCTTGATGAGATCGATGTTGGTTGAAGCCAGCTCGTCAGCCTCGTCGCCAAGGATGCCTTTCATCTTGTAGACATTGTCGATGAGGTTGCTCTGGTAGGCCGTAGCCACGGGGATGATGTGGTTGATAGCCATGTCGCCGAAGATACGGGCTTCGATCTGGATCTTCTTTGTATAGATCTCCCACTTGATCTCGTTGCGGGCTGCAAGCTCGGCTTTGTTCATGACGCCGGTGGTCTCGAACATCTTGACGCTGTCGGCGCAGGTGTAGTGCTTGAAAATCTCCGGAGGGCAGGTCTCGCAGTCCAGACCCCTGCGGGCAGCCTCGGCTTTCCATTCGTCGGAATAGCCGTTGCCGTCGAAGCGCACGGGCTTGCTGTATTTGATGAGCTTCTGGAGCTCCTTGATGATGGCTTCCTTCTTGTCCATACCCTTGGCGATGAGCTTGTCGACCTCTTTCTTGAAGTCTATCAGCTGCTCTGCCACGGCGGTGTTGAGGGCTATCATTGCGCTGGCGCAGTTGGCCTCTGAACCGACGGCGCGGAACTCGAAGCGGTTGCCGGTGAAGGCGAACGGAGAAGTACGGTTACGGTCGGTGTTGTCGATGAGCAGCTCGGGGATCTGCGGCATGTCGAGCATCTTCTTGCCAGTCTTGCCGGCAATCTTGAACAGTTCGTCGCTTGAAGACTTCTCAAGAGAATCGAGCAGGCCTGAGAGCTGCTTGCCGAGGAAGCTGGAGATGATTGCAGGCGGAGCCTCGTTGGCGCCGAGCCTGTGGGCGTTGGTGGCGCTCATGATGGACGCCTTGAGCAGGGCATTGTGACGGTACACTGCCGTAAGGGTGTTGACCACGAAGGTCACGAACATCAGGTTGTCGGTCTGGGTCTTGCCGGGCGACATCAG
>JAFZKU010000163.1 GCA_017551785.1 Bacteroidales bacterium | reverse complement strand
TGGTCCTCGAGCTGCTGGTCTTTGGCGGCAGGATGGCCCATCAGCGTACGGCCGGTCTGCTGCAGGTCGGCTCTCGAATTGAACAGGGCTTCGTCCACCAGGAAATACTCCTGCTCCCAGCCGAGGTTGGTCACGACGCGGTCGATGTCCTTGTCGAAAAGCTTGCACACCTCCACGGCTGCTTTGTCCACTGCTGCCATGGCCCTAAGCAGCGGCGCTTTGAAGTCGAGCGCCTCGCCGGTGTAGGCCACGAAGATGCTGGGGATGCAGAGGGTCTTGTCGATCACGAAGGTGGGAGAAGACGGATCCCAGGCGCTGTAGCCGCGGGCCTCGAAGGTATTGCGCAAGCCTCCGCTCGGGAATGAGCTGGCGTCCGGCTCCTGTTGCGACAGCACGTTGCCGCTGAACGACTCGAAAGACTTGCCGCCTGGCAGAGGCTCCAGGAAGGCGTCGTGCTTCTCTGCGGTAGATTCGTTAAGAGGCTGGAACCAGTGGGTGTAATGGGTGGCGCCGCGGGAGATGGCCCACATCTTCATACCGGCCGCCACCTGGTCGGCGATCTTGCGGTCGATGCGCTTGCCGCCTTCGATGGCCTCCATTACGCTGGCGAACGCATCCTTGGAGAGATACTCCCTCATCTGCTCCTTGCCGAAAACGTCTATCCCGAAATATTCTGAAATCTGCCTGTCGCTGGGAGTGAATTCCGTAGCAGCGCGCGTCTGCATCTGCTCCAGCGCATTAAATCTTGTAGAATCTGCCATTAGTGTCTTAATTTTCGGCAAATATAGCTACAATAATGGCATTTTAAAAAACATACCCCCTATTTTCAGGGGGTATGCCATTAAAAAAGTGTAATTTTCATCCATGGCCCTTAAAAATCGGGCCCCTCTGCTCAACGATTGCCATACATGGCATCGTAGTATTTCTGATAGTCACCGCTGGTGACGTTGTCGAGCCACTCCTGGTTGGCCAGATACCAGCGGACAGTCTTTTCTATGCCTTCTTCGAACTGGAGGGAAGGTTTCCAGCCGAGGTCGCGGCTCAGCTTGCGGCTGTCGATGGCGTAGCGCAGGTCATGGCCGGCACGGTCGGTGACGTATGTAATAAGGTCTTCATCAGCCCCTGCGGGACGGCCGAGGATGCGGTCTACTGTTGCGATGAGCACCTTGATAAGATCTATGTTCTTCCATTCGTTGAAGCCGCCTATGTTGTAGGTCTCGGCTACGCGGCCTTCGTGGAATATCACGTCGATGGCGCGGGCGTGGTCCTCTACATAGAGCCAGTCGCGCACGTTCTCGCCCTTGCCGTATACCGGCAGCGGCTTGCGGTGGCGGATATTGTTGATGAACAGAGGTATGAGTTTCTCCGGGAACTGATACGGGCCGTAGTTGTTGCTGCAGTTGGTGACTACAGTCGGCATGCCGTAGGTGTCGTGGAAGGCTCTCACGAAGTGGTCTGAAGATGCTTTCGAAGCACTGTAGGGGCTGTGGGGGTTGTAGGCTGTATCTTCGGTGAAGAACTTGTCGCCGTAGACCTCATGAGCCGAGAACTCGGGCTTCATGCCCTCCGGATGCGTAAGTTCCAGCGCACCATAGACCTCGTCGGTAGAGATGTGGTAGAACAGCTTCCCTTCGTAGCCTTTCGGCTCCCACTGCAGGCGGGCGGCCTGAAGCAGCGACAGCGTGCCGAGCACGTTGGTGCGGGCGAAGGTGAAGGGGTCCTTGATGCTGCGGTCCACATGGCTTTCAGCGGCCAGATGGATTATGCCGTCTATGTTCTGCTCCGCGATCAGCTTGCTGACAAAATCGAAATCGCATATGTCAGCCCGCACGAAAGTATAGTTCGGGGCGTCCTCTATGTCTTTCAAATTGGCGAGGTTGCCCGCATAGGTGAGCTTGTCGAGGTTGATGATGTGATACTGCGGATATTTCTTGACGAAAAGACGCACTACGTGGCTGCCGATGAATCCGGCGCCTCCGGTTATCATTATGTTCCTTTTATAAGCCATGCTGTCATCAATATTTGAATGGTGAATCGAAATCTTTTAGCAGGCCGCGGTTGCGGTCCTTGTCGGAAAGCAGGATGTCCTGCTGAGCCACCGGCCATTTGATGCCGATGTCGGGGTCGTCCCATGCCAGCCCGCCTTCATAGCCGGGGGCATAGAGGCTATCGCATTTATACTGGAAGAGGGCTGTCTCGCTCAGCACCACATAGCCATGCGCAAAGCCGCGGGGGATGAATACCTGCAGATGGTTGTCTTCGGACAGTTCCACTGCCTGATATTTCCCATAGGTAGGAGAGCCTTTGCGAAGGTCCACCGCCACATCGAGCACCTTGCCGGCCACCACGCTCACCAGCTTGGCCTGGCTGTGCGGCGGCAGCTGGAAATGAAGGCCTCGCAACACTCCGCGGCAAGAGAAGGACTGGTTGTCCTGGACGAAGGAAACTTTCATCCCGGTGGCCTCCCTGAACTCTTTGCTGTTGAAACTTTCGAAGAAATAGCCACGGCCGTCATGGAACACATGCGGCTCGATGACCAGAAGGCCTTCGATTGAAGTCTGTGTAACCTTTATCTTCATCATTTGCGAAGCGGATTCTTGTCTGACATATACCAGTCGGCCATCTGCCGCAGTCCGTCGGCCAGCTGCACCTTGGGCTTGTAGCCCATATCTCTCTCGAGCTTGGCGGTGCTGGCGTAGGTCTGGGGCACGTCGCCGGCCTGCATCGGCATGAACTCCTTGACAGCCTCGCGGCCCAGGGCCTTCTCGAGGGTGGATATGAAGTCCATCAGCATCACCGGGTTCGAGCAGCCTATGTTGTACACTTCGTGGCCGCTCTCAGGAGCTTTGTCCAGCACGCGGATCACTCCCTCCACTATATCGTCTATATAAGTGAAGTCGCGGCGCATGTTGCCGTTGTTGAACACCTTGATGGGCCTGCCGGCCAGGATGGCGTCGGTGAAAAGCATCGGAGCCATGTCGGGCCTGCCCCACGGGCCATATACGGTGAAGAACCTCAACCCGGTGGCCTTCATGCCATAGAGGCTGCAGTAGCATGACGCCATCAGCTCGTTGGCCTTCTTGGTGGCAGCGTAGAGGCTCTTGGGGTTGTCGACGAAGTCGGTCTCCTCGAAGGGCACCTTCTCGTTGCCGCCGTACACCGAGCTGGAGCTGGCGTACACCAGATGTCTCACGGGATAATGGCGGCAGCACTCCAGGATATTCCCGAAGCCGACCAGGTTGCTGTCGATGTACGCTTCGGGGTTCTCGAGGCTATAGCGCACTCCCGCCTGGGCGGCGAGGGCTATGACAGCGTCGAAACGCTCGGCCGCGAACAGCTCCGGCAGGGCCTTGCGGTCGGCGATATCCATCTTCACGAAGCGGAAATCAGCCGGCAGTTCAGCCAGACGGGCATGCTTGAGGCGCACGTCGTAATAGTCGTTAAGGTTGTCGAGCCCCACTACTTCGTCGCCCCTTGCGATGAGGGTCTTCGAAACGTGGTATCCTATGAATCCGGCAGCACCGGTGACTAGTATCTTCATTTCTTTCTTTTAAGCTTGTTCCCACTGTTGGCGCAGCAGCTCCACCGCCACTGCGTTGGCTTCCTTGCGGTCGCCCGCACATCCGCACTCGAACGACATGTAGTAAGGGTACTCCAGTTCCTTCATGGCACGGAAGCCCTCTACATAGTTGTCCAGCTCGCCGTCCTCACCGGGAGTCACGCGGCGGCCGCGGCTGGCGACGTGCACATGCTGCAGATATTTTTTGCCTGCCGACATCAGCGCACCGTAGTCGCTGGTCTCTTCTTTCATGTGCCAGAAGTCGCCCATGCACTTCACTCCTTCGCTCTTGCTGTCGCGGCAGATGGCAGCTGCGTCAGCCACCAGCCTCATGTAGAAGGCCTCTGACCTGTTCAGCGGCTCGAGGATCACCGTCGTGCCTTTGGACAGCGCGTACTCTCCCAGTTCGTGAAGCTGGGCACAAAGATAATCTCTTGTTTCGATAGTATGAGGCATGCAGGGCTTCTGATGATTGAAAGCCGGCACCATGATTACTCCGGTGGAGCCGATCTGGCCCGCTGCGTCTATAATCTCGCGCATCGAGCTGTCGAACTCGGCCTTCACTGCGGGGTCTTCGGCAAGGATGAAGCCGCGGAAGCCTGCGCAGATGGCAGACACCTTGAGCTTGCGGCCTTCCAGGGCCTTGGCTATCTCGTCATACCTGCGCACCAGCTCCTGGCCGCCGGGCTCGTAGCCCACTATGCCGAGGCTCTCCATGTAGTCGAACTTCTCGGCATAGCTCTCGCCGGGAGCCGTTCCGGTCTGGAACGAAAGGTTCAGAGCTACATCAGACTTTTTCGGTTTGGGAGTGCAGGCCGTCAGCACGCTTGCCGGGCCGCCTGCCAGAGCGACTGCAGCTGCTCCTGCGGCAGTCGTCTTGAAGAAACTTCTCCGGTCCATACTCTATTTCTTAGCCTCGCCCGGAACGGGAACGGTGTATTTCTTGAGGTCCAGAGGGCCGATCTTCAGGCTGTCCATGTCTGCGGGCAGGTAGTCCTGGTCCATGGCGCTCATCTCGTCCCATGTAATGGTCTTGCCGGTGTATGCGGCCTCGCGGCCCATGATGCCGGCCAGGGTCGACATGCCGCACTGGGTGGCTTCGTCGAGCATCTCGCCTTTGCGGATGTGGTTGACCCAGTCTACATGCTCCAGAGTGTAGGGGTCGTGCTGCTGGAATTCAGCCTTGGCGGCCTCCTCGTCGAACTGCCAGATAATGTTGCCCTGGAGATCCTTGATGGCGTGCTCGCGGCTGTTCCATGAGCCTTTGGTGCCCTGCACATATTCGCTTACATTGCTTGAGCAGCCGTCTATCTGGCGGCAGAACGAATGCATGTGGATGCCGTTCTCGAACTCGAAGTCGATGCTGAAGTTGTCATACTGGTCGCCCGTGATGCGGCGCTGGCGTGAGCCGACTCCCGTAGCCTTCACGGGATGGATGCCGCCGGCCATCCAGAGGAATACGTCGATATTGTGGACGTGCTGCTCCACGATGTGGTCGCCTGAGAGCCATTTCCAGTTCACCCAGTCGCGGATGTTCCACTCCATGTCGCTCCAGCCTTTCTGGCGCTCGCGGTACCAGAGCATGCCCTGGTTCCAGTATACGTTACCGCCGGTAATCTCGCCGATGTAGCCCTGCTGGATCTTCTCGAAAGCGGCTACATAGGGGCGCTGGTGGTGACGCTGGGTGCCGGTCACTACTGCGAGTCCCTTGGCCTGGGCCTGTTTTGCGGTGGCCATGATGATGCGGTAGCCCTTTGCGTCTACTGCGATAGGTTTCTCGAGGAAGCAGTGGACTCCCTTTGATACTGCATACTGGAAATGATAGGGACGGAACACGGGCGGGGTTGCAACCACTACCATGTCCACGCCTGAGTCGATTACTTTCTTGTATGCGTCGAAGCCCACGAAGCAGTTCTCAGCGGTAAGGGCCTGGCCCTTGTCCTGCATCTTCTTCAGGAAGGCGTCGGTGCGGTCCTTGAAGGTGTCGCCTGCTGCGGTCACCTTGATGCCGTCGGCAGCTGCCAGCAGATTGTCGATGGCGCCTGTGCCGCGGCCGCCGCAGCCGATGAGGCCGACCTTGAGTTCACGGCCGTCGATGGCCTTGTCGGGCAGTTCGGGGATGTAATACTCACCGGGCTGCTTGAGGGGGACGAGCTTTGCGCCGTCCTTTTCCTTACATGATGAAAGAATCGGAGTGGAAGCTACTAACGCAGCTCCTGAGATGGCCGCGCTGCAGCCGAAAAATTCTCTTCTTGAAAGTTTTTTCATAGCTATAGTTATTTATTGTTTTCTTTCATTTCTAATCAGTCCGTCGGGCACTTCACACACTACTCTGAAGCCTATGCCCTTTATGTCGGAGTACCACCAGATACTCTTGGGGTTCTGGGGGTCGGTCCTCAGCCAGTCGTCGTGGCGGGTGCTGGCGCGGGCAGCGCTGCGCACATCTGCCGCGTCGGAGGCATAGCTGCCGCCGCGCACCACATGCTCAGATCCGCTCGCCGGGCCTTTCGGGTCGACGGCTCCGTCCTGCAGGGCGCTGTAGGCATCCTCGGCATACCAGTCGGCGCAGTATTCCATCACGTTGCCGAGCATGTTCTTCAGTCCGAAGGGGTTGGCTGCCACGCGCGAGGGTTCCTGTGTGCGGTTGCCGCTGTTGGCGGCATATATCAAGTTAGATGCTATCACTGTCGTGTCGGCCTTGAAGATGCCTTTCAGGAAGCCTTCCTGGGAGTATTTCTTCGGGTTGCCGCCGAAATAGTACGGGCCGTCCGAGCCGCCGCGAGCTGCGTATTCCCACTCGGCCTCGGTGGGCAGGCGGTATTTGCGGCCGGTCTTCAGCGACAGCCACTGGCAGAAGGTCTCGGCCGCGTAGTGGGTCATGGTAATTGCCGGGCGCTGGCCCATGCCCCAGCCCTGGTCCGGAGCTCCGAACGGGGGCGTAGGGCCGCTGACTGCATCGACGTCTTCGCGGCTGTTGTTGGCGTATATCACTGACGGAGGGGTGCGCCCTTCCGACATTGTCTCGTTGTAGAAAGCCCAGAACTGGTCCCAGGTGGTCTCGACCTCGGCCATGAAGAACGGGGATACGGTGACGCTGCGCTGCGGGCCTTCGTCATCTTTGCGGAACGCTTCGCCTGCCGGGGAGCCCATTGTGAAGCTGCCGCCCGGGACGGCTATCATCCTTATGGCGGCGGTGGTGCCGGGCACTGTCTCGGTGAAGTCTGCGAACTCTTTTACTTCGGCGCGGGCCTCATACACGGGGCCGGCTGTCACGGGGGCCGTCTTCATGCTCTCGTGCTTGTAGTCGGGGTCGTAGTGGCCGGCGTCGAGGTGGCAGCTGATGCATTGCAGGTTATATTTGGTCTCGTACTCTTCGTAGTAGAGGTGGGCCACGACGGCTTCGTCGGTCACTCCCTCGGGGTAGAGATTCTCATGGCAGCGCACGCAGCTCTCGTTGAAGACTATCTTCTGGGCGTAGTCGAGCTCGCCCTTGGCGTCCCAGTCTATCTTTTCTTTGTCCTTGAACCAGTTGGAGAGTATGTCTTTGGCGCCCATGCGGGTCTTGACTGCGAAGCGGTGCATCGGCACGTCCTCGGGAGGGAGGTGGCAGGCCACGCAGTCGGTGACTGTGCCGGAGCCGTTGCTGTAGTGCATGGACTGTTTCCAGCTGGCGTCGGCGTCGGTGTGCACGTGGCACGACATGCAGTATTCGTTGTCAGAAGTCTTGGCATATGTGACGTCGAAGCCGGCCTTGAACGCAAAGCCGACGACTATTCCGCACAGGAGTGCTGTCAATATGCCTTTCTTCTTTTTTGACATATGCTATTCGGAAGCCACTCTCATCAGGTATTGTCCGTACTGGTTCTTGATCATGGGAGCGGCGTCTTCGCGCAGCTTGTCGGCGTCGATCCAGCCGCTGCGGTAGGCTATCTCTTCGAGGCAGGCCACCTTCAGGCCCTGGCGCTTCTCTATCACTTCGAAGAATGTGGAGGCCTCGGCCAGAGAGTCGTGGGTGCCGGTGTCGAGCCATGCGAAGCCGCGGCCCAGCAGCTGCACTTTCAGCCTGCCCTCCTC
>JAFZKU010000162.1 GCA_017551785.1 Bacteroidales bacterium | reverse complement strand
TCCAACGGGCCCCTCCCACTATATGACTCCGCGGGTGGAGACATTCGCTACGAGGCAGTCTGCCTCTGTCGACAAGCCGTTCGTGCAGAAGTGTGCGCCACATATCGGCCCCACAGAGCGTATAACGCAGGTTGCCGTCGCACACTGGCCGTTTAACAGGGAGTGTGCGCTACTCACATGCACTGGGGGCACTCCCAGAGGGGGTGACTGGCGCACACTCTTGCGCGAAAATCCAATATAACTTCGTCGGACTATTTTACTGCCACAGTCAGAAAGAATCTGCGCCAAGGCAGGACCAAATGAAATGCCAGTGCTTTTTGTTTTTAGAAATGCTTTCACTATTTTCATACTCCAGAAAACTATGAAAATATGAAAAAGACATTTCTCCTTTTAGCGGCCGTATGCATTTCTCTCAGTATGGCTGCCCAGCAATATGACGATGGCCTGCAGCGCAGTACCCCGGAGGCGGAGGGTATCCGCTCAGAGGCTATTGCAGACTGGTTCAGGGCTCTGGAAGAGGGCGGATATGAAGTCCACGGACTGATGTTACTACGCCACGATAAAGTCGTGGCAGAGCACTGGTGGGCCCCCTACGGTCCGCAGTATCCCCATGCTATGTATTCTGCCACAAAGACCTTCACTGGCGCTGCTGTAGGCTTTGCTGTTCAGGAAGGCCTTCTGAAAGTAAGCGACAAGGTGAAGGACTTCTTCCCTGACCTGATGCCGGAAAAGACTGCCCCTGAGCTGGAGCGTCTGACCGTGGAGCACTTGCTGACCATGTCTGCCGGGCATGCCCGCACCCAGTATCCGGGATCGGGTGACGATCAGGTGCGTTCATTCCTTGCAATGGACTACGCTCACGAGCCGGGCACTTCGTTCGCCTACAATATCACCTGCTCGCACATGCTGTCACAGATTATTACACGCGTTACGGGCGTTACTCTTTATGAGTATCTGAAACCGCGTCTGCTCGATCCGCTTGGCATTACCGATGTTGTGTGGGAGATGGACCTGGACGGCCGCAACATGGGAAACGGCGGCATGCACAGCAAGACTTCCGACCTGGCCAAGATGGGTATCTTCCTGAAGAACAAAGGTGTTTGGAACGGTCGTCAGCTGCTGGCCAGGGAGTGGGTGGAGGCCATGACAACTCCGCACATCTTCCAGCGTCCTGAACTGTCCGAGGAGGAAAACAACAAGGATGACGGCGGACAGGGCTACGGATATCAGGTGTGGATGGGACGGCACAATTCGTGGCGCGCCATCGGCGGGCAGAACCAGCTGATCATGGTTATCCCGGAGTATGACCTCGTGGTGGCATCGAACGGCCAGATTGGCGACGAAGCCGGCTTCAACCAGCTTATTTACAATTTGCTGGACGACATGAGCGACAAGAAGCTCAAACCCAATAAAAACTTCGACCTGAAGGCTGCAATCGAGCCGTATGCTCTCAAGCATCCGTTTGCAGAGCCTTCTGCAGCTCCGGCAGAGCGTTCCCGCACCCTGCGCTACCTTATGCACCAGAACGAATATGGTCTGAAGGGCATTGCCTTCCGCTTCGATGCAGCCGGCAATATGACTCTTACTCTGGAGACCGGCGAAGCCATCCACAATATTCCTTTCGGACTGGATAGCTGGCAGATGGGCAGCACCGACCGCACCCTGCTATTCGGCGGGACTGTGTATGCCAACACCATGAATACTACTCCGATGACTACGGCAGGCTGGTGCGCATGGACAGGCGCCGACGAGTTGGGAGCCTACTACCTCTCCCTGTTCAACAACGGCTGCCAGGAGCGCTTCCGCTTCAACTTCTCCCCCGACCGGGACGAACTCACCATCACAGTAGTCGCTCCCGAGCCCCGACGCTTCCAGGGCAATCCCGCACCGGCTCCCTCAACCCGCAACATCACCCTCACCGCCTCCCGCATCAAGACAACATACTAAATCTGTTCCATGTATTATTAAATATAATTAACGTTATGAAACATTATGCTTTAATGGCAGTTGCTGCCATTTTGATTCTTGTCTCTGCTCCCGTCGTGGCGCAGAATTCAAGGATTGTCGAAGAAGGCGGTTCCGGCCCCTACAAGGCAATCATGATGGAAGAACCGACTCTTGCAACTCACACCATTTTCCGCCCTCAGGACATCAGCGTCTTTGGCAAAGACAATCTGCTGCCCGTTCTGGTATGGGGTAATGGCGGTTGCGCAAATTCTCCAAGCGGCCATGTCAATTTTCTTAATGAGGTTGCTTCGCAAGGCTTCCTGATCGTTGCCATCGGCCCCAGCAACTATCAGCAGATCGAAGGTCCGCGTCCGGGTCAGACTGGCGCCATGCCTGGCGGAATGCCTCAGATGGGCGGTGCTCCGAACGGACCTCGTCCTCAAGGTGCTCCTGGTCAGCGTCCTCCTCAGGGTGCTCCCGGCCAACGTCCCGAAGGTGCGCCTCAAGGCGCTCCGGGCCAGCGTCCCCAGGGTCCTCCTCAGGGTGGCGGCATGCCTCCGATGGGTGGAATGCCGGGCGGTATGCCCCAGATGGGTGGTGCTCCCCAGGGTGGCGGAATGCCTCAGATGTCAATGGGTGATCCCACGGGTCTGAAGCAGGCTCTTGAGTGGGCGATTGCACAGAATGCCGATCCCAGCAGCCCTTACTATGGTAAACTCGACGTCGACAACATTGCTGCAGCAGGTATGTCATGCGGCGGCCTGCAGGCTCTCCACATGTCTGACGACGCCCGCATCAAAACCATCCTGGTAATGAACAGCGGTTTCTTCAATGGAGGTGACGACAAAGCCAGCCTGGCCAAGATGAAACAGAAATCAGTTATCTGGATTCTGGGCGGCAACACCGATATTGCCTGGGAGAACGGTCTGGATGACTTCAAGCAGATGTCAGGCACTATGCCTGCCTTCCTCTGCAGCCTTGACGGCATCGGCCACGGCGGCACCTATATGCAGCCTTTCGGCGGCGATTATGCTAAAGTAGCAACTGCATGGCTGAAATGGTGGCTCAAGGGCGACAAGGAAGCCGCAAAGATGTTCACTGGCGAAGAACCCGGCGTAAGCAAGATGCAGGACTGGATGTTCATGCGCAAGAACATCGAATAGGTCTCACAGAGTTTCTGATACAGGCATCCATTCTCAAATGGATGCCTGTTTTTTTACTGCCGCTTGTATACGACAGGTGACTTGCTGCCGTCTGCGGCTCTGTTTTCGTTGAACTCCCCTTCCAGTTCGAGACGATCGCCGTCCTGATAGATTCTTGCCTTCATCGTCAAGCCCTTGGGGGTGGGACTTG
>JAFZKU010000161.1 GCA_017551785.1 Bacteroidales bacterium | reverse complement strand
GTGACGGGATCATTCGGGCCGTGAGCTTTTGTGAAAGTCTTAGCCATCCAGGGTGTGACATGCAGACGGCCTATACCGTCGGATATGTCTGACAGGTGGCTGGTAGTGACATCGGCCGATACATCGGCACTACCGGCAGAAGCAGCGGCGGCAGCAGGAGTATTATGTCCCCTAGATGCAATTTTCTGAATGATAATCTGATATTTGAAATTGCGGAAAAGGGGATAATAGCGTGAAACCCATTCAGTCTCACTCTCCTGCCTGGTCTCCATCAAGTCAACCTTGTAAAAATAATTGGCAGCGGGCTCTTCGTCATCAGGGTCGTCATATGTTCCGTATACAATAACGAACGAAGGCGGTATGCGGTCGCTGGGAGCAGGACGTTCGTACAGATAAACCGCTGCATCCGGTTGAGTCGCATCAGCTACGCGATCTCCTGATGCATTGATAAATTCGGCAGCGGAAGGTATTGTGGCGTCGAACGATGTTCCGGGAGGAAGGTTCGCCGGATATTTGACAGTCTGGTCAAGATATGTGAAATCTCGGCTCTGATAATTCTCGATAAAACCCGTATCTGCGCTATAGGGTGCCAGTGCGCCGCGGGCGGGGACATTGACTACCGCAAAACTGATAGGGGTGAAGTTCGAGTTGGACTCTGCCCGCAGTACAATCTTTGACCAGTTGCGGATGAGGACGATGCCCTGTAATGCGGCGCTGGTAGTCTCGTCGGCTATATAGCCAGTTCCGCCATCGGGGATTACATTGCCGTCTTTGTCTACAAAGTCGCCGTCATCATTGCGCTTGGCACGGATGCCGTGTTCCAGGTAGAGCATCTGCCAGTAGCCCATCTCTCCGTTTGCGGAAAGCTGCATGGACATCACCGCGGGGGCATAGCCGAAAGGCAGGGTGGCCGGGCCGTTTCCAATGAAATGGATGGTCCTGGGGCTGTCAGACATGACCAGGTCTGCTGAGTAAGAATAGCAAGGAACTGTATGCTCCTCACTGTCGACCGTATAAGTATAAGTGCCATTCCCGGTAATGGTAGCCTCGACATATTCCTTCAGATAGCCTGAACCTCCGAATACTGCCAGATGAAGAGTATTCAGCATTCCTCCATCTCCCAATCCTTTTGTTGCCGGAGAGAAACCAGGCACTGTGAATGTGACAGTGACTCTTTCGCCTTCAACCACGCCACCCTCAGCTATGGCCGGCAATGCCTCTTCCGGCATGCGGGTGCAGGCGGCGAGTATCAGCCAGAAGGCTGCCAGTATGAGCCACATCTTCCTTGTCATCGCTGTCTGTCCCCCCAATAAAAATGAGCCCTGTACGGCTTGCCTGTGTCAGGGTCCGTACCAAGCGGCAAACGGTCATCTTCACCCCAGTACCAGCTGTCGTATACGCAGCGTAAAAGTGCAGTGTTGGGAGTGACATTCTCCACATTGCCTTTGTTGACCTTGACTCCTCCATTGGCAGACCAATAGGTTGAACCGCTGGAAAACAGCTGGCTGAAGGCATTGTTGGCCGACAATGTGGCTATGAAGTGGATTTCTCCCTGAGTGGGCAGACGCCAGCGTCCTGCAGGAAAACCGTCTTCCTGGTATGCGGCACAGCGTCTGCGAGCCTGAGCAAGAGTGAGGTTATCAAACTCAATGCCGCCACATTTCGACGCGATGCGATAGGACGGGGCCATCATGTTTCTGGTACGGTCTGAATTTTCGGCAGGATAATACCAGGTAAGTGTTCGCTGCCCCCCTTCCATCGCATCTGCAGTATTCCAGCCGGTGGCCGGGTCTGTAGAGCTCCACTCGCCGAGCAGGTTGTCGACAGTAGCCTGGCGGGGGTCCCCTATGACGAAGTCAGAATTGTCCGGGAGAACAGTCGTGGTTATCCTGAATATGTCTGTGGCGTCGCTGGTGGTCCATACCACACGCCAGTGGTAATCCTCTTTATTAGTGCCGTGATTATAAAGGAGGGTGTCTCTAAAGTATTTGATGTAGTAGTCAGACAGGTTGGATTCTTTGACATCAGGACGTACCATCTGCTCGTTGTCTACATATACATAGCCCCAATAGTCGGACTCATATATTTTTTTGTTCCATCTGTCTCCGTTGCCCCATCTGTCATGGCCGACATAGTGCAGAGTCTCGTCGGAATTCTTGCCACTCTGGATGTAGACAGCAGGGTATTGCTCGACTATGATATTCTTTTCGAATGTTTCATCATCCGGCCTGTCGGCGTGGCGAAGCCTGAAACTTACGCGATAAGGAGAATAGTCGAACATCGAGTTGCTATAGTCGTTTACAAGTGTATGCTGGAAAACGATAGCTGTGCCGGTGTCGTTGAGCCAGTCATTACCATTATTGATGGCACGCTGCTGGTCTTCGTTATATTTCAGATATTTACTGCCGGCTTCATATATGTCACCGTTCTGGTCGAGGTATATTTTACCTCCAAGATCCGTACTTCCGACACCTTTAGTGCCATAATATGGACGGGTAACGCTAAGTTCTTGTATTGCGACGGGGTGGCTGCTGGTATAACCTATGTTGATGGGGTCGGAAATGTTGCGAAGGATCAAAGTATCCCTGTCGACGGACAGATAACGGGCATTTCCAATCTCGGCATTCTTCACAACAACGTTCTTGTCCTGCCAGTCATATATATAGCACGAGCCGCCCACATTTACCAGGGCTTCGTCAGTTTCCGAACCGAGGATGCCGACGCGGATGTTTATATGATACCAGTTGTTGCGCACGAAAGAACGCGCGTAGCCTTCGCGGTGGTCGTTCGGGATTATGATCTTGTAATAGAATTGTTTCTGAGTACCGGAAATTCCATGTGCAGGATCGGCAGCTCTCACCCACGGCACTACCAGCTTGAGATAAGGCTCCTTGTTAGGGCTCTCGGTAGAACCGTATTCCCAGTGCTGGGGATACATATAGGTGGGGTAGGTGTTGTAGAAGTTGCCGGACTTCTCGAAATAAAGATGGATCTGGTCCTGAAGGTCGGAATATGCGAATCTGAGCGCGTTGTTGCGGTATGAGAAGTAAGTCGGGTCGGTGGTCTTCTCCCCGGCGAGATTGACGTCGCTCACGCCGTTCACCAGATATATCTCCATTCCGGTGATCATCGGGGTCCACACTTCGTTGCCAACTGTCACCGATTCTGCGATATCTACTCCTACGGTGAGCTTGCAGGCATAGCGTCTCAGGTCTATGGTGCCGGAAGCGGCCAGAGCCTGAGAACGGCCGTTGAGGGTGATGTCCTTCGTGCCGCTCATGACGAACTGAGTCTGACGGTGGTTGGACGGAGATACGAAGTCCGATGAAACCTCCAGCGCCTGTAACGCAGGAAGGGACGTTCCTGACAGGTCGCTTTCGTTTGTAACTATGACAGAAGGATAATTGACTATCGCATATACTTTGGCAGTACGGATGTCTTTAGGGAAAGAAGGGAAGATCAAGGTATTGATCTGGTCGGAGGTCATCTCCAGCCTCATTACGTCGCTGCGGCGTTTGCCGGATTCCCTTCTGACGTGGTATGTTGCATCAGAGAGGGTGTCTCCTCCGGGATAGAAGAAGAAATCAACCCACGAGATAAGGTTCTCGTTGTAGCGGTCCACGCCGTCCTGGGTACCGTCGTATCCGGCGCGAGTTTCAAGCTCTCCTCCCGTGTCGAGGGTCAGCACGATGGCAGGGCCGTTCCATCCGCTATCCTGCTTCTCGCAGGAAACGCAGAACAGACAGACTGTCATCAGCAGATATGAGAGCAGGCGTTTCACAATATGAATTTGTATTCTTTGTCGATGGCTTCGGTGTCGGCGTCGATTAAGCGGCCGCCGGCAGCCTCTACTGAGAACGACAGGGTTATATACTTGCCGGTCAGGTCTTCGTCCAGATCAGGGTTTCGCCGGATCTCGATGTCGACGCGACCGGAATTGTTCGAGGGGTCGATAGTAGCCATTTCAGGTGTTACCTTGAAGGCGTATGCGTCTCCCTTCGGCTGAATCATCAAGTTGCCACCTCTGGGAGTAGTTATATGAAGGTGTCCCTTCGCTGCCTTTCCAGGTAACAGCTTGACATTAAAATGGTCCTTGGATGTCTCTTCCATCTCCACATTATTATCGTCCTCTACGGTAAACTTGGAAGAAACGTTGACAGACTCTTCAGAGAAGTCTATGTCGAAAATGTTGTAGTCCCAGGGCATGACCTTGAGCGACAGCTGAAGGTTACGGCCGCTGAGAAAGTATCCGAACACAGTCCATGTGTGGTTGCGGGCGAAGTCGCCAGGTGCAGCCATGTCGAATTCCCGCTCGCGCTGCTGGCCTGCGATAGTATACTGTATTGTGCCGATGAGTCGGATGTCACTCTCGCGCAGATATGTGTAACCAAGGTCTGTAAGCTCTCCCGCTGCAACCGCGTCGCTGAGCATCTGGTCGTATGCCTGGGGGTCCTGATTGACGTACACAAGTTTTTCCGGCGTATCATTTTCGGCGATGTTTGCGGGGCCGGCCTGGATATAGGCGCTCTCGATGTAATTGTCGTTGAGCTGGGCCTGGTCTTTTACTACGCCGGTATTGCCGGTGGTGAAGAGGTATTCTTTCTTAGGTATCTGATATGCCTTCAGAATAACGTTCTGGATGGAAATGTCCTCGTTTCCGCCGCCTTCAGTACGGGTCTTGCAGAAAACGAAGCGGAGGCGGGACACCATTCGTCCTATCTGGACCGTCGGCACCCGGAGCGAAGGTTCGTCGCCGAGGACGTGCTGGTTCTTTGCGCAGCCGCTCATGGGGAGTCCCAGGGATGCGTCCACCGCATGTACGGGATTTGCGATGCCGAAGCCGTGATACGGATCGAGTGTATTGTCTCCGAAGTATCTATTGTTAAGTGTGGTCCAGTCAGAGTTCTCGTTGAGGCCTCCGGCATTAATGGAAGCAGCATTGGCCAGTATGAATACGTCTACGTCAGGCTTGGCGTTGGCAAAGTCTCTGCTCACGGGGAGGGAATAGCGCCGTACTCCGCCACCTGTCGGAATTTCGCTGGCCGGAATCTGGAGGGCGGCAACCTTCTCATGGCTGTCTGAGCGGAACACCCATACTATGAGACTGTGGATAGTATTCTCTTCAGTTGTGGCAGGAAGTTCACCTTCGGCGCGGGTCAGAGACGGTCCGGGGAATTCTATGTAGAGCCCAAGATCGCTGTCCGCCTCGGGCAACGGCTCCCTTAAACAGCCTGTCATTGCTGTGATCAACAGAAGTAATATGAGAGTCCTTGCCTTCATGTCAATCGAGAATAACATATGAAGAAGCTCCTATCTTCCAGTTGACAGCAGTCTGCACGCCCAACTGCAACTGAGGGCTGCCCATTTCCGGCACGCATATATGCGCGTTTTCCATTGACGACACTCTGCATCTGGCCGTAGTCAGATGGTCCTGCATGAATACCTGAGGCAGGTTCGGGTCTGTAGATTTCTCAAGCTTGCCGGCGAGGTAGAAATATTGGCCGGGGACTATTACTCCCTCGGCTCCGGTGAAAGACTCTCCGCTGTCGTTGCGCAGTTCCAGGTAGAAATATATGTCGCGGTCGGCAGGAGTGGGGAACACCAGAGTCCTTATCTGAGCGGACTCTGAGGTGGTAAGATAGACTCCCGTGATGTTTCTGTCGTAAAGATTGTATTCGTCTGAGCTGTCGTCGGGAGTAAAGTTGTATTTCTGCCTGAACTGGCTGCTTATGAGGATGCCGGTGATGGGGAAGTTGGTGCCTGCAGCGCTGCAGTAAGTCCTGTTGTCACCGTCGTTGTCCCCAAGGATGGTCGCCGTGGCCTGGACTGTGGCCACCAGCATGCTGCAGGAGTATTGCAGAGGATCGTCGAGAGCCACAGAGTGAGTGCTGGAGTTAACAACTTTTCCGAGCCGGTACTCGTCCAGGATTGACTCCCATGTAGTGTAATCCTGTTTGTATTTGTTGTAAATTGTCCTGTCGTCCGATGTGCTGATTGTAGTGCTGGCGAAGTAATAGAGCGAAGGCATATAGCAGAAACGGCTGATGGGAGCGATCCCGTCGAGCCCTTCCGAGGCCTGGACGAACTCTATGTCCTTCCATCTGAGCACTGCCGCTCCGGAAGGAAGGCCGAGCGAGCGGGGATAATTCTTGAGTACCCCATTGGCAAAAGACACTGCATCAGTCGCGTCGATAGACAGGTCGCCGCTGTTGACAAGATCGTCGAACCGGCCCACAATCACATCCCTGAGTTTCTCGTAGAGATATTTGTAGGTGAAAGTATCTTCACCGCCCTGAGTGAGCACAGCAGAATACTGGACTCCTCCTGTTGTGTGCTTGAAGACATCTTCCTCAAGGCTGCTGAAGTCGAGAAGGCGGCGGTAGAGGCTGGTCAGCATGTACTCGAGATTGGAGCCAGCTCCGGTCATAAGCTGGGAGTCGCCGGTAATCCACCTGAAGTAATCCCGAAGCGTCTCATCGGCTATATCTTCGTTCCATGTTACGGAAATGAATGCAGTATGCCACGTTTCTCCGACTTTGTAGAAATACGCCTGGGTGTAGCTTGCCGACTTGACGATGTAATTGAGGATAGTTAAGATCTGGGCCGCTGCAGTACTGGTATTGTCGGTGTAGATCGGTTCCGGTTCAAAGAAAAGGTCTGAAGCTGCAATGAGGCCGTCAGTGCTCCATCCGCTTTCCATCATGGAGCCGTTGAGGTGCTTCTGGGAGATAGGGTCGGCAGCTCCTATGAGCGGAGCTTTGCCGTATATCAGCACTGCTCCGGTGCCTTCGGGCAAGGCCGCAGAGGCGTCAGGATACAGGTGGGCGTGGTTGTTCTTGATCAGCCCGGTGTGGTATGTGGCAGTGCCGCTGTATGCCTGATTGTCGATACTGCTTGAGATGTCAGGTAGGTTTCTGGAAACACTGATGGCAGCAGTTGAAGCCGCTATGTCAGTTGTCGACGCATAGGGGATGATGCGGATGTTCTCCATCCCCCTGAAATGCCCCTGGTTTGCAAGTTCAGTGAGAGAAGCTGCATCTGCCTTGGTAGCAATGTCGTCCCCAAAGAGAGAAAATGCCAGTTGTACGGGGACGTCTCGTCTTTCGCCTTCCACGCCATATTCCTCCCTCTCTGCGCAAGAGGGAAGCGCGCAGACCGCAAAGGCTGCGAGTATGACATGAATCAGACGGAAGCACTTCATTGTGTTACAGTTCGATTTCGTGATGGTTGCCGGGCTCCCAGTCGAGAGCTACGCTGACACCTACTGTAGGGTCGTCAGGCTGTACTGCGCCGTTGCCGAGCACCTTGGCCCTGAAGATCTTCAACTGTCCGGCTCTGAGCGGAGTGCCGACGCCGAGCAGAGTCTCGGTGATGCTGCCGTCCGCCAGAGTCGTATAGACAGACAGATGCCAAAGCGCGTCTTCGCTTCTTTCCGAAATGAAAGGATCTTCGGTCTCGATGGAAACTTTGGTATACTCGGGATCTCTCGAAGGGAATGTTACCGTCGTGAAGCAGACCGCACCAACATCGGGCAGCTTGACTTCGTCTGCCTTCACTACGGGAGTGTAGGAGAAGCGGTATGAGCTGTCGCAGATGCTGAATTCAGTCGCAAAGCCGGTGGCGAAGACTTTCATGTCGGTGATGTTGCTGCCGATAGTGTCGATTACCATCGCACAGGCGCAGTTGGCCATGTACAGGCTGACTTCGAACGTCTCGCTCTTGTCCTCGGGGATGTACATGGGCAGACGGGCAGTGAATATGCCGGTGTTGTGACAACTTACAGTGTCGCTTACGTTCTGGGAGAGCCTTGCCTTGTGGCAGAGGTTTCCATCTTCGATGTCAATGGTAGTATTGTCCTCGATATTTGCAACGGCCAGATGCATGTAGTCCCTGATGGGGATGTAAAGCATATAGCTCGACTCGCTGGCGTCCATTACGTGGGTTTCGTGATGCAGCCGGATGGAATCGCCTTCCACTTCGTCGCGTACGACGTCGTAGAAGCCCAGGTCGACGTCGTGCGCAAAGTCGTTGAACACGTCGTCGAGGTACGTTCTCAGAGCCTGAGCTATCTGGATGTCAGTGCCGATGCTCAACTCGGTGTTGATCTCCGTGTTGAGGTTGGTGATCATCAGCATCTCGTAATCCAGAAAGTATTCGGTCTCGCAATCGCGTACGTCCTCATCCACGAGGCAGCAGCCGGCAAAGACTGCCACCCCGAGAATAAGACTTAAAAGCTGTTTCACGAACCGCGTCATCACTCAGATTAATTGCCTCCAAGAATGACATCGTCGAATGAGAGACCGGTGCTCCAGTTGACATCTACGGACAGACCGAGAGTCATTGAACCGGCGCGGAGGTCAGGAACAGTCAGATATGCGTGTTTGAGTGAATTCACACCGAGGGTGAATACGGCGCTTGTCATATAGTCCTGCATGAATACGCGGGTAACTTGATTTGATGTGCCGTCAGCTTTATAAGGAGGCAGGACGTAGTTGGTAGGCCATACAGGAGCGGTTCCGGTTGCGTTTTCGGGATTAAGCTCTGCAATAAGATAGAAATAACCGCCGTCCTGGATAAGGTTGTGGTTGCCATAGAAATCCCTGCCGGAATTGTTCTGGAATTCAAGAGCGACATATACAGGATCTTGAGTATCGGCATTCCAGATGCCGTCCGTCTGGCCTGTGCCCTTGAAATTGTCGAACAGCATGGTATAGTTGGGCTGCGAAGCTCCACTGACGGGTATTGACTGAGCAGCTTCCGGAACGGCCCTGTCGTAAACAAAACCATAGGTGTATTTAGGAGTAGAGCCGGTTGCTACGGGCAGGAAGTCCCAACCGACATTCTGGCTCTGGCCGCCTACTATGATGCCAGTGAACTTGAATGAAGTGGCGTTTACTGCGATCTCGTTGTCCTGTTCAGTGAATGTAGACGGGAGATTGCTAGGGTCTAAACCCTGAAGTTCCGCCTGTACAACACGGTTGTTGTCTTTAAGCGTTCCTACGCCGTACTGAACTTGAGAAGAGAGCAGTGCTGTGCCGTAGTTGATATTATATTTCATGGCCACGCTGCGGGTAGAAGCCTTAACGGCCTGACCGGTCCAGATCCCAGAATCCCAGCTGGCTTCGGCGCTCCATTGTCCGGCACCCTGAGGATAATCAGATACCTTGCGGTCCTTGTCAGAAGTTCTGATAGGGCTGTTGCCGAAATAAAGCAGTTCGGCTGGATAGAAATAGCTCTCAGCGTTGAACTGTCCTCCTTCCATCACGCCGCCCATTCCGGAGGTATTGAAAGTAGCAGGATAGTAGAAAATCTTGCGGGTCTTGTCGAAAGCCATGTGTGAGGCACCGCGAGGCAGGTTGAAGTTGAAGGGAAAGTTTGCGGGGACGACTCCGGCGATGCTTGACAGTTCGCTGGCAGAAGGCCATACGTCAGTGTATGTCTGACCTGAGACATCAGGCTGAGCCGCAACTTCAGCAGCCGACTGGAACATCTCGATTATGCCATTATTATCACTAGGATTAGACATGGTCTGGAATGATACATTAGTTATAGGAGCTCCGTCTCCAGGCAGGGATGCAGCGTAAAAATATTTGTTGATGCGGATGAAGATACTGTTTGCAAGGAACTTGGCAACAGCCTCAGCCTGATTGAGGGGCTCGGCGCAACGGACCTCGTTGACTACAGTCCATAGGTCTTGGATGGTCCTTATTATTGCTTCTCCGGAACCGGCACGCAACTCTCCTCCTTCTGAATTAATGGTAGTCATCTGATTGTATGCAGTCTTGAGCTTGACCTCAAGAGGGTAAAGACTATGGCCGGTCTCTACGGGACTGTTTGTTGCGTTACCATAGGTCGCCCAGTCAAGTTCGGGGTACTGTTCAGTACTTACGTCGAACTTGTATGTATTTGTCACTCCTGTGGGAGCTGCAGCGCCTGAGATTGCAACATGGTTTGAACCGATGAGGTTTGTGTTCATGATGAGAGAGAAGATACCGGCGAAGAGTTTTTCGGCAGCATAGAACTTGGATTTCTCCTCATCCTGGAGCTGTTTACCGAGGGTGAAAAGTCCAGATCCGGAAGATTCAGACATTTGGTAAGTGTCCAGATGTCCATAACATTCATCCACGGTATAGTTGCCATATGTATTTCCGGGGATTGCGCGGCCGTAGAACAGCAATGTGTTGGTATTCAGCGGAAGGGACATTTCAATAACACGCCTTGATTCTGTTGAGCTGAGTGTACCTGCAGAAGCTAATTCAGCCAGGTCAAAAGCCTTAGGAGAAGTTGCGTCAGCAGCGAGTATCTTACCGGGGTTTGGAAGCACATAGGTCAGCAGGACGCTCTGGTTGATGCCGAGGAAAGGACTGGTTGTAGTCGCCTGAGTAGCATCGGCAGACTGTTTGGTCTTGGCTGTAGCTGTAGAAATGTTAAACACCAGATTAGTCATGACCGTCTGTGTCTCAGGGTCATAATTGGGGTTGCTGAAATCTTCGCGCTCGCAGCCGTTGACGATGAACAGTGCGAGTGCCATAGTGATTAAGAAGAACGGGATACGTTTCATGATATTATTGATTTATTGGATTATTTGTTTTCTCGCTTGTTTTTCTTCTTGGGATGCCATACTATGTTGACACCGAGTTTTGGAACGAGGGCAGCCTTGTGTTCGGTGCCGAGCTTGGTGCCGCAGTGGGGGCAGTCGTAGCGGTCGTAGGCTGCAAGGCCTGCCGCCAGGCCGGCTTCAGTCTCGATGCGCCAGTTGTCGGTGAGCCACCATGACCAGCCGACCAGAAGCCCTCCGCCCCAGAACGAACCCTGAAGACGGAAATCGCGGACATCGGGATACATGCCGAACGGGAAACGCACGGCTCCGACATTGTAGTGTGTGTAGATGAAATCTGTCCCTACGAACCAGCCATCCCAGACGTGTTCGGGCCACCAGCGGAACTGGGGGACCACTGCGAAATTGCGCCAGTGCTTGTTGTCTCCGGAATTGTCCCAGTCCCAGAATGCCCAGCGCGGCCAGGGCTTCAAACCGCCGGCAACGCCGAGGGTGACATGGTCTCCCACGCGTACGTCAACTGCTATATTGGGTTCGGCTGTCGCGTCCCAGAGAAGGTTGGTGCGCAGAGCGAAACTGGAATCGACTCCTGCGGAAGCCTCCTGGGCGGACGCTTTTGCACTCAGAATGAGAGCAAAAGACATAATCACTACAAATAATAACAACTGCTTGAGGCAGCGGGCTACCAAGTGATCAGGATTTCTCATCATCAAATGGCATTTGTAATTATCTGACAAAGATAGCAAAAATTCTAATATACATAGGTGAACTACCCTTTGACGGTTACTTCAACTGCCTGCAGGTCGGCGTCGCGTGACGAGCCGCCGTAAAGAAGCTGGTAGCGGCCGGGCTTGATAGAGAGTTCGTCGATGGCTGCGTCATAGTATTCGAAGGCGCTGCTGCCGAGCTCAACCTTGACTTCAGCTGTCTGACCGGCTGCGATCTTTACGCGCGCGAAGCCCTTGAGGGCCTTGATGGGAGCGTCGGGATTGTCGAGGCTCTTGACGTAAACCTGGACAACTTCTTCACCGTCACGCTCGCCGGTGTTGGTTACGGGCACCGTGAGAGTCATCTTCGCGGGCTTGCCGGCAACTTTGGCCTGTCCGTAGCTGAAGCTGGTGTAGCTCAAGCCGTAGCCGAAGGCGTAGAGCGGTTCGCCGCGGAAGTAGCGGTAGGTGCGGCCTTCCATAGAGTAGTCGGTGAAGTCGGGCAGCTGATCGTCAGAAGCATAGAAGGTGACGGGCAGACGGCCGGCTGGGTTGTAGTCGCCGAAGAGCACGTCAGCAACGGCGAGGCCGCAGGCCTGACCGCCGTACCATGCCTGTACGAGGGCGTCATATTCTTTTTCCACACTGCCGAAGGCAATCGCAGAGCCGGATACGTTCACGAGAATTACGGGCTTGCCGGTAGCATCCATGGCTGCGAGCAGCTCTTTCTGGATGTCGGGAAGCTCTATGCTGGTGCGGTCGCGGCCCTCGCCTTCCTGATTCTGAGAGATGCCGCTTACCATAACGATTACGTCAGCGTCCTTGACACGCTCGGCCACGCCCTGGAAGTCAACCGGGCGGCGGCTGTAGAGGTCGAAACTGAATGATGCAGACCTTGCCTGCGGCTGGGTGAGCTCGATGCTTACCTCATAGGTCTGGCCGGCAACAACGGGGAAGGTGGTGGAAGCGAAGCCGCGTCCGAAACCTCCGAAGCCGCCGAAACCGCCGAAACGTCCGGCAGGAGAACCTGCCTGCTCGGCTATGGTCTTGCCGTTAACCTTGAAAACATAGCTGCCGCTGCCGCGGACGGTATAAATCATGTCGCCTGTGTAGTCGGCGGTGAAGCTTCCGTTGTAGCGGGCTGAGAAGTCGGTGAGGTTGAGACCGTCGGTCCATGCGCAGTCCTCATGGGCGAGGGCGGGAGATGTGGTGTTCAGCGAGAGCGGCTCGTCATAATCAACGGTAGCAACGACGCCGCCGCCAAATGTGGTGCCGTTGAAGTACTCGGCATGCAGACCCTTGCCG
>JAFZKU010000160.1 GCA_017551785.1 Bacteroidales bacterium | reverse complement strand
GGAGGAATGGTGACAGTGCCCGGGGGAATGATGCGCGTGCCGGGGGAATGGTGACAGTGCCCGGAGAAATTATGCTCGTTCCTTGGGGAACGATACGGGTTCGGGCTACTTTGAGGATTTCTTGCGGGTGTCTTTCTTGGCTGAGGTGGCTTTGGGACGGACGGCTCTGGTGTCGTCGATGGAGACTTGCCTTTCGAGGGCTTCTTCGAGTGAGATCCAGGTCTCGGTGCGCTCGACTCCGTCTATGTTCTGGATGGTGTCGATGAGCACGTGCATCAGGTGATCGTTGTCCTTGCAGTAGATCTTGAGCATGAGAGCGTGGTTGCCAGTGATGAAGTGGCACTCCACTATCTCGGGGATCTGCTTGAGGGTCTCGATTACTTGTGAGTAGGCGTTGGCCCTGGACAGGCTCACGCCGATGAAAGCGCAGACGTTCAGACCGAGAGCCTGCGGCTTGACGAGCAGCCTGGAGCCTGTGATAATGCCCATCTGCTCCATCTTGTGTACACGCTGGTGGATGGCGGCGCCGGAAATACCGCATTCGCGGGCGATCTCAAGATACGGAAGTCTTGCGTTCTTGATGAGGAAAGACAGAATCCTCCTGTCGGTAGGGTCGAGCTGGTGAGATATCATAGAGTTTTATTTTTGTTTTCGGCTTTTGCGATGATAGCCTTGCAGGCTTCCTCGTCAAGAGTTTCAGGATTGATGCTTCTCGGGATCTTGTAGTTGTTCTTGCCCTGCTTGATGTAGGGGCCGAAGCGTCCGTTCAGCACCTCGATGTCTCCGAAACTTGCGATGTGCTTCTTGATCTCTTTCTGCTTGTGGTCCTCGATCAGAACGATAGCTTCATCTTCAGTAATCTGTACAGGATCGTAAAGTTTGCCCAGTGAGACGTACTCTGAACCGTATTTGATGTACGGGCCGAAACGTCCGATGGCGGCGGTGATGGTCATGCCGTCGTAAGTGCCCACGGTGCGGGGCAGCTCAAACTGCTTGGCAGCTTCTTCGACGGTGATGTTCTCGATCAGCTGGCCCTTCTTTAGGCTTGCGAACTGCTTGTCAGGGTCGTCGTTCTCGCCTTTCTGCACCAGCGGGCCGAAGCGTCCCATACGGGCAATGAGCACCTTGCCGCTGGCAGGGTCGATGCCGATGCGGCGCTCCGCATGAGTGTGGGCCCTGTCGCTGAGCTTCTCCTCGACTGTATTGTGGAAATCAGTGTAGAAGTCGCTTATCACCTCGTTCCATACCTTCTTGCCGTTGGCGATGTCGTCGAAGTCCTGCTCCACCTGGGCGGTGAAACCGTAGTCCATGATAGACTGGAAGTTCTCGTCCAGATAGTCTGTCACCACCATTCCGATGTTCTCGGCGAACAACTTGCCCTTCTCCTTGCCGACAGTCTCGGTCTTGGTCTGAGTGGTGATGTTGTCTCCTTTGAGAGTATAGATGTTGTATTTGCGGGTCTCTCCCTTGCTGTCACCCTTGGCCACATAGCCGCGCTTCATTATGGTCGAAATGGTAGGAGCATAGGTAGAAGGACGGCCGATGCCGAGCTCCTCGAGCTTCTTGACCAGGCTGGCTTCGGTGTAGCGCGAAGGTCTCAGAGTAAAGCGCTCCACTGCGTCGATCTCTTTCTGTTCCATCTTCTGGCCTTCGACAATAGAAGGCATGAGGGTGATGCCCTCTTCTACGGTCTCTTCGTCGTCGGTGCCCTCGATGTAAACTTTCAGGAAACCGTCGAATATTACTTTCTCGGCCTCTGCCACGAACGGCTCCGATACGCCGGCAGCCTTGATGTCCACCACAGTCTTCTCAAGCACCGCGTCGGCCATCTGGCTGGCGATGGTGCGTTTCCAGATAAGGTTATAGAGCTTCTTCTCGTTGGAGTTGCCTTCGATGCTGACGTTCTGGATATAGGTCGGGCGGATGGCCTCATGAGCTTCCTGGGCTCCCTTGGTGCGGGTCTTGTACTTGCGGGGCCTAGAGTATTCCTCGCCGTACTCGCCGATTATGAAAGCCTTGGCGGCATTGATGGCGAGCGACGACAGGTTGACGGAGTCGGTACGCATGTAGGTGATAAGACCGGCTTCGTAAAGCCTCTGGGCTATCGTCATGGTCTGGCTTACAGAAAAGCCGAGCTTGCGGGACGCCTCCTGCTGCAGCAGAGAGGTGGTGAAAGGAGCGGCCGGAGTGCGGGTGAGCTCTTTAGTGTCGATGGAAGCAACCTCGAATGAAGCGTTCTTGCAGCTGTCGAGGAACGCCACGGCCTTTTTCTCGTCGGCGAATTTCTTCTCGACGCTGCCCTTTATCTTGCTCCTGAGACCTTCCGGGACGAAGGTGCCTTCAACCTTATAGAATGATGAAGTCTTGAAAGCGGAGATCTCCCTTTCCTTGTCGACTATGAGCCTTACTGCCACAGACTGGACGCGGCCGGCGGAGAGCTTGGGCTGAACCTTCTTCCACAGGATGGGCGAGAGTTCGAAGCCTACCAGACGGTCGAGGATGCGGCGGGCCTGCTGGGCGTTGACAAGGTTCATGTCGATGTCGCGCGGAGCGTTGATTGCATCCAGGATCGCATTCTTGGTGATCTCATGGAAAGCGATGCGCTTGGTCTTCTTGTTGTCGAGGCCGAGAGTCTCGAAAAGGTGCCATGCTATGGCTTCTCCCTCGCGGTCTTCATCGGATGCGAGCCATACCATAGATGCATTTGCGGCATCTTTTTTGAGCTCGGTCACGAGCTTCTTCTTGTCGGCAGAAATCTCGTAATGGGGAGTGAAGCCATGCTCCACATCCACACCGAGTTGCTTCTTCGAAAGGTCACGGATGTGACCGAAGCTGGATTTGACGGAATAGCCCTTACCAAGGAATTTCTCGATGGTTTTAGCTTTAGCAGGTGACTCGACTATAACAAGATTCTCTCCCATGGTGACGATTTTAAAGAGGGGCAAAGTAAAGTATAAATAGAGGTATAATCCAAATTTAATTGCTAAATTCGCACTTCAAACCTTTTCGGAAATGAAGCTTGAAACCAAGAAAATAATAGTCAAATGGTGGTGGATACTGCTTGCGGCGCCGTTTGTGATACTGGCGCTCTGCCTGCTTCTGGTAGGTGCTTTCGCAGAGATCCCGTCATTTGAAGAACTTGAGAATCCCAAGACAAATCTCGCCACTCAGCTCATCAGCTGTGATGGCGAAGTTTTCAATACATACCATATAGAAAACCGCTCTTACGTCACCTTCGAAGAGCTCCCCAAGTCGCTTGTAGACGCTGCTATCGCCACTGAGGACGCCCGCTTCCGCAAACATTCCGGCATCGACTTCCGCTCACTGGCCCGCGTGGCCGTGAAGACCATCCTGATGCGCAATTCCAGCCAGGGCGGCGGCAGCACCATCACCCAGCAGCTGGCCAAGACCCTCTTCCCCCGCGACGAAGCCACTTCCCGCTTCCCCGGTGCGAAATACTTCAAGCTCATCAAGAACAAATTCAAAGAGTGGATCACCGCCGTCAAGCTTGAGCGCAACTACACCAAGGACGAGATCGTGACCATGTACCTGAACGCCGTCTTCTTCGGCAGCGATGCGTACGGCATCAACACCGCCGCCCGCACCTTCTTCGACAAGAAGACTGGCGATCTGCTGCTCGAGGAGAGCGCCTGCCTCGTCGGCATAGTCAACAAGCCGACCCGCTACAATCCCGCCGTCAACCCGGAGCAGTCTCTGGAGCGCCGCAACCACGTGCTGCGCCAGATGCAGAAATACGGATACATCACCAAGGCCGAGTGCGACTCTGTCAGCGCCCTGCCAATAGTGCTTTCATATCAGCGTCAGGACCACAACGCCGGCATAGGCTCTTACTTCAGGGACATGCTGCGCAAGACCATGAACGCCACCAAGCCGAAACGCTCTTCATACACACAGGTGGAAGACTACCGCAGAGATTCCACCAGATGGGTTGAAGATCCGCTCTACGGCTGGCTCAACAAGAACACCAAGCCGGACGGCAGCAGCTACAACCTCGACAAGGACGGCCTGCGCATCTACACCACTATTGATTCGCGCATGCAGAGATATGCCGAAGAGGCCATCAGGGAGCATCTGGGCGAAGACCTCCAGCCGCTGTTCTTCAGCGACCAGCGCGGCAAGCGCAACAAGCCGTTCTCCAACAGTGTGGACAATGCCACCATCGAACGCGTGATGCAGCAGGGCCGCCGCTGGAGCGACCGCTACACCAGCCTGAAGAAAGCCGGCATGTCTGAAAACGAGATTCTCAAGACCTTCGACGAGCCGACTCAGATGAGGGTGTTCTCATGGAACAAGAAAGGCTACATCGACACTGTCATGACCCCCAACGACTCCATCAAGTATTACAAGTCGTTCCTCAGGGCGGCCTTTGTTGCGGTGGAGCCTAACACCGGCAAGGTGAAAGCCTATGTGGGCGGTCCGGACTACAGATACTTCAAATATGACAATGCCGGCCAGGGATACCGCCAGGTGGGTTCAACCATCAAGCCGTTCCTCTACACTCTGGCCATGCAGGAGGGCTACACTCCCTGCAACAAGGTGGTCAACATCCCCTACAGCTTCGTGCTGGCCGACGGCTCTGTATGGACCCCGAAGAGTACCGACAAGAATGAATACATCGGCAATACGGTGACCCTCAAATGGGGTCTTACCCACAGCTCCAACAATATTTCAGCTTATCTGATGAAACAGTTCGGCCCGGAGGCTATGGTCGACATGTGCCGCAAGCTGGGTATCAGCAGCTACATGGACCCTGTCTACTCTCTCTGCGTGGGCAGCTGCGACATGTCTGTGATGGAGATGGTGTCGGCATACAACACATACCCTTCAAGAGGCGTGTTCGTCAATTCATATTTCGTGGAGCGTATCGAGGATAATTCCGGCAACCTGCTGGCCAACTTCACTACCCGCAAGCGCGAGGCCATCAGCGACCCTACCGCATATCTGATGGTGAACCTGATGCAGGGCGTCGTCAACGAGGGTACGGCCAGCCGCCTGCGCTGGAAATACGGCATCGAGGGTGCCGCCGGCAAGACTGGCACCACCAACGACCAGAGCGACGGTTGGTTCATCGGTTATATCCCGAAGCTCACCGCCGGTGTGTGGGTGGGCGCCGAAGACCGTCAGGTGCACTTCGAGAGCCTGGCCTACGGAGGCGGTTCCTACATGGCCCTTCCTATCTGGGGTATATTCATGCAGAAGGTTATAGCAGACCAGAGCATCGGCATCCGCAACGGCGAGAGCTTCGTGCCTCCTGTAGGCTGGAGCATGAGCTTCGCCTGCACAGGTGGAGATGACGACCTCTCGGCCGGCGGTTCGACAGATCCTGAAGACGATTTCTTTAATTAGTGAGATGAAAAAACGCGTAGCAGTTATTTACGGAGGTACTTCTTCCGAAAGAGAGATATCAATATTGAGCGGCAGGTACGCCGCATCTTCTATAGACAGGGACAGATACGAAGTTTACGAGGTCCTTTTCAATGCAGACAACTGGCTGCTGATAGACTGGGAGGATGAGAGCAACGAAAAGATGAGGGTGCTCGGAGTTGTGGACAAAGGCACGTTCTCGTGCAACGGCGTCCGCTTCGACGTGGCCTGCATCATGATCCACGGCATCCCCGGCGAGAACGGCCTGCTGCAGGGCTATTTCGAGATGATGGGCATCCCCGTCACCACCTGCTCTTCTTTCGTATGCACCGTGGCTTTCAACAAATATTCCTGCAAGACTTTCCTTCGCGACACAGGCGTCAAGATGGCAGAAGACGTGTTCCTCCACAAGGGTGAAGCCTATGATGTGAACGCCATCGTCTCCAAACTTTCACTCCCTGTTTTCGTGAAGCCTTCCGACGGCGGCAGCAGCTTCGGCGTCACCAAGGTCAAGAAAGCTTCCGACATGCCTGCAGCTATCGAGGCTGCCTTCAATGAGAGTGACACTCTGCTGATCGAGAAAGCTGTCTCTGGCCGCGAGGTGACTCAGGCCGTGTTCACCTCTGAAGGCAAGGTTACCGTCCTGCCCGTCACCGAAATTATCACCGAAAACGAATATTTCGACTACGAAGCCAAATACCTCGGCAAGAGCGAAGAGGTCTGCCCGGCAGAAATCACTGACGCCCAGAAAGCCGACATCAGCTACTGGACTGAAAAGATCTACCGCCACCTGGGCTGCACCGGCCTTGTCAGGATGGACTACATAATGGCCGAAGACGGAGTGTATTTCCTCGAGATCAACGCTACTCCCGGCATGACCCGCATGAGCCTCGTGCCCAAGATGGTCAGGGTTGCCGGCATCGACATAAAGAGTTTCTTCACCGAGCTGATAGAGAGCGCAAGATAACGCCATGACTGTCGGCAGCTACATAAAGGCCCTTGCGCAGAAGCTTCAGTCTCTGTACTCGGAGAAGGAGGCCAAGGCCATAGCCGAAAGCGTAGTCTGCCATGTGCTCGCCATCGAGCGCTACAAAATCCTCAGCGAGCCCGAAAAGGAGATTCCCCAGGAGCATATGCTGCGCCTCGTGGCGATGGAGGACGAACTGCTGGCCGCCAAGCCGCTGCAGTACGTGCTCGGCAGCTGTATGTTCGCAGGGCTGCGCATCCGCGTAAAGGAGGGAGTGCTTAT
>JAFZKU010000016.1 GCA_017551785.1 Bacteroidales bacterium | reverse complement strand
TGAAGATGGCGCTGCATACCTCAACCGCGGCGCCTGCTACCTATTCCTTGGTGACACCACCAAAGCCCTCGACAACTACAACATGGCCATCAAGCTTGACCGCTACGACGCTGAATCATATGTCCGCAGGGCCCGCATCTACGCCCTGCGCGAGCAGTACGACGATGCAATAGACGACCTCAACACCGCCATCCAGCTCGACAGCACCAACACGCTGGCTTACTTCAACCGCGGTCTGATGAAATATGACAGCAAGGACATCCAGGGAGCGCTGAACGACCTTGACAAGGTACTGAGAGACGACCCTGGCAATGCGCTGACGCTCTACAACAGGGCCTTGATCTATTCCCAGATCGGAGATTTCGAGAAGGCGCTGGACGACTATGACCGAGTCATAAACATCAACTCCGAGAATGTGCTGGCCTATTTCAACAGAGCTTCGGTTTTCCTGGAGATGCGCCGCTATGAGAATGCCATCAACGATTACAGCAAGGCCATCGAGCTCTACCCGGACTTTGCCAAGGCATACATGAACCGCGCATACGCAAGGAACATGCTCGGGCAGTGGGCCGCATCGGAAAGAGACTACGAGATAGCCAGGGCCAAGATCAGGGAATACCAGCAGAACACTTCCACCAAGGAAGGATATGAAGCCTTCGCCGACACTACCCAGAGTTACAGCCACCTGATCGATTTCGACGCCGACTTCGCCAAGAAAAACTTCGACAACGAACTGCTGCAGTACCGCGACGTCGACATCGGGCTCAAGCCTCTGTACAGATTCGCAGCCGCCGGCGAAGCCGTCATCACCGACCTTACTGCGCTGTCCCACAAACTCCAGTACGAAAAGCTTGACGCTTTCTACGCCGAAGTGCCAGTCGACATGACTCTGACGGCCGACAAGGAAAACGTCGCTGACAACATTCCTGCAAAGCTGGCTTCGGTAAACCATGAAGTGCTGACCGGCAAGACGGTCGGGAACCTCTTTGCAAAGGCCTTGCTCGAGACCGGGCAGAGCCAGTTCAACACTGCCATGGCATGCTACAACGAAGCTGTAGGGAAAGAGCCGGACAATGAATTCCTCTACATAAACCGCGGAGTGCTGCAGGCCGACATGACCGATTTCATTTCGTCGATGGACAACAACATAAGGGTGCTGTCGCTCGACAACTCAGCTTCAACCAGGGTGACTGTTTCCGACAACAGCACCGTCAGGACCTACGACTACTCAGCCGCGATCAGCGACTTCATGAAGGCAGCCGAGGTGGCTCCCGAATTCCCCTACACATACTACAACCTCGGCAACCTGTTCTGCCTCAGCGAAGACATGCTGACTGCCATCAACCAGTACACTAAGGCTATCGACCTCTATCCTTATATCCCGGAAGCCTACTACAACCGCGGACTGGTGCTGATATACCTCAAGGACAAGGAGAAAGGCTGTCTCGACATGAGCAAGGCCGGCGAGTTGGGTATCGCCGACGCCTACAGCGTCATCAAGAAGTACTGCACCGAACAGCAGCAGTAACACCCTTCAAGGTTTTTTTATTAAATTTGTACGAATTAGCGGCTTAATACGTATGTGGCAGCGTTTCCAGACCTTACTTTTGCTTATCTGCGCCGGACTTCTGATCTCGATGTTCAGCGCGGACATGTGCTATGTGATGGTGCCTGACGCAGACGGAGGCCAGGAGCTTTCCCGCTACGCCATAAAGTTCGTGAACCGCTCGCAGTTCATCATATTCACCTTCGTGACGATGGCTCTGAGCGTGATAGCGATATTCTACTACAAGGCCAGGATACTCCAGATACGCATCTGCATAATCAACATACTGCTGCTGATTGCATATCAGGCGTGGATACTGGTGTATTACTTCCAGTTCAAGAGCGTGTACAAGTTCACCGTCCCCACCCTCTTCCCCATCGTCTGCGTAATACTGCTGCTGATCGCCATCAGATACATCTGGCGCGACGAGTCGGAAGTGATAGCTTACCACATCCTCCGCAAGAACAAGAAAAACGGCAAGATTAAAAAATACCAGCAAGAACATGAGAAGAATTCCTGAATCTGAACTTATCATCAATTCCGACGGCTCTGTATTCCACCTCCACATCCTGCCGGAAGACCTCGCTGACACAGTGATCCTGGTCGGCGACCAGAACCGCGTCCCGGCCATAGCCAAATACTTCGACGAAGGCAGCGTTGTCTGCGACAAAGCTTCCAGGGAATTCCATACCATCACCGGCAGATACCACGGCAAAGCCATCACCGTGATGTCGACAGGCATCGGCACCGACAACATCGACATTGTGATGAACGAGCTGGACGCCCTGGCCAATATAGATTTCGCAACCAGGCAGCAGAAGGAAAGCCACAAGGCCCTGCAAATCCTCCGCATCGGCACCTGCGGCTGTGTCCGCCCCGACATCCCGCTCGGCGGCTTCGTCCTGTCGGAAGTCGGTCTGGGCATCGACGGTCTCCTCAACTGGTATAAAGGCGGCGAAAAAGTCAGCGACAGCGGCATGGAGAAAGCCTTCATGGAGCACATGGGCTGGACTCCCCGCCTGGCCACCCCCTACTGCGTCTGGTCAAGCAAGGACATCCTCGCCAAGTTCCCCGGCTGCGCCAGGGGCATAACGATGTCCGCTCCGGGCTTCTACGGTCCCCAGGGCCGCTCGATCCGCATGGGCCTCACCATCCCCGATTTCATCGCCAAGCTCGAGACATTCGAATACAACGGAGTCAAGATGACCAACATCGAGATGGAGAACTCCGCCATAGTCGGCATCGCTTCCATGCTCGGGCACCATGCAGCCACCATCTGCTGCGCCATAGCCAACCGCTTCCGTCTCGAAAGCATCCCCGACTACAAGCCGTACATCGAAAAGCTCATCGTTTACGCACTGGATTCTCTCACCGCATGACGACAGACACCAAAGACCTCGAATACCTTGTTGACCTGTTCGACGATCCGGACGTTCAGGTAGCCTCCGCGCTGGACAAGAAGCTCCGGCAGGGCGGGCCCGAACTGCTAGACGCGCTGCGCAACATGGCCATCGACACCAAGGACGAGGCCCGCAGGGATGCCATCAACCGCAAGTTCATATACTACAGCGCCGCATCGGTGCTGGACCAGCTGGAGCAGTATGCCGCCCTCGCGAAGAAAGAAGAGGCCACCCTGCTGGAAGGGGCCTACCTCATCAGCGCCCTGATCACCCCGGGATACAAGAGAGCCGCATTCTACGACGACCTCATTCCGCTCATCGGCGAAATAATGAGCGAGACCTCGGAAGACAAGACCGCCGTGGAGAACGCCCGCATCTTCAATCATATCTTCTACAACAGATATCACTTCACCACTACCGACCCCTTCTCTTTCTCTGAAGACAACTCACTGCTCATCAATGTGATAGAGAAGCGCAGGGGCAACCCTGTGGCCATCTCTGTACTCTACTTCGCGGTGGCCCACGCAGCCGGACTGCCCATCTACCCTCTCTGCTTCAAGGGAGGCTTCGTGCCGGTATATGTGGAGAACGGCAAGATACTTTTCTACCTGAACGTATTCCACAAGGGAGAAATCTTCCTTCAGGACAGTCTTTCCACCATGATGTCGGTGCAGGGGCTGGACCTCGACCCTTCGACTATGGTGATAAAGAAAGACGCCACCATCCTTACGATGTACATGGAATTGATCGCGTTCTATTACGACCAGAAGGGAAATAAAGATATGGTGGAACTGCTGGGTAAAGCCATGAGTTACTTCGGCAACCAGCGCTACATGGTAATTGACGAAGACGAAGAATAGTACTATCCCTGAAGAGCCTTGCCCGTAGGGAATTCAGGATGCTTCGCCAGCTCTTCGGGCGTTCCTTCGAAAATAAGTTCTCCACCCTTGTCGCCGGCATCAGGCCCTAGTTCGATTATCCAGTCCGCCGCCCTTATCACATCCATATTGTGCTCCACCACTACGATGGAGTGGCCTTTCGCTATCAGCGCGTCGAACGACTTGAGCAGCTTCTCTATGTCGTAGAAATGAAGGCCTGTAGTGGGCTCGTCGAAGATGAAAAGGATATGGTCCTTGGCCGATGCGTCCTTCGAAAGGAATGAAGCCAGTTTGATGCGCTGGCTTTCGCCGCCGCTCAGCGTGCTGCTGCTCTGCCCGAGCTTGAGATATGCAAGCCCGACGTCGACCAGCGGCTGCAGCTTTTCAGCAATCCTCTTCGCTGCTGCGTCTTCCTGGGCAGAGAAGAACTCTACAGCCTCTCGGACGCTCATGTTCAGCACATCGTCTATGTTCTTGTCCTTGTAGCGGACTTCGAGGATTTCCGGCATGAAGCGGTGCCCGCCGCAGCTCTCGCACACCATAGTGACATCGGCCATGAACTGCATCTGGATGCGGATCACACCTTCTCCCTGACAGTCGGGGCAGCGTCCTCCGTCTATGTTGAATGAGAAATGGGAATGTCCGAAGCCGTTCATCTTGGCGTACGGCTGCTCGGAGAAGAGCTTGCGGATGTCGTCGTAGACCTTCAGATAGGTCACGGGGTTGGAGCGGCTGCTCTTGCCTATGGGGTTCTGGTCGACATATTCAATCGAGGTAATCCTGTTCAGGTCTCCCTTCAGCTCGCGGTAAGCCCCGGGTCTCTCCCCTATCTGGTTGATGTGACGGTAGACCGCCGGGTAAAGGATGTCTCCCACCAGAGAAGACTTGCCGCTGCCGCTCACTCCCGTCACTACGGAAAGGCAGTTGAGGGGGAAGCGGACGGATATGTTCTTGAGGTTGTTCTCGGCAGCCCCGCAGATCTCAATGGCATATTTCCAGGGGCGCTTGGCGGCCGGCATGTACTTGGTCCTGCGGCCCTGAAGATAGTCGATGGTGATGGAATCGCCGTTGTAGCTGCCGCTGCCGTCAGGAAGGCCCTGATATACGATCTGCCCTCCGTAAAGACCGGCGTACGGCCCTACATCTATCAGCATGTCGGCAGCCCTGATTATCTGCTCGTCGTGCTCCACCACAATGACGGTGTTGCCCAAGTCGCGGAGTCTCTTGAGCACTCCTATGAGCCGCTCGGTGTCGCGGGAATGCAGGCCGATGCTCGGCTCGTCGAGGATGTAGAGGGAGCCCACCAGGTTGTTGCCCAGCGAGCTGACCAGATTGATGCGCTGGCTCTCGCCGCCGCTCAGAGTGTTGGACGGGCGGGACATTGTAAGGTATCCCAGCCCCACTTCCATCATATAGCCCACACGCATCTTCAGCTCCTTCAGCGGCACCGCCACCTTGGCCTTCTCGTAGTCAGTCAGCAGATTGTCGAGAGAGTCGAGGTAGTCCTTCAAGTCGCTGATCTGCATATCCATAACCTCGGCGATGTTCTTGCCGCCGACGCGGACATAGAGAGCCTCCTTGCGCAGGCGTGTCCCTCCGCAGGAGCGGCAGACAGTCTTGCCGGTGTAGCGGCTCAGCATATAGTTGAACTGTATCTTGTAGCGGTTCTTGCGCACCCACTCGAAGAAGGTGTTGATGCCGTCGAAATATTCGTTGCCCTCCCAGAGGAGGTCCTTCTGCTCCCGGGTGAGGTCTTTGTAAGGCTTGTGGATGGGGAAGTCGAAGAGGTAGGCATTCTCCACCAGTTGATTCAGGCAATGGCCCATCACGTCTCCCCTCCAGCAGGCTATCGCCCCTTCGTAGACGCTGAGGGTGGGATTCGGCACCACCAGGTTCTCGTCGATGCCGAGGATCTTGCCGTAGCCTCCGCAGACCGGGCAGGCGCCCAGCGGACTGTTGTAGCTGAAGAAGTTTTCGGTGGGTTCTTCGAACACTATGCCGTCGGCCTCGAAGATGTTGGAGAAGGAGCGCATCCGCCCCGCCGTTCCTGCGAATATATAACCTTTACCCTTGGCGAAGGCTGTCTGGGCGGAGTCGAGCACGCGCGAACGGAAGTCGTCGTCTTCGGCCACCGTCACCCTGTCGATCAGAAGTGCCGTACCGGCCAGGCCGGTTTTCTTTCCGGACGAGAGCAGCTCGTCTATCTTGAAGAATTCGCCGCTGGCCACATCGACCAGTCTGGAGAAGCCCTCTTCCTTCAGGGAGAGCAGCTGCTCCACTTCAGATGAAGCGTCGCAGTCTATCCTGGAGGCTATCAGGGCCACGGTGCCTTTGCCCAGCGAAAGCAGGTAATCCAGCACTCCCTTGGCGGTGTCGCAGACCACCTCCCTTCCGCTGACGGGCGAATAGGTGCGGCCGGCATTGACGAACAGCAGCCTCAGGTAGTCATACACCTCAGTGGTGGTGGCTATGGTGCTGCGGGGGTTGGTGGTGTTCACCTTCTGCTCCACTGCTATCGCAGGGGGGATTCCAGTTATGTAGTCCACTGCAGGTTTGGTCATCCTGCCGAGGAACTGGCGTGCAAACGAAGACAGGCTCTCCGCGAAACGCCTGTGGCCCTCCGCATATATGGTGTCGAAAGCAATCGAAGACTTGCCGGAGCCGGAGATGCCGGTTATAACTATGAACTTGCCCCTCGGGATCGAGAGGTCGAAGTTCTTCAGGTTGTTGGCCCTTGCTCCTTTGATGAATATGTTGCCCGGCTGCTCCATCTACAATCTGGTCACCTGTCTCAGGTCCCTGAGTTTCTTCAGGGAGGCCGTTATCTTGTCGAGCTCGAGGTTGCCGGGCACGAAGATGGTCGCACTGACTTCCTTCGCGCCGTCTTTTGCGTCCTTCACGAAGAACGACCTTATCGAAGCCTTGAAATTGCTTATAGTCGATATCACTTCATTCACCGCAGAGTCTGAATCCACTATGACTCGCAGTGTAGTCTGGAAGCTGTTGGTGCTGGCGTCTTCTTTCCAGCGCACTTTCTGCACCCTGTGGGGATAGAGCGTCAGCAGCCTTGCGGCGTTGGGGCAGGACATTCGGTGGATCTTGATGCCGTCGTTGACGGTCACGAAGCCGAAGACCTCGTCGCCGAAGACCGGGTTGCAGCAGCGGGCCATCTTGTAGTCCACATTCTTGAGCGACTTGTTGCCGCCGATTACCAGATAGTCGGAAGAATCGGTCTTTCGCAGGGTGTGGGTCACACGGCTCTCCACAGCCTCCTGGACGCGGGACGCCTTGTCCTGCAGGAAGGTCTTGATGTCGGCGATGTCGACAGCTCCGGAACCCAGAGCCGAGAACAGCTCGTTCGCTGTCCTGTATTTGTATTTCTTGACAAG
>JAFZKU010000159.1 GCA_017551785.1 Bacteroidales bacterium | reverse complement strand
CTGTTCAAGTATAAACACGAACCGAAGAAAGCTTAGTCGGGATTGCTGATGAACACTATAACCTTGGCCGGATGGTTGAGGTGGAGTGAAAAGCTTTCAGAAAGACTTTTATTCAGAGTCGCCTTCCACAATGTGTCGAAGGCGACTCTGCTTGTGTCATACACCAGCCCTTCGCAGCTCATGCGGAGCGAATTGTCAAAGGCAAAAATAGAAATCTCGACACCGGCGGGGCAGCTGAAGACAGCGTCTTTTGCATAGAAAGCTCTGAAGACGCCGCTTTCGGTAATCATGTCTATGTCGCAGCCGCTGCCTGCAAGCTCTGCAGCATAGTCGGCCAGCAGCGACACGTTGGCCATAGTGTGGTCTTCGCGTTTTCCTGTGGCTCCGAGGATGTGGATGGAGTCGGGAAGGGGATTGACGGCGGCCTTGAACGCTTTGGTAAGGTCGTTGGTCTCCTGGTCCCTGTCCGGGCGGATGATGTCAGCATAGCGCTCCTGGAGGGGGAGAGGGAGGGAGTCCATGTCGCCTGTGATAAGGTCAGGCACGATGCCGGCCTCCAGCAGCCTTTTTGCGGCTCCGTCGCAGCAGATGAGCCTGTCGGCCTGTGCGAGGCAGCCGGCGGTCCGCTCAGAAGAGGGGAACTCTCCGTTCGCCAGTATTACTGTAGTCATTCGAAATGATATTTCGAAGCATCCCTGAAGCCCTTCAGGAACTCTTCAATCTTGAGCCGTTTCTTGCCGGCCAGCTGGATGTCCATGATCCTTATGTTGCCGGCTGCGCAGCCTACTGAAAGGTATGTCTTGCCGTCGGTGGCTATCTGACCTTTTTCAAGCTGCTCTTCCCTCGCAGGGACGAAGGCATCGTAAACTTTGACGTCGGTCACTGTGCCGTCCTCTGCCACAAGGTTGAGGTGGGCGCCGGGGTAAGGCGACAGACCGCGGATGAGCAGGCAGATTGCAGAAGCTTCTTCGTCCAGATTGATCTGGCAGGTCTCGCGGGTGATCTTGGGGGCGGGCTTGAGCTCGCTGAAGGCCACCTGCGGCGCGGGGCTGACCTTCTTCTTCACCAGAGCCTGGGCAGTCTTGACCACGAGGGCTGAACCTTTCTCGGCCAGCTTGTCGTGAAGCGAACCGGCATTGTCGTAATCCTCGATAGGGCAGAAGTCGTTGTAGAGGATGCCGCCGGTGTCTATCTTCTCGTCGATCATGAAGGTGGTCACACCGGTCTGTCTCTCGCCGTTTATGATGGCCCAGTTGATGGGCGCAGCACCGCGGTACTGCGGCAGGATGGAAGCATGCAGGTTGAAGGTGCCCAGACGAGGCATGCTCCAGACTTCCTTCGGCAGCATGCGGAAAGCCACCACTATAAACATGTCAGGATCGTATGATTTAAGCTGGGCGAGGAAGTCGGGATCTTTGAGCTTTTCGGGCTGCAGCACGGGGATGCCATGCTCAACGGCGAATTTCTTGACGGCGCTCTCATGCATCTGCAGGCCGCGGCCGGAGGCTTTGTCCGGCACAGTCACTACTGCAGCTATGTTGTAGTCGGTCTGCTCCATGAGCGCTTTCAGCGGCTCTACTGCAAACTCCGGAGTACCCATGTATACGATGTCGATGCGGCCCTTCTTGCGCCTGAGGAAGTTCGAAGCGCGGCGGAAGAACGCAGCGACGGGCTTCAGCACCTTGCGGACGAAGGCCTTCCATGATTCTGCGGTGAGGAGGGGAGAGTCGGTGGTGGCCTGCCATGTCAGGAATGCTCCGACAGGCAGCAGCACCATCGAAGATATGAAGGCGCCTATGGCTTCGTTCATGTTGCCGTCACGGGCGAGCTTGACGCCGGTAGTGTCGATCACCCAGTAGCCCACGAAGAGCAGAGTGGAGATTATGACAGGAGTGCCGAGGCCGCCCTTGCGAATGATGGCGCCCAGCGGAGCTCCGATGAAGAAGAACAGCAGGCAGGCCAGTGCGAGGGAGAATTTGCGGAACATTTCGACCAGCATCTTCCTGCTGGGACTGAAAAAACGGAAGGTATCCCTGTCGTAGGTGTCCATTGCGCTATAGCCGTTCTCGAATTCACTCTTGGCATTGGCGAAGGCCATTATCTTCTCCTCGTCTGTCATGGTGGAGTCCAGAGCCATCCTGAGTCCCTTTATGTCAAACAGGGGCAGCGGCTCTTTCTGGACAGATGTGTCGATCTGGTTCTGGTAATCCAGCGCCAGATTGCCCATGAACTTGCGGGAAAGAGAAGGAAAGGCCACGCCGAAATCGTTGAGAATGGAATCCCTGTCGACATGCAGGTCGTGGAGGTCCTGCGACATTATTTCGTCGCTGAAGCGGTCGCCGTTCTCGTCGCGTGTGAACGAATAGTTTTCAAGAGAAATGTAAATCCTCTGCTCCTTGAAGCTGACTATGTTCTGCTCCAGGGTGGTGTCGCGGTAGCCCATGCGGTTGGTCTCGTCGTATGATCGGCCGTCGTACATGTCGAAGATCAGGTATTTCTTGTCCTCGGTAATCTGGATCTTGCCGGACTCGGCGATGATGAGGGCGGTGTTGCCGTTGTTGTTGGTGTGGTCGTACACCATCAGGTTGTGCATCATGCCGGTCTCTTCGTCCTGCCATTCGGTCCTCAGGGTGTATCCCTCGATGCCGTCGTAGAACACTCCGTCCGGGATCTTGATCTCGTCCTTGGTGCGGCCTATGTCGTCGCGCAGGGCGTAGATGTGCTCGTACGCCACGGGAATCAGCTCGTTAGCGATGAAGAAAGCGCCGATGGATATAAGGAAAGACACGACCATAAGTGGAAGCATGGTCCTGCCGAGGGATATTCCGGCAGCCTTCATGGCCAGCAGCTCGTTGTTCTCGCCGAGGCCGCCCATGGTCATTATGGAAGCCAGCAGCGTAGACAGCGGCAGCACCATGGGCAGGATGGTGCATGCGCCCCAGCCCATGAACTCGGCTATTACCGCCAGTCCCAGACCCTTGCCGACAAGCTCGTCGATGTAGACCCACAGGAATTGCATCACAAGGATGAACAACACGATGAAGAACACCAGTGCGAAGGGGCCTGTGAAAGATTTGAGCAGGTATCGGTCGAGTCTCTTCAAGGAGATGAAATTATTTGCCTGTTGCGAGTTTCAAAAGTACTTCGGTGGCTTCTGACAGTCCGTCGAGGTTCTTGCCTCCGGCAGTAGCCAGGAACTTCTGTCCGCCGCCGCCACCCTGTATCAGCTTCGCTGCTTCACGGATGTCCTTGCCGGCGTCCTTGCCGCTGGCGACCAGGTCGTCAGAGTACATCAGCACAAGGCAGGGCTTGTTGTCTCTGCTCTCGAAAGCTGCGATGAATGCGGTAGCCGTAGTCTCTCCGTGGAGGAGGAATGCGACGTTCCTTGCAAGTTCCATGCT
>JAFZKU010000158.1 GCA_017551785.1 Bacteroidales bacterium | reverse complement strand
TGCAGGGGGCTGGAAAGGGTGCTGGAAAGAAAGGTTTGGAGCGGGTTATCTCCAGCGAGGCGGCGAGCTCTGCCGGGGGCTCGCTTCGCCTCGCTAGGATAACCCTCCTGCTTCTGCCACTCCAGACATGACACGGTCGCTCGCAGATATACCCGTCCGGCCAGAGAAGGGGCCGGTTCCGCGGCAGAGTGACGTGCGGGCACAAAAAAACGGCCTCGCGATTTGCGGGGCCGTTGGATTTCATGCCAGTCAGCTGTTACTCGGCGGGAGTCTCCAGAGGGAGAGTGTTAGCGGGGAGTGAAGGCTGACCTTCTGCAGGAACAGTCTGCTCAATCATTTCACGGACGCTGTCCCTTGAAGCCTTTCTGTTGGGGATAAGGAAGGTTGCTGCGATGCAGAGGATCATGATTGAACCTGCCAGAACCCAAGTGGTCTTCTCAAGGAAGTCGGCAGTCTGACGTACGCCGAAAGTAGTGTTGCCAGAAGCGAAATTGGCTGCCAGTCCGCCACCTTTTGAATTCTGCACGAGAACTACGAGAGTCAGAAGGATGCTGGCCACCATGATTATGACTGATACGGTTATATAAGCTGCTTGCATATCGTTATTTTTTTGTTTTTTCTTTACATCTCTCAATGAGGGCTGCAAAGTAAGTACTTTTTTCCGGATAAAACAAAATAAGTTTGTTGTAAATGTCTATGGCTCTTCGGTAAAAGCCCTGGGTGTAGTAGATGCCTGCCAGAGTCTCGGTGCAGACTTCGCCGGTATCGGGGGCCAGCGCATGGGCCGGACTGGCAAGGATGTCGGCGGCGCGGTCCAGCGACGAAGCCAGGTTGCTCTTCGGGGTGAAGTGCAGGTCGGAGTATGATTCTCCGGCCTCAGCCAGCTCTTCGAAGTCCTGTTTCGAGAAGTAGTCTCCTCCGGGCACTCTGCGGCGCGGCTGCTCCACAGGCTGAACTGCGGGCTCCACGGATTTCTCTTCCACGGGCTCGGCAGGCTGCACATCGACTTCCGCCGGCCTCTCTTCGGCGGGCTGGACGGCAGGTTCCACCGGTACTTCCACCGGAGCGTCATCTCTGTGATCTTCTTCCGGACGGACATTGGCGTGCAGCGGCACGATCGGCGGCAGGGCCGCCTGCGGCTCGGCGTCGCCGGCAGGCGTCACGCACGAAACTTCCGCCTGCGGTTCCCTTCCCAGCACCACGATATCGTAGAGGCGGCAGCGGTCGGGAACGTAGAGACCTACTTTCTTGGCAGCGGGGCGGATGTACTCCCTGTCCAGAGCGGCCATCTTCGCGAAATACTCCGCACGCGCGGCGGCAAACCACGGGTATCTCTCCATGGTCTCCTCGAGAGCATGGATGTCAAGGGTCTTTATGTCGCGAGTCTGAAGCATGTGCGTCATTACCATTGAGCAACCGAAGCATTGAAAATGTCTTCAACAAGTGTATCCAGGATATCGTCGCAGAGAGCAGCCTCCACAGAGTCCAGAGACAGCTCGGAATTGTAGTCCTGATAGGCCGCGAACTGCTTGTTCTCGAAGCTCTCCTCGGGGTGGAGCACATTGATGAAAGTGGCCTTCGCAGTCACAGTGAGCCGGTTCTGGGCGGCTACCTCATTGGCGGTGACGGCCTGGGCACGGACATCGTAAGATTCTATAGTGACAATCAGCTGCAGGTCGCCGTCCTCCTCCACATCCTTCAGGCTGGTGAGCTTCTTGAATTTGTCTTTCAGCGCCTCAGTGAAACTGTTGGCAAGGGTCGGATTGACCTTCAGCGCATTGTTGACCACCGGCTCGATGGTGATGGTCTCCACATCGGGCTTGATGGACGTGCCGGAGAAGGAATATATGCCACAGCTGCTGAGGACGGCAGCGCAGATCGCCAGAGTCAATATGCAGATAGCCTTTTTCATTCCAGTCCGAGCTCCTTTATTTTACGGTACAACGTCCTTTCAGAAAAGCCAAGCTCCTCGGCGGTAGCTTTGCGACGGCCTCCGTTGCGTTCCAGCGCCTTGATGATCAGATCGCGGGTGGCATCCTGGATGGACACCGGAGCAGCGGGCTGAGCGGGAGTTACGTCTTCGTGCTGCACCTCCACCGGCTTTTCGGACGGCTGGACGTAGTGCTGCTCTTCGATGTTGTCGATGTCGTCAATCACCAGACCGTCAGAAGCATGTCTGGCCTGGGCGGGCAGGGCGGCTGGCTGCTGCATCTCGTCGACCCTCTGCTTGAGGTCCGAGATTTCCTGCCGCAGCTGGAAGAGTATCTTGAAGATTATGTCGCGGTCGCTGAGGTAGTCGGCGCTCTGGGAGCCGGTCAGGGCCGGCACGTTGAGTTCGTTGTCGACGGGAAGGTATTTCTGCAGCACTTCGGCATGTATGTGACGGTCCTTCTCCAGGATGGAAATCTGCTCGGCCACGCTCTTCAGCTGGCGGATGTTGCCCGGCCAGCGGTAATTGCAAAGCATCTGCACGGCATCGTCGTCCAGCCGCACCGCCGGCACGTTGTATTTGTCGGCATAGTCCAGGGCGAACTTCTTGAACAGCAGATGGATGTCCTCCTTGCGCTCTCTCAGCGCAGGGATCTTGATGGGCACTGTGTTCAGACGATAGAAAAGGTCTTCGCGGAAACGGCCTTCAGCCACGGCGTTGCGCAGGTTGATGTTAGTGGCGGCTACCACCCTGACATCGGTCTTCAGCACTTTGGAAGAACCTACCCTGATGAATTCGCCGGTCTGCAGCACGCGGAGCAGGCGCACCTGGGTGGAAAGGGGCAGCTCTGCCACCTCGTCGAGGAACAGAGTGCCGCCGTTGGCCTCCTCGAAGTATCCCTTGCGGGCTTCGGTGGCCCCGGTGAAGGCGCCTTTCTCGTGCCCGAACAGCTCGGAGTCTATGGTTCCGCCGGGGATGGCGCCGCAGTTCACGGCGATGTACACTCCATGTTTGCGGGGGCTCTGATTATGAATAATCTGGGGAATGAATTCCTTGCCGACGCCGCTTTCTCCGGTGACGAGCACAGACAGGTCGGTGGCCGCCACCTGGCATGCCACTTCGATCGCTCTGTTCAGCTCAGGATTGTTTCCTATGATGCTGAATCGCTGTTTTATCTGCGTCAAATCCATAGCTTGGCAAAGTTAAGAAAATTTGAAATATTTAGTTATTAATGTTATTTTTGTCTGACTTATACCCTGAATTCAACAAACATTAAAATATCTAACAAAATCTAACATGAAAAGAACTTTAAGAAACATTTTGGCATTTGCAGTTGCTGCATTCGCACTCGTATCCTGCAACAATGCTGCAAAGATGGCTGAACTTGCCGAGCAGGTTAAAATTTCTTGCAACCCCGAGGTTCTGGAAGTTATCGCCGGCAACATCGACGCTGATGTTACTGTCAACTTCCCGGCTGACTATTTCCTCCCGAAGGCACGCCTGACCGTTACCCCCGTCCTCAAATATCAGGGCGGCGAAGTGGCTGCCACTCCGTTCGAGTATCAGGGCCAGAAGGTTACCGAGAATTATAAAATGGTGTCTAAGGACGGCGCTGCCATCAAGGAGCATGTCAATTTCAAATATGTTCCCGGTATGGAGAAATCAGAGCTCGTAGCCCGCGCAAAGGTTCTCTATAAAGGCAAAACTTATGAGTACCCGGGCGAGATCAAGATCGCTGACGGTGCCAACACCACCTACATGCTCGCTGACAAGAGCGGCCAGTTCCATCTGATGAGCGACAACTATCAGGAAGTTATCCCTGAGGAAGTCGAGGCTCAAATCCTCTATCTCATCAACAGCGCCACTGTTCGTCCCAGCCAGCTGACCACTGCTGACATCAAGGACTACAAGGCTGCAGTTGCTGACGTTATGAACGACGAGCGCCGCACTATCCTCGGCACTGACATCGTTGCATACGCTTCTCCGGATGGTCCCGAGGCTAAGAACAACGTTCTTTCACAGCAGCGTGAGACTTCAGCCGAGAAGGCTTTCAAGAACGTAGCCAAGAATCTTGAGACCGGCGCTGTCAATGCCAAGAGCATCGGTGAGGACTGGGAAGGCTTCAAGGAGCTCGTAAGCGCTTCTAACATGCAGGACAAAGACCTCATCCTCCGCGTGCTTTCAATGTACAGCGATCCCAACGTCCGCGAGCGTGAGATCAAGAACATGTCTTCAGTTTACAAGTCACTTGCCGACAACATCCTTCCTGAACTGCGTCGCGCACGCTTCATCACCAATGTTGAATACAAGAACTACACTCCTGAAGAGCTGACCGACCTCGTCAAGAGCAACATCGACGTTCTCGACGAAGAGGCTCTCCTCCGTGCCGCTACCCTGGTCAAGGATCCTGCTGCAAAACAGAACATCTACCGTCAGGCTATCCAGAAGTTCGGAAGCGACCGTGCACGTTTCAACTCAGCTGTTGAATACCTCAACGCTGGTGACGTTGCTGCCGCCAAGAACGCTCTGGCTGGTGTGAAGAGCACTGAGGGTTGCGTTACCAACCTCAAGGGTGTCGTAGCAATGCGCGAAGGCAACTACGACGAGGCTGCACGCCTGTTCGCAAGCACTGACTGCCCGAACGCCAAGGTCAATGCAGGTACTCTCGACATCCTCAACGGTAAGTATGCTGACGCTGTTCAGAAGCTCGCCGGTACCGGTGCCAAGAACGAAGGTCTTGCATATCTCCTCGCAGGTGACCTCGCCAAGGCTGCCGCTGCCATCAAGGGTGACGACGCTGTTTCTGCTTACGAGCGCGCTATCATCGCTGCCCGCCAGGGCAACGCTGCTGCAGCTCAGGCTGAGCTTCGCGCCGCCGGCGTTGACAAGGACCTCGCTGCCCGCATCGCCAACGACGTTGAATTCGCAAAGGTTCGCTAATTGATTTAGCGACAGTAAAAAAGAGCCGGCTATTGCAGTCGGCTCTTTTTTGTTTATCTTTACAATATGAAGAGATCAGCTCGTATCGCCGGCGTTGTATTTTTCGCCATTGCTATCGCAGACGTAATCCTGCTTGCAGCGGGTAACGAGACCATTCCTGTATACATCAAGCCCTTCCTGATGCTGTCGCTGCTGGTGGCTGCGCTGCTGTCGCTGCTGCCGGAGCACAAGGGCAAGCTTACCGCGCTGCTGGCTGTCGGTCTGCTGTTCCATAATGCGGGAGACATCCTGCTGCTCTTCGACAGCCGGAACTTCCTTTTCTTCGCAGCAGGGCTTGGTTGCTTCTTGATAGGGCACCTGTTCTATCTCGGCGTGCTGCGTTCAGGGCTCGGCAAGAGAAAGAGTGCGTGGGAGGTTGTAGTGATGATTGCGCCGCTGATTATCGCGCCGCTGGCCGCTATAGCATTCGGCGCTGATCTGCCGATGACCATTGCGCTCGCCGTCTACGCGCTGGTGCTGCTCTATGTCCTGGCTACCGGTGTTATCTGGGCCATCCGCCGCAAACCATACGCTGTGCGAGTAATCGCCGGAGCTCTGCTCTTCATCTTCTCTGACGCCCTTATCGGCGTCAAAGTCTTCTCAGGCTTCGACTTTCCTCTGCGCCACGCTGTCGTCATCGCCACCTACCTCGCCGCCGAGTGGTTCCTCGTCAGCGCGATGGTCCGCACAATCGCCAGGAAATAGTAGCGCAAGACTAATAATGCATCGTAGTGAATTTCCGGCGGACGTCGGTCCAGCGGTAATAAGGGCCGCTGACAGGCTCAACGCCCATCAGGGC
>JAFZKU010000157.1 GCA_017551785.1 Bacteroidales bacterium | reverse complement strand
GTTCTACAAGGACGGAGTCTGGCACATGTATTTCCAGCACAATCCCTATTCGGTTTTCTGGGGCAACATGACCTGGGGACATGCCACTTCCAAAGATCTGATCCATTGGACGCAGCACGACAATGTCCTCCATCCGGATCCGCTTGGAGCCATTTTCTCCGGAAGTGCCGTAATAGATTCTGACAACACTGCGGGATTCGGCAAGGATGCCGTGGTGGCAATCTATACTTCAGACCGCAAGGGAGAGCGTCAGAGCATAGCATATTCCACTGACGGCGGATACTCCTTCACCAAGTACGCCGGCAATCCGGTGCTGCCCGACAACCCCGCCACAAGCGATTTCCGCGATCCGAAAGTCTACTGGATCGGCGGACAATGGGTGATGGTAATCTCTGCCCGTCAACAGGTGGAGTTCTACGGCTCTGCTGACCTCAAGAATTGGCATCTGCTAAGCCGTTTCGGAGAGGGCATCGGCTCCCACCGGAGTGTGTGGGAATGTCCCGACCTTCGCAAGTTCGAATATGAAGGACAGGAGAAATGGGTGCTTTTCGTCACCATCGGCCAGGACCCCAACCATGCCAACAATACCCAGTATTTCATAGGCGACTTCGACGGAGAGAGTTTCACCGCAGACCCGCTGCCTTATCCTCTCTGGGTTGACCAGGGCGTCAACCAGTATGCCGGTCAGACTTACTTCAGCACACCTGGCGACAGAACCGTTTTCCTGGCATGGCTCACAAGTTCGGCTTTTTCATCTACCGTGCCTGCCACGAAGTTCTTCACCGGAGGTATGACTCTTCCGCGCGAGCTGTCTCTCAAAAGCAACGGTCAGCATCTCACCGTTGCCAGCGTGCCTTCGCCTGAGGTATTTGACGCCAGAGGCAAGGGTTCTCCTATTGCTCTCAAGGCTGGCGAGAGAACTCTCATTCCGGGTTCTGGCAATGGCGCTTATGAGATAGACCTCAGCTTCACTCCGGCCGGGCAGCAGCCGTTCGGCTTCATCCTCAGCAACGAAGCGGGAGAGAAGGTTGTGTACACGTTCAAGCCGTCAGAGGGCAGACTTGAGACCGACCGTTCCGCCAGCGGTTTGCAGGCATTCCCCAAGGAGGTTGCTTCTCCGGTGGTGTCTGTCATTCCCGTCCGCGATTCCTACAAGGTGCAACTCTTCTATGACCGTATGGTGTCTGAGATGTTCGTGAATGACGGTGATGCCGTTGTCACCAACTGCGTGTATCCTTCTGCATATTATGACCACATCGAGGTCTTCGGCGGCGCTGCTATCAGCGATGTCATGTCTTATGAAATGAAATAATACAAGATATGGAAAAAAAACAAAGCAATATCAGCAAGCTGGTTCCCATAATGTTCGCGTTCTTCGCGATGGGTTTCGTAGATATGGTGGGAACGGCGACCAACTATGTCAAAGCAGATTTCAACCTCAGCGACACCATGGCCAACTTCCTGCCTTCTATGGTGTTCCTGTGGTTTTTCTTTCTGTCGGTGCCGACGAGTCTGCTGATGAACCGCATAGGAAAGAGGAAGACGGTAGTGCTCAGCCTCATCGTGACTGCACTGGCCCTCGTGCTGCCTCTGTGCGGATATAATTATCCGGTGATGCTGGCATCCTTCTGTCTGCTGGGCATCGGCAATACTTTGATGCAGGTGTCTCTGAACCCTCTTATCTCCTGCGTAGTGAAGGGAGACAAGCTAGCCAGCTCCCTTACTTTCGGGCAGTTCGTCAAGGCCATCGCATCGTTCAGCGCTCCTCTGATCGCCAGCTGGGCCGCTGTCCGTTTCGGCAACTGGAGGATATTGTATGGCACCTTCCTGGTCATCGGTGTGGTTGCCACCCTGTATGTCTGGCTGACCAAGGTTGAGGAAGACGCTCCCGAGAAGACATCCAGCTTCAAGGATGTCCTCAAGCTTCTGGGCATTTCCACAGTGCTGATGCTGTTCTTCGGCATCGTTGCCCATGTGGGCATCGACGTGGGAGTGAACACCTGCGCTCCGAAAATCCTGATGGAAAGGCTGGGAATCCCTCTCACCGAGGCTGCCATTGCAACCAGCGTTTATTTCCTTTTCAGGACCATAGGCTGTCTGACAGGTTCGCTTATCCTCGCCAAGTGGGACCTGCGCAAATTCTTTGCACTGAGCGTAGTGCTCATGATACTGTCTATGATAGGCCTTTTCGTATGCCAGACCAAGATCGGGATATACGCTGCGATAGCTCTTGTCGGCTACGGCAACTCAAATATGTTCTCGATGATCTTCTCGAAGGCTCTGCTGTTCATGCCTGAGCGCAAGAACGAAATGTCGGGGCTGATGATAATGGGTCTGATAGGCGGCACTATTTTCCCCATATTGATGGGTGCTCTTTCGGATGCCTTCGGCTCTCAGGTCGGCTCGGTTGTCGTCATCAGCCTTGGTGTCGCATATATGATTTTCCTCGCAACAAGATTTCTTAAATCAAAGGAAGCATGAGCAAGACTGAAAGACCGATTGTCGGAATAGGAGAGATACTATTCGACATGCTCCCTTCGGGCGCCCAGCTCGGCGGAGCTCCTGCCAATTTTGCATATCACGTATGTTGTCTCGGCGGCCGCGGCGTGGCTGTTAGCGCCATAGGTAAAGACGACCTTGGAAGGAAGGTGAAGGAGATCCTGGCATCGAAGAATCTGGAAGCCGTCCTGCCCGAAGTGGATTATCCTACAGGCGTCGTCAATGTGTCGCTGGATGAACGGGGAGTGCCGGAATACACTATAATTGAAGACGTGGCCTGGGACAACGTGCCATATACTGCTGAGATGAAGGCTCTGGCCAGCCAGGCTGCAGCTGTCTGCTTCGGCACTCTTGCCCAGAGGAATCCGCTCAGCAGGGCGACTATCATGAATTTTATCGCCGATATGCCCGAGGACAGTCTGAAGGTGTATGACATCAACCTTCGTCAGCATTTCTACAGTCGTGAAATCATAGAAGCATCTCTGAAGGTTGCCGACATCCTGAAGATCAATGACGAGGAGATCGGCGTGGTGGGCGAGCTGTTCGGAATGGAAGGAGAGTGGGATGCAATCTGCAGGGTGCTTATCGAGAGCTTCGGACTGCGCCTTGTAATCCTCACCAAGGGAGCGGAGGGCAGCGAGGTGATTACTATGGATGAAAAATTCAATGTTGAATGTCCTGAAGTCAAGATTGTCGACACTGTCGGTGCCGGTGATTCTTTCACTGCAGCATTTGTCAACGCATATCTGAGGGGAGATACCATCGAAGAGTGTCACAACATTGCGAACCGGATTTCCGCATTTGTCTGCTCCAGGGCCGGTGCAATGCCACCTTACGACTTGGCGTAAAAATCCACATTCGCGTATCCTTTTCTGTAAGTAGAAAAATCGCTCACCCATGCGGCTGAGAGCATGTTTTTTTAGTTGCGGCCTGACTAACTTGGCGGCAAAAAAAAGACATGCTTTGCAAGACTTATTGTGCAACCTGTCTGGGCCTGACAGTTGTTGCAATTACGGTAGAAACAGACATTTCAAGCGGCATCGGCATCCAGCTGGTAGGATTGCCAGACAGTGCTGTCAAGGAGAGCCTTACCAGAGTGCTTACAGCCATCAGGAGCTACGGATACCGCGTCCCCGGCAAGAGGATAGTAATCAATCTGGCCCCGGCTGATATTAAGAAGCAAGGTTCTGCATTCGACCTCGCTATCGCGGTCACGCTCATATGCGCTATCACAGAGACAGAACCCCGGAAGTTGCAGGACCATATGTTTTTAGGCGAGCTGGCGCTGGACGGGTCGATCAGAGATGTGCCCGGCGCTCTGCCTATTACGGTTTATGCCAGGGACAATGGCTTCGCCGGCTGTGTGCTCCCGTATGAATCGGCCAAGGAAGCTGTGGATATTGAAGGAGTAAAACTATATGGTGTGCGGAATCTTGCCGATGTGCTGCGGATCCTTAAGGAGGAGGATAGCGGAGATCTGCTGATGGAACGTGGCCTGCAGGAAGCGGATTCGGCAAATAAGAAGCCGCCGGGACCGGATTTCAGAGTGGTGAAAGGGCAGGAACACGCCCGCCGCGGCTTCGAAATCGCCGCTGCCGGGGGGCACAATATCATCCTTATCGGCAGCCCAGGCTGTGGCAAGACTCTGATGGCCAGCTGCATGCCTTCGATTCTGCCGGTGATGGAGACGGAGGAGTCTATAGAGACAAGCAAGATCTATTCGGTGGCAGGTAAATCAATAGGCAGTTATGGTCTGCTGAAGACAAGGCCGTTCCGCACTCCGCACAACAGCGCGAGCCGGGTAGCTCTGCTTGGCGGAGGCCCGGACGCTCTCCCCGGCGAGATCTCACTTGCTCACAACGGCGTGCTATATCTCGATGAGATCGCGCAATTCAGCAAGGTTACTCTCGATCTTCTGAGACAGCCGCTGGAGGATGGCAAGATAGTCATCAGCCGGGCCAGATACAGGATAGAATATCCATGCTCGTTCATGCTGGTGGCTTCGATGAATCCCTGCCCATGCGGATATTACGGCGACCCTTCCGGCCGGTGCAGATGCACCCAGAGCATGGTTGAAAATTATATGGCCCGAATCTCGGGGCCGTTGATGGACCGTATCGACATGCACATTTTTGTCGACAGGGTGTCGGCGGGCGATCTTACGGCTGGAGAGGCGGCGGAGCCCAGTGTGGCAATAGCAGAGAGGGTGGCGGAAGCTCGCAAGTTGCAATCCGAAAGGTTCAGGAAAGAAGCCGGAGTATTTACCAATTCCAGGATGAATGCAGAGATGATTACGAAGTATTGCAAGATAGGAAGTGACGAAAAGGAATTCCTTTGCAAGCTGATCGACCGGCTCAGCCTGTCCGCCAGAGCATACAGCCGGGTGCTGAAGCTGGCCAGAACCATCGCCGACATGGCCGGCGAAGAAAACATCAGCCTGTCCGCTATCTCCGAAGCTGTCCAATACCGCAATCTCGACCGCCTCGAAAGATAGTTTTATTTGTCAAGTAGTAGGATTTTTCATACTTTTGCTATGAAGTATAGTGAATTGGAAAGGAAGTTGCGCAGTTTTGGCTGCTATAATACAGGTGGGGTAAGAAATGGACATCCTCTCTGGTATAGTCCAAAGACAGGACAATATTTTGTGATGAGTCATCATGTAAGCGAAGAGGTGGCAACAGGAACTTTGAATAAAATACAGAAAGCATCAGGATTAAGATAGAATGACATGAAAAAAGTTAAGGTATTTATAGAACTGTCGACATACGGCTATTCAGCATATATGGATGATACTCCCCTGAACTACAGTTGCATCGGAGAAGGAAAGACCGTTGAAGAGACTATAGAGGATTTCAATGCTGCCTATAGAGAGATTCGAGAATATTACGAGTCGATTGGAAAATACTTCGAGGAAGTGGAGTATGAATTCTATTACGACACCGCAAGTTTTCTGCAGTATTTTGGAAAGACCTTCAGCCTTGCCGGATTGGAAGTCATTACTGGAGTAAATCAGACTCAGCTGGGCCACTATCTTCACGGGCGCCGCAAGCCTACCCGGAAAACTATCGACAAGATACAGCATGGAGTAGAGCGTTTCGCTCAAGAACTCACCAGAGTGCGCTTTGCATAGAATGGAGGAAATTGCTACTTTTGATGAAAATCCCATTCATCATGAAGACGAAAGCTATTCTCCTCCTTGCTATTGCAGGTATCCTGTCTTTTTCGTGCGGGCAGTCTGCCCCAAAGGTCGACTCTTTGAAAGAGGCTTATGACGGCAGTTTCAAAATGGGCTGTGCCATCAGTCCCTTTATGGTCAGCGGCCGCAACCCTCAGGCCGTGGAACTGCTCCTGAGCCAGTTCAACGCCATTTCTCCGGATAACTGTATGAAGCCCGAGAGTCTGCATCCCGGCCCCGATGTGTGGAACTTCGGCCCGGCAGATGCCTATTGCGAATTCGGCAGGGAGCATGGCATGTTCGTACTCGGCCACACCCTCTGCTGGCACAATCAGACTCCGGAATTCTTCTGGACCAGGCCTGACGGCACGCCCAAGAGCCGCGCCGAGCTGGTCGAGACTCTGAGGAGCTATATCGAAACGGTAGTGACCCATTTCGCCGGAAAGGTGGATGCCTGGGATGTCGTGAATGAGATAGTAGCTGAAGACGGCGGTTTTCGCGATCTCGGCTGGGTGAAAGCTTTCGGCGGTGACGGCTATGAAGTGGCGAAGCTGGCTTTCCAGTTCGCGAATGAATATGCTCCCGAGGGAACAGAATTATACTATAACGAATTCAACGTATGGCGTCCTTCAAAGCTTGAAGGCGTTATAAATCTTGTGCGCAGACTTCGTGCTGACGGCCTCCGTGTGGACGGCGTCGGCATCCAGGCTCATTGGGGGCTGAATTATCCCAAGAATGAATACATAGAAAACGCCATCGAAGAGCTGTCCGCCCTCGGCCTGAAAGTCATGATAACCGAGCTCGACGTGGATGTACTTCCCATTTCCAAGGAAGGCCAGGTCATCGGCAAGTCTCTTCAGGACCCGCAGTATCAGCTCGAAGAGTTCGAGGCTTTTCTGGATCCCTACAAGGACGGCCTGCCCGCCGAGGTTGAAGACCAGCTGGCTGCAAGGTATGAGGAGCTTTTCAAGATATTCTACAATCACCGCGACCAGATCGACCGCGTAACCTTCTGGGGACTCCATGACGGTGCCTCATGGAAGAACGGCTCTCCCATCCCTCAAAGGACGAATTACCCTCTGTTATTCCAGAGAGACCTGACTCCTCACAAAGCGCTGGAGGCAGTGCTGGCCATTCCGGCCGCTGCAGTCAGCGAGTAGACTGTCAGAAAGATAGCTTTGACAAAGCGTTTTCCAGCGCATCAGCAGTAATGAATGCGCCGATTACTTGTCCTTTCTTGTTGATCAGATAGAATGTAGGTATCCAGTTGATTCCGTAATCCTTGGATATCTGTGTCTCCTTCCATTTCGTAAGGGAGCTGACCTGTGTCCAGTTCAGAGAGTCGCTCTCGATGCCTCGCAGCCACGCTTCGCGATCAGTATCGAACGACACCCCGATGAAAGCCACACCTTTGGGAGCATATTTGCTGTGAATCTTTACCAGATCGGGATTCTCCTTGCGGCAATCCGGACACCATGAGGCCCAGAAATCAATCACGACAAATTTGCCTTTATAGTCGCTGAGAGAAACCATCTTCCCCTGAGGAGTGGGCAACTTGAAAGCAGGGGCTTTCTTACCGGCCTTCAGCACCTCGCTCATGTCTTGAGCGGAGGCAGCGATGCCGCTGCAGAAAACAGCAGCAACAAGCACTATCAGGATTCTTTTCATGGATACAGAGTCTTGTTGATGTCGTCAACGGCTGCGATCAGGGCATCGATGTTCTCCTTCTTCGCGCCCATAGGCAGTCCTCCTCCGGTGCTGAGGAGCAGTCCGTGGTGACTTCCATTTTCAGCTATGTATTTCTCAACGATTTCTTTGGTTGCTTTGTATACGTTCTCTGGAGTGTCGTTTACAAGCAGCATCGGCGGAACGTTGCCCATCAGGACTACTTTCTTGCCGGCAAGCTTGCGGCTGGCAGCGATGTCTTCCATGTGTGTGAAATTAAAGGCGTCGACACCCATCTCCTCGAGGTGAGAGTAGCAAGAATTCGAAGTGAAGTCGTTGTGGAAGAAGTGGCGGTAGCCCGGGAAAGCGTCGAACACCCTCTGCATATAAGGCTGACAGAGTGTCTGGAAATCGTCAGGGCTGAAATAACCGCACACGTCGTCAAGCACCATAATGGCCTTTGCAGTCTTGACGTTCTCAAGCTGAGCGTTCAGCCAGTCGATTACCATCTGGGTTGTCTTTTCAAGCAGGACAGAAGCAGTGTCGGGATCCATCATCATGAGCATCAGCAGCTGAGTCACCGTGAACATGTGAGATGCTACCGTGAAGGGGCCGCGGGCACACACCATGTAAACCTCTTCTCCCTGGGCTTCCATTATCGGCTGATAAATCCTCTGCTGGTTGAGAAGCAGAGGCATCACACCGTCTACTTTGGGGTCGGGGGTGTGGATGTTGCCGAACACTTCGCGGGCCTTGTCAAGGTCTTCGGTCAGAGGACGGAGATGAGGGAGGTTGTCGTCATAGAAGCACAGAGAGCAGCCGAAACCTGAAGGCTCTGCCGTCATGCCGTATTCAACCCACCATCCGGGGATGAAGATAGCATGAGGAAAGTCTCTGATGATTTTCTGGTTGTCTTCGATGAAAAGTTTGGTATTGGCGTAATAATCGATGAAGGTGTGGCCACAATAGCCCGGTATCCAGGGACTGTCTGCGATAAGGGCTACAGGAATCTTGGAGTTCTTGTGATCCAGTGTCTCTTCAATCAGCTTGATTTGATCAGAATTCATTATGGTAGAATAGTTAAGGTTTGACAGGTGAAATACAACGCATTGTCTTCAAAGGTACTCTTTTTTCTTGATTATTTTGTAAATTTGAGATTCCAACAACAATAATATCAATTAAGATGGCAGATTTGCAACAACTACACGATGCGATCCTGGCAGGCAACATGAATGCTGCAATCGCTGTAACAAAAGAGGCAGTCGAAGCGGGAGCCGAGCCGGGTGACCTTGTAAACAACTACATGATCAAAGCCATGGAGGATATCGGCGCCAAATTCGAGGCCGGCCAGGCTTACGTGCCCAATCTGCTGATGGCAGCCCGAGCAATGAAAGGCGCTCTGGATGTCCTGAAGCCTATGATGCAGGGCTCCGGAGTTACTTCGATGGGGAAAATAGTGATTGCTACCGTGAAGGGTGACCTGCACGACATCGGCAAGAACCTTGTGGCCTCGATGCTTGAAGGCTGCGGTTTCGAGGTAATCAATCTCGGCGTGGACGCGTCCGACCAGAAAATAATCGATGCCGTTAACCAGCATCATCCCGATATTCTGGCCCTGTCTGCCCTGCTCACCACGACCATGGGTAATATGAAAGTTGTCATCGAGTCTCTTAAGGCTGCCGGTTTGCGCGACAGCGTGAAGATAATGGTCGGCGGCGCTCCTATCAGCGAAGCTTTTGCCAAGGAAATTGGGGCAGACGGTTATAGCGCGAATGCCAACGAAGCTGTGGCGCTTGCGAAAACCCTGGTGTAGGTCATGGATTTCCGCAGGATGACAATGTCGGACATCCGGCTCGACATGAATGAGATTTACGGCTCCATGGGATATCCGGATCCTGACTCTCCTGCGGAGGAGATGAGGCATGTCGTAGAGTCTTTGCTGGAGCGTTTCGAGTCTGTCTGTCATCCACAGTTCCATTATATCGAATCGACGGTAGAAGGCTTGTCGCCGAAAGGCATCATAATGAAAGGCCTTTCCGGTGCTGAAAAATATCTGCTTTTCATCGCCACCGCAGGCATGGAGTTCCAGGAAGAAATCAACAAGATTTCTGAGGAGGGAGATATAGTGAAAGTATACGCTGCGGACCTGATAGGGAGTGAGATTGCAGAAGCGACCGTGAGGGAGTGCATGAAAGCAATAGTGGCTGATTATCCTGGAATGGGCGTGAGCAATTCCTACAGTCCCGGATATTGCGGGTGGGTGCTCTCAGACCAGAAGGAGATATTCTCTCGGTTCAAAGGAGAAACCTGCGGCGTCAGCCTGAATGATTCCTGCCTGATGTATCCGATCAAGTCGGTGAGCGGCATAATCTCGGTGGGAACCGGAGTTGAAAAAAGAGAATACGGTTGCGCTATTTGCGGCCGCAAAGACTGTTATAAAAATCGTTTGAAAAGGATAAAGAAATGAACGTAATCGACTGGAAGAAAGAGATACTGACATCCCCGAAGAGGATGGCCGTTCCTGTAATGACCCATCCGGGCATCGAGATGCTAGGTTACAACGTCAAAGAAGCCGTCTGCTCGGGTCGGGTTCACTTCGAGGCCGTAAAGGCTCTTTGTGGGAAATATGCCCAGAGCGCAGCTATGACCACGATAATGGACCTCAGCGTGGAGGCTCAGGCTTTCGGGGCCAGCGTATCTTTCAGCTATGAGGCGATACCGTCTATAGAGGGTCGCCTGGTCGAAGATGCAGCCGCCATCGAAGCTCTGCAGGTGCCGTCTCTGGATGCCGGGAGGGTTCCGGAATATCTGAAGGCTGACCGGCTTGCCACTTCGCTGCCCAAGCCTGTCTTCGCAGGATGTATAGGTCCGTTCTCTCTTGCAGGCCGTCTGTATGGCATGACGGAAATAATGATGGGCATTTACCTCGAGCCAGAAGCTATGACAGTCCTATTGGAGAAATGCACCGAATTCCTCCTCAATTATGTGAAAGCCATCAAAGAAACAGGTTGCCCGGCAGTGCTTATGGCTGAGCCGGCTTCAGGGCTGCTGTCAAACGAGGACGACATGATGTGGTGTACTCCGTATGTCAAAAAGATTGTTGAGGCAGTTCAGGACGAGACCTTCGCTGTGGTTCTCCACAATTGCGGCAACACTGGCCACTGCACCGAAGCTATGGTGGCAACAGGTGCGTGGGGTTTCCACTTCGGCAACAAGATAGATATGGTGAAGGCAATTGAGGACTGTCCCGCAGATGCGCTGGTGTTCGGCAACATCGACCCGGTTTCAATATTCAAGCAAGCCAGCCCCGATGAAATGTATAAAGCCACAAGCGAACTTCTGCAAGTGACGGCAAAATATCATAACTTTGTGCTGTCATCCGGTTGCGATACGCCTCCCGGCGTAAGTCCCGCCAACATTGAAGCCTTCTACAAGGCTTTGGACGACTTTAACAAAGGAAGATGAAAACTATTGCCATAGACAGTCTGGAGAGCATAGACGCTGCAGCGAAGGAATTCGCAGATGCTTTGGGCGAGAACAGGATAGTGGCTTTCTATGGCAGCATGGGAGCCGGGAAGACAACCTTCATCAGCGCATTGTGCAGGTATTTCGGGGTTGAAGACGATGTGTGCAGCCCGACTTTCACAATCGTCAACGAGTACCGGGCGGCAGACGGTGAAAGCATCTTCCACTTTGACTTCTACCGCATAGACTCGTTGAAAGAAGCAGTGGATATCGGTTTCGAGGAGTACCTGTATTCCGGCAGCCTCTGCCTGATAGAGTGGCCTGAGAAGGTGGAAGCGTTGCTTCCGGAAGATACATTGAATGTGAAGATCACTGCCACCGGCGACGACAGCAGGGTAATAGAAATAGAAAACAATTAAAGACAAGATATCATGGGCATCAGTTTTTTACCTACACCCAAGCACAGGGTATTCCACTATGAACCTCGTTACTGGAACGAGAAGGAAGAGAAGATGAAGGAGCGCTACGCCAAGTATGGCAAAGAATACGACCCGAAGTCACCCTGGGAAGGCAAGGGGGCTGAAGATCCCGAAGCCGCTGAACCTGAGGTGAAAAACCATCTCAGGGACGGATATGTCCCCGGCATCCTGATCCGCGATGCCTACCGCAACGGCATTGACAGTAACCGCCGCAAGACCACCAATACAAAGCTGAGGACTATCATCATCATTGTGTCACTCCTGCTGGCCGTAATCGCTGTCTACTATTTCACAATGGGAATCAACGTTCTTCTTCAGCAGTAGGAAATGATCAATGTTCTGCCGGGCAATATTGCCAATCTGATAGCAGCGGGAGAAGTAGTCAACCGTCCGGCATCTGCGCTGAAAGAGCTGATGGAAAACAGCATCGATGCAGGCGCTGACGATATATCCGTAATAATAGAGGATTCCGGCCGGACGTCCATCCGTGTCATCGACAACGGCGTTGGCATGAGTCCTGAAGATGCAAAGCTTTGTTTCGAGCGCCATGCTACTTCTAAAATCTCAACCGCCGAGGATCTTGAGAATATAATCACTTACGGATTCCGCGGGGAAGCTCTTGCTTCAATCGCAGCCGTGTCGAGAGTTACTCTCCGTACCCGCAGGGAAGAAGATGAGGTGGGCATTGAAGTGCGCTGCTCAGAGTCGAAAATCACCTCTGCAGAGCCGGCATCGACCCCGAAAGGCTGCAGCATCGAAGTCAGAGACCTCTTCTACAACACTCCTGCCCGCCGCAAGTTCCTGAAGTCTGATGCGGCCGAGTTGAGGCATCTGGTGCAGGAGTTTGCAAGGGTTGTCATAGTCAATCCGTCAATCTCTTTCACGTTCATCCATAACGGAAAGACGCTATACAGTCTGCGTCCCGTGGGCAATGAGAAACAGCGCATAGTTGATTTCGCAGGCGCCAGTCTTTCAAAAGAACTGGTGGACATCTCTGTCGAGACATCGCTGGTAAAAATAAAAGGTTTCGTGGGCGCTCCGGCTGAAGCCCGCAAGGTGCAGGGCAACCAGTACTTCTTTGTGAACGGCCGCTATTTCCGCAGCCCATATCTTTATAAAGCTGTCTGCAAACCTTATGAGCATCTGCTGAAAGACGGTTTTTCTCCGTCATATTTCATATTCTTCGAGGTCGATCCCTCTGCCATAGACGTGAATATCCATCCGGCCAAGACTGAAGTGAAATTCGAGAACGAGCAGATGATATTCGAAATACTGAGCGTGACTGTCCGCAAAGCTCTTGGCCAGAATGCTTTCACACCCAGCTTTGATTTCGACCAGGTGCCTTCTATAGACTTCCCGGCCATGACGAAAGATGCCCCGGGATATACAGCTCCGCCTAAGATTAATTACGATCCGCTTTTCGATCCTTTCGAGATAGAGCGCAAGATGCCTGCCGACATCCCGGTGCATGTCCATGAAGAGACACCCTCGTCTCAGCGTCCTGCAATAGTTTTCGGTACTAGATACATCGCAGTGCCTGTAGAAGAAGGTCTGATGGTAGTTGACATCCGCAGGGCAAGGGAAAGGATCCTTTACGAAGATTTCTTCCCCCAGCTTGCTGAGCGCCAGCCTGTGACGGAACAGTCTCTGTATCCCATGAGTCTGGACCTGAGCCCTGAGGATCACGACATGGCTCTGGATAATTCTGATTTGTTCGCAAAGTTGGGATTCGACATGAGAGATCTTGGACAGAATTCGATTGTATTATACGGGCTTCCTGCCGGAATGGATACCGGTGGCAAGAGTGTAGAGGAGGCTATATCCATGATCCTGGATGGCATCAGGCGTGGCACCTTGGGAGACGATGCTGCCCGCGACGCTGCCACTTTGGCACATCTGGTGGCATTTTCGGACCATAAGAGCATCGATCAGGCAGAGGCACAATTGTTGGTGAGGAAGCTGCTGGACTGCAAACAGCCCGAAACCGCACCTGCCGGTGGCAGGACATTCACAATCCTTACTGATGAAGAGATAGAGAAACGCTTATGAGCAATTTCTGGAGAATGACGACCCCTGTGGTCAAGAATCTGATTATTATCAACACTATCGTGCTGATAGGCACCATGCTTATCGGCGACAAGGCATACGAATACCTGGCTCTTTTCCCTTTCGAGTCTCCGCTGTTCAAAGGATACCAGATGGTGACGCACATGTTCATGCATGGCGGCTTCTGGCATCTTTTCTTCAATATGTATACCCTCATGATTTTCGGAACGGCGCTGGAACGGATGTGGGGCGGCAAGAAATTCCTGCTTTTCTACTTCGTTACAGGACTCGGCGCCGCATTGTGCCACAATCTCGTCTTGCATCTGCAGATTGAGCATTTCGAGGCGATTGGCGAAGTGGCCAAAGCCACTGCGTTGATGGGTGTTCCTACTGTCGGCGCGTCCGGAGCCATATATGGTGTCCTTCTTGGATATGCGATGCTCTTCCCGAATCATGTCTTGCAGCTTATTTTTCCCCCTGTGGCTATGAAGGCGAAATGGTTCGTGGTGATATTCGGAGCCATCGAGCTCGTCACCGGTATAACCGGCATGGGCGGCAACATTGCGCACTTCGCGCATCTGGGCGGCATGCTTTTCGGCTTGCTGCTGATCCTCTACTGGAAGAAGAAAAACAGGATGTATTATTAATTCAGCAGCATGCCCCGGGTACGCAAATACAACTACTTGACCGAGCCTGGAAAGGGAAAGTCGGGGAAGAAAAGCCGCCGGCAGGGCCACTTATTGATTGGCGACGTACTTCTCAAGTTGTTTGCAATTCTGGGAGCAATAGCGCTGATGCTGTCGTATGTCTCAGTTTATCTGAAACCTTCCGAACTGTCATCAGTGCTGATGTTCTTCGGCTTGTATTTCATACCCATACTGTTTTTCAACCTGATTATCTTTATCATAGCCCTTATAAGACTCAGGTTCATTGCCTTGTTGTCTTTCATCGTTCTTCTGCCGACTTTATTCTATGCCGACCTTTTCGTCAAGTTCGGCAAGAACGAAGAAATCCCTGAAGGACAGCCATTCAAGATCTTGACATACAACGTCGGCAAGATGGAACTGTCACTGGACAAGACGGCCAAGGACCCCAATACTGTCAGAGTGGAAGAGTTCCTGAAAGAGGAAAAGCCAGACATTGTGTGTATCCAGGAGTTCTCCGCCCAAAGCGAGGAGGCATACGCCAGTTACCTTGCCGGCCTTCCGTACCGTCACCACTATTTTGCCAGCACAAGGCCGCTTTATGGCAATGTGATATTCAGTAAGTATCCAATAGTTGATACTGGCCGCATGACATTCGAAGGGGGCACCAACATGTGTATCTGGGCTGATCTGGACATTGACGGCAGGATCCTCAGAGTCTACAACTGTCACCTGCAGTCCAATTCCATATCATTCACAAATCTCATCCAGCGCATGGCTTCCAAAGGCGAGATCAAGTCCGAGGTGCGTCAGGTGCACGAGAAGCTAAGGGGCTCGAATACTCTTCGTGCCCAGCAGGTCGAAGATATCCTTGCCCACTGCGGTACTTGTCCGCACCCTCTGGTGATATGCGGCGATTTCAACGATACTCCAGTTTCTCACACTTACCATAAGCTTCGCCAGGGCCGCAAAGACAGTTTTGCAGAGGCAGGAAAAGGCTTCGGTGCGAGCTATGCCTATCTCTGGCCGCTGCTCAGGATAGACTACATCCTGCTGCCCAAAGATTACTCTGCTTATCAGAACGAAATAAAAAGAGTCAAATTTTCTGACCATTACCCGGTCAGCACGTATATTTACAGATAGATTATGGACGAAGAACTCAAACAGGAAATAGATGCCGCCGTCAAGGTCCTCAAGGAGGGCGGTGTTATTTTGTATCCTACCGACACGGTATGGGGCATCGGATGTGATGCGGCCGACAAGGAAGCTGTAGAAAGGGTTTTTGAGATCAAGCAGCGCAGCGATGCGAAGAGCCTTATAACCCTCGTTGCAGATGCCGACATGATCGGACGCTATGTCAAGGTAATACCACAGATGGCGATAGAACTCATCGAGGTCAACGACAAGCCGATGACCATCATCTACCCCGGCGCAATGGGACTGGCCGACAATGTAGTGGCCGAGGACGGCAGCGTGGGCATCCGGATTCCGCAGAGCGAATTCTGCCAGCAGCTTTGCCGCCGTTTCGGTGGAGCTATAGTCTCTACTTCCGCCAATATTTCTGGCGAGGAAGCTCCGGCATGCTTCGAAGACATCAACGCTGCAATCCTCGATGAGGTAGACCATATCGTCGACCCCTGCTATGAGGAAGGCGCCACCGGGGTTTCTTCTCAGATTATCAAGGTGGGTCTGGACGGCGAGGTAAAAATCATCAGAGAGTAAATGGAACTATTCTATTCAAGAGACATTGCGGCAGGCGGCCGTACACTCGACCAGGAGGAAAGCAACCACTGTGTCAGGGTGCTTCGGCATTCTCAAGGTGACGTCATTCATATTGTTGACGGCCGGGGCTGCCTGTACGAATGCCGGATAGAAGATGCTTCACCGAAGGCTGTAGCCTTTTCGGTGCTGAAGGTTGAAGAGGCATATGGCTCCCATCCCTACGAGCTTCACATGGCAGTAGCTCCGCCCAAGAACATCGACCGTTTTGAGTGGTTCGCCGAGAAGGCGACAGAGATTGCGGTTGACAGGATCACCCCGCTGTTCGGAGACTACTCTGAAAGGAAGGTATTCAAGAAAGAGCGTTGTGAGCGCATAGTGATTTCGGCTGCGAAACAATCCCACAAAGGAGCAGTGCCTCAATTGGACGATGCGGTTTCTGTCAAGGATTTTCTTAGCTGGCCTTTCGACGCCGATGTGGCGAAGCTTATCTGCTATTGCGACGAAACAGAATTCCTCGGGGTGAAAAAGATATCGGTCCGCGAGGCTTTGGCGGGGGCTTCCGGCGACAAATATGTGATAATGATTGGCCCGGAGGGGGATTTCAGCCGCGATGAGATGAAGTTGGCCGTGGAGAAAGGCTGGCAGCCGGTTTCCCTCGGGACATCGAGGCTCCGCATCGAAACAGCAGCCCTCACCGCTGTGGCGGCAGTTTATTTGAAGTACATCTAACATTTGAAAGAATATGAGCAATTTCAGAGTAGGTAACGGTTATGACGTGCATGTACTGGCTGCGGGATATCGTCTCGTCCTGGGCGGCGTGGAGATCGAGAATCCCAAAGGTTGTGTGGCGCATTCCGACGGAGATGTAATCCTTCACGCTCTGTGCGACGCTATGCTGGGCGCCCTGGCGCTTGGAGACATAGGCCATCACTTCCCGGATACTGACATGCAGTATTCAAACATCGACAGCACAATCCTTCTTTCGAGGGTGGATGAACTTGTGGCTGCGAAAGGTTATAAGCTGGTGAATGCTGACATCACCCTGCTGCTCCAGAGGCCGAAGGTCGCTCCCTACATACAGCAGATGCGAGAAAGGATCGCTTCAGTTCTGGGTGTGGAGAAGGACTGTATTTCCGTCAAGGCGACTACTACTGAGAAGCTTGGTTTTGTGGGAAGGGAAGAAGGAGTTGCATCTTATGCAACAGTTTTGTTGGAGAAACAATAATTTTTTATACCTTTGCCACGCTTTTGACCAGTAATGGGCTACATTGAGGTATGGTGTAATGGCAGCACAAGAGATTCTGGTCCTCTTAGTGGCGGTTCGAGCCCGTCTACCTCAACAAAAAACCGATGAGAAATCATCGGTTTTTTTGTTGAGGTAAAGCCTCACCCCTTGTCGCTTCGCGACATTCCCCTCAAGGGGAATATGCCGCTTTCCGCTTCGCTGAAAGCGGGTGGCTCCGTGGCTCCTGTCCTTCGGACACTCGCACACTCCGCCACGCGCCTGCAGGCGCCTTATAGGACTCTGATAGTAGTATCTGCTTCGGCGAAGGGGCCGGGGAGCACCTCAGACTTCCGGCGCTTGCCATTGTAGTCAGTGTCGAAACTTATGGGGGAGCCGTCAGGATTCTCAAAAGCCTGGTCCGGCTCGAAAGCCTTGCCGAGGCTTGCAGTAGTCACTGGTTTGCAGCTGAAAGATTTGATTGTCTCGAACAAATCCGTCTCGAGGAAGTATTTGCCGTCCTTTTCAACAAGATCCACCTTCACATTCCTGTCGCTGACAAGCTTCTGCGTCTCTTTCTCCCAGGCTCTGGCTCCGCCCAGATAGACATTTCCTGCAGCCCACACCGGAAGGTGGCTGAAGTGCGGCTCCATGCAGACATACATGTTTGCAGGAGCTTCCATGTGGAACTGCCTGATCCACTCTTCCCAGGTGGGGTAGCCGTCGAAGACAAAGGTGCCGGAGTGGAGATTGATGCTCTGCTGCTCGCCGCCGAGGTCTCCGGACGAATGTGTTTTCTCAGTCGGGTAATGCTGTATGAAAATATTGTTGTAGAAGCGGTCGTCGCCGTGAAGGATAGTCATGAAACCCATCACTTCGGTGCGGTGCGGGATGTGATAGGGGGTGTAACGCTCTTCCTTGTTGCCCTTGACAAAGAAAGCCGTTCCGGAACCCACGTCAGCTATTGAGCCGAGACAGAGATTGTGGACGAAGGCCACTCCCTCGGTAGGCATGCGGAGGGCACATTTCGACAGAAGGACATTGTTGTCGATAAGGGTCGGGCCGTGAGACACCTCCACGAAGATGTCCTGATTGGCCATCATGCTGCTAGCCTCAGGGCACGAATCGGGGATGTGGTTGTCATGCAGCAGGTTGCCGGTGATGCGGGTGCCCTGCGCCTCCCAGTCGCACCAGATGCCCATCGTGCAATGATGTATATGGTTGCGGCGGAAAGTGACATCTATTGCAGCATGAAGTTTGATGCCCGCGATCTCGGCTCCGCCAAGTTCCTGCATATTGTTGATGTTATGGATATGATTGTCCTCGATAGTGCTGAAAACACATCCCATGCGGCCTACTATGCCGGTTTGCTCGCAGTGATGGATGTGGCAGCGGCGGACGATGTGGTGGCCAATACTCTCCTTCAGCCATCCGTGATACTGGCCGCGGCATACTGTGTCGCGCTCCATCTGCGTAGGGCTCTTGACGTATTTGTTGGTGAAGAAATGGTCGTTATCGGGATCTAGATATTTGCCCAGGGATATGCCGCAGCATTTACTGTCGGAGATTTCGCAGTCCTCTATTATCCATCCTTTTGACCAGTGGGGTCCGACCATTCCGTCCTGGAATGCGGCCGGAGGAGCCCAGGTGGTGGCAGCCTTGTCAACCTTGAATCCGCTGAAAGTGATGAATCCCACGCCGGTCTTTGAAGGGAAGAAACAGCGGCGGCGTACATTGATCTCAACCTGCTCCACATTGGGGTCCTTCCCCTGGAAATTGGCATAGATGACCGTCTGGCCGCCGTCCTGCTCTGTATACCATTTGTAGACAGTTTGCTCAGGCTCCCATGAAGGCTTGAACACATCTCCTTTAAGGCACTCTTCAAGCGTGTCCGCTTCGTAGAGCTGGCGGCCGTTGAGGTAGACAGCTCCTGTATGTTTAGTTGGAGGCGCGAAAAACCAGTCTCCGCAGACAAATGTAGTATAGGGATTGTAACCTGCGAATATCTTGTTGTCTATGCGGCATACCCATACGCTGCCCTTGAAATGTATCCAATTCTGAACTGGCTCCGCACCGGTAATTTCTGCACCGAGAGGTTCGGAGCTCCGGTAAGTGATACGGGCATCCTCAGTGCCGGAGTTCTTTGGGTCTACATACTCCCTGTATAAACCTGGAGCAACGATCACCTCGTCGCCGGGGAGGGCGACCTGTGCGGCGTCGTTTATATGCTGGAAAGGATAATTTCTGGACCCGTCGCCTGAGGCTTGGGCATTGATATCAACATAGATGGTCCTTGACAGGCCATCGCGGGCGGTTTTTGAAGAAGCCATAAGAAATGTGGTTTTCTTCAAAAATACACAATTCTATGCAGACTTGCGATAGTCGATGTATGAAATAATATCGTTGAGAGTATTGAAGTTTTTCAGGTCGCAGTTGGGAATGGAGATGCCGAAGCGGTCTTCAATGCTTCCGACCATTTCCATCATGATAAACGAATCCATACCTACTGTAGCCTTGAAAGATTCATCAGGCTTGATTTCTTGTGCTGGAAAATCAACGTAATCCTGTACGATATCCAGAAGCTGGGTTTTAGTATCCATCTGTTATATAAGGTTCAGACCGTTTCCGGAGCAGGTAGAAGGCAGCTGGGTGCGCTTGATCTTTCTGGTAGATGTCTTCTCGTATCCGGTATCCGGCAGTTCAACATATTCTATTCTTTTGTAATCAGGAAGCTCGGCGTTAACCTTTTCCATATCTGCCTTGATTGCAGAACGGTTGGCTCGGCACTCGGCGTCGCTTATATACAAGCCGGCGCAAAGGACTTCGCGTTGGGCATGTCCCGAATCATATACACATTGATAAACGACAATGTCGTCGGCATAGTCGAGGTGTTTCTCTATTACATTCTCCACTTCTTCCGGGCAGACATTCTTGCCGTTGGCAAGGACTATGGTGTTCTTCTTTCTACCCATCAGGAAGATGCGGCCCTTGTCATCGATGCGGGCGCTGTCGCCGGTATTGAAGAAACCGTCCTTGCTGAAAACAGCAGCCGTGGCCTCGGGGTCTTTATAATAGCCCTTTGCAACACTCTTGCCCCTGACGCACAACTCTCCGATCCCGTTTTCGTCGACGTCAGCCAGCTTGGCTTCTATGCCGTAGCACGGATGGCCAACGCTCAGATGCTCTGACAGAGTGTCGGAATTCATTGAGATCAGCGGGCCGCATTCGGTTATCCCGTATCCGTTCTGTATGCCGATCCCGAGATCGTTCATTCCTTTGATGACAACGGGATTCAACATCGCTCCTCCGCACACAATCATGGTCAGCCTGCCGCCGAAAGGCTCGTATACATCTTTGAACAAGTCGTGTGTCTTGTCGACGCCGAACTTGCGAAGCAGATTGCAGAGCTTGATGCCCTTGCGAAGTTTCTCATCCTTGCCGGCCTTTTTTGCGGCTGCCCAGATGTTACGGTAGAAAGCGGTGGCAATCATAGGCACGACGGTCACGATATCAGGCTGGAATATCTTGATGTTGGCCATCATGTTGCGCATGTTGTCGTTTATGTATGTCAGACGGCCGCTTCCTATGCGGGCCATGATGTGAGTGTTGATTTCTGTCGCATGGTGCATCGGAAGGACACTCATGGAGGTCTGCTCTCCGACTGTGTGGATTACATCCATGCAGTTCATCATGTTGGCGGTCAGGTTCGCATTTGTCAGCACGACAGCTTTATTGGCGCCTGTGGTTCCGCTGGTAAACAATATCTTGGCCGGAGCGTCCAGGTCCAGGTCTATGTTGCGGTATTTGCTGTGGTCCTTTAGAGCTTTGCCGGCTTCGACAAGTTCTTCATAGAAAGGGAAGCCTTCCACCTTGCGGTCGATGGTGATTATGGTCTTGAGCCTAGGGCAGGCGCTGCGGGCCTTGACCAGTCGGTCTATGTGACCTGCACCGCAGAGAACTGCATCTGCATCACACTTGTTCAGCAATGTCTCCAGAAGGTCCTGAGGGGCGTTGACGTCAATAGGAGTGACGATGCCTACTCCAGAAGATATCGTGATGTCAGCAATTACATAACGAACACAATTGTCAGAGACTATAGCTATATGTGCACCGGCGAGTCCTGCATCGAGCAGTCCGTCGCCAAGGTTCATAACTTCCTCATACAATTCATGGCTGTTATGATACCTGATATTCTTGTCTTTATCTAGTTCTGCCAGGATGGGTTTGTTGGGGATGATGGCATCTATGCGTCCCAGCATGTCGCGGATGCTGCGGTAATCTCCGTCCCGGAGAAGGGTCTTGGCTTGTATTTCGCGTTCTGAACGCAGTTTTTTCATAAGATATCAGAAAGTTTAGCGGTAGGATTTGCCAAAACGGTTTCTATGACGTGGATATAAAGATTCTGGAATTCAATGAGCTGCTCCGGAGTTACCATGCGGGTCTGGACGTCGTAATTGACATATATCTCGTTGCTGTTCACATCGTGCATAAGAGCCATGTAAGTGACGAGGGCTCCCTTGCCGTTGCTGTAAACCTGGAGGCTGACGCCCTCCGGCGTAGCCATAGGAATGAACGAGAATGCAAAATTGGTGAGCTGGCTCAGCATCGAATGTTTCCAGAGCTTGTGCTGGAAATCTTCTATCTGCAGATATGAAAGGCGTGTGTGTCTGTACAACTCACTCTGCTCCTCAAAAAAGTCAGCTATATTGTCGTTGAATGAACGGGAATAATCTACTGTTGTATATACGCTGAGGCTCTGGACTTTTGTGCCGGCTGCGCGGCGGTCGGCCAGAGTGCCGCGGCAATTGAGAAGTTCAAGCGGAATCTGGTAGGGAGCGCGGTGGTTGATCAGAGAAGCAGCGATTGCACATGTGTAGAAAAAGAACGAAGTCATGGTTATAGAGTTTGCCTCGCACCATTTCTGTGCCTGAAGGGTGATCGCTGACGGGATTACGAAGCGATAACCTTGTGTGTCGCAGTGTACGAACAGGTAAGGCAGAGAGATGTTCCCTTTCTTTTTATACTTGAGCCAACGGTCGTTTGCATCGCCGTGTATTCCGCAATACATAGGGTGCTGCGGATGGCGGTTCTCATAATAATCTTTGAAGAAGTCAAAGTCTTTTTTAGTCGCAGCCTCGTCGGCGCGGTACTCGTTGTCCTTTTTCAGCACTTCTTCAAAACTGCCGGGCGCTGCAGGAAGCTCGGTGCCGTTCTTGAGCGCATTGTACACTCCCATCAGGTCGTTTACAAGGACTCCGATGCCGTATGTGTCCGCTACCAGATGGCTTATCTTGAACAGAATCATTTCTGCGCCGGTGGGGTCCGTAGCGTAGACGGGCTCAAGCACCTGTCCTTTGAAAGCGTCAGTCGGTTTTTTACGGAAACGTTTGATAAAGGATTCCATGGAACTTACTGTATCAAACTTTACTACAGGAATGTCTCCTGTCTTCCTTTCGGCGTCGATTGTCTGCAGAGTCTCTTTCCCTTTCTTGATAAAGCGGATGCGGAGGCAGTCGTTACGCTCGATCACTTTATTGATGGCGCTTGTCATAAGAAGTTTGTCGAAACCGCCATCGATAGTAAGAGAGAAAACTATATTTAAAACGCGCTTGAAAAGCGAATATTTGGTCTGAAGGGTAACTATGTCCTGAGAATAGTTGAGTTTTAATTCCATTTGTTCTTGAGCTTGATTAATTCTGCGTAATCTTGTCTGTCGACGGGAGTTTTGTCGGCGCAGGCATTATATTTTGATTCAGCGTAGCGAAGGATCGCTTTGGCTTCCTCTCTGTCGGAAAGCTGTGCTGAAGAAGATGTCAGCCATGGAAGTGTGGCATTGCCTTCATAATATGCATACTTGGCTGTATTGGTCTTGGCGGAAGCTGTAAACTTTTCACGATTGGCTTTAATCGCCTTCTCGCGGTCTTGAGCGCCATCGTTCCTGTCATAAAGGACAGATGCCAGCCACATCAGGGTCGAAACCCTCAGTTCATCCTTGGGTATGGTCATGGCCGCCCTGTAAGCATAGCTTATTCCCGCATCGTCCGACTTCAAAGGATGTGCTATATATAATTGAGACAAGGCTTCCCATGCTTCGGAGTAGTCGGTACGGCCAAGCTGGTTGATAATATGCTCCAGATCGTCGAGTATCTGGCCGGATGCTGCCGCCTGCTGGGGAAGGGGCTTCATCTGGCAGTCGCGGCCGCGATTGGCGCTGCGCCACATAAAACATTTATAATTGGCGGGGTTGGCAGAGATGCCGTCGTTTGCGGCGTCAATACCTTTTGCATACAGGCTGGCCTTGGTCTCTTTGTCGCCGGCTGCATCGCCCAGCATCAGATATACTCGTGCAAGCCGCCAGCAAACCTCAGCCTTCTCCTTGTTGTCAGATGCCGCAGGCAGCATAGTCTGCAATTCTGCAAGACATGCCTTGTAGTCCGCCTTATGCGAGAACATATAGTCCGCATTGGTGAAATTGAGAGCAAGAAGAGCTATAGCCAATATTTTCATAATTGGCGCAAAATTAAAACTAACTCTCTTCTGGGGCGATATGTTTTGGTGGAAATGCATATACAAATGATTAAATTGTTATATTTGGGGCAAAATGCAGATAACTGGGACGAAATGAGTACAACAAAGCAACTCGCCACTAACTCTACCAGGCTTCCTGACCTGTTCGGAAAGTTCACAACACATCTATGGTACATGCTTTTCCCTGCCGGGTTTTTCTTCACTTTTATCGTGGTCTACAGGCCTTTCGGCAGTACTGAACTCCTTGATATGGGCCGTACCCTGTTCTTTTTCAACACCGCGATAATGCTGTGCATTGTGCTGGGTACTACGATCATTACTCGACTGATATATTATCTACTTTACAATTACGTCAAGCACACCTGGTGGGAGTATGTGGGCTTTTGTTTCATCGAAATGGTCGTCATGACCTATTTCCTTGCCCTGTATCTGTTCCTTATGCGCCATGACGGACGCAACTATTTCGAATATGTGGGTATTTGTACACAATATTCTTTCCTGGTCATGCTCTTTCCTTATTTTGGCATAACGATAGTGTGCGCCCTTGTCGCCCGAAGGGAAGAGGGTATTTCCGGGCAGAGCAGGCTCATCCGCTTCAGCGACAGTTCCCGTCAGTTGAAGGCGGTTGTGGACAGCAGTTCTATCCTGTATATCGAAGCAAAGGACAATTACGTAGTTATTCATTATCTCGATAACGACAAGGTCAAGGACTATCAGCTCCGCAACACAATGAATGCCATCGCGCCGCTGGTGGAGCCTCACAATCTGTTCCGCTGCCAGAGGTCGTATTACGTCAATCTGGCGCACATCACCGCACTTCGCAAAGACCCCAACGACATGATCAGCGCCGAACTGGATGCAGGAGACATAGTCATCCCTGTTTCCAGAAAGGTCTATCGCGACCTGTCTGCCAAGCTGTAGGCATTTCATTATTGCTGTCTTTTTCTTATATTTGGAGTTACAATACTATCGCATATTAATAACTCCATCATGAAAACTCCGAAATACATTTTCCCTTCTGACTACATGGCAGACCCTTCTGTACATGTTTTCAATGGCCGTCTCTACGTGTATCCTTCACACGACTGGGATTCAGGCGTGCCCGAGGATGACCTCGGCAACCATTTCAACATGAAAGATTATCACGTTCTCAGCACTGATGATGTGGAGAACGGCGAATTCAAGGATCACGGCGTCATCCTCAAACTGGAGGACGTTCCGTGGGCAAAATGCCATCTCTGGGATTGCGACGTTGCCAAAAAGGGAGACAAATACTACATGTACTTCCCTGCAAAGGACTTCACCCACATCTTCCGCTTCGGAGTTGCAGTTGCCGACCGTCCTGAAGGTCCGTTCATCCCGCAGCCCGATCCGATCAGGGGGTCATACAGCATTGACTGCTGCGTGCTTGAGGACAATGGCGAGTACTATTTCTATTTCGGAGGTATCTGGGGCGGTCAGCTGCAGCGCTACCGCAACAACGACGCCCAGGAGAAGATAGAGCTTCCGGCTGATGACGAGCCGGCTCTCTGCCCGAAGGTTGCAAAGCTGTCTGACGACATGCTGCAGTTCGCTGAGGCTCCGCGTGACGTGCTGATAGTCGATGCCGACGGCAAGCCGCTGAAGCATGGCGACCCTCACCGTTTCTTCGAGGCTTCATGGGTTCATAAATACAACGGCAAGTATTACTACTCTTACTCTACCGGTGACACTCACTATATCTGCTATGCCATCGGCGACAATCCTTACGGCCCGTTTGTATATCAGGGCGTGATCCTCACTCCGGTTGTCGGCTGGACAACACATCATTGCATAGTGGAATACAAGGGCAAGTGGTATCTCTTCCATCACGACTGCGTTCCCAGCAATGACATCACCTGGCTCCGCAGCCTCAAGGTTGTCGAGCTGGAATACGATGCCGACGGCCACATCAAACCCATCAAAGGTACCGCCGACAAATCATAGGCTCTGCCCTTACAAGAAAAAACAACCGATACTTTCGTACCGGTTGTTTTTTTGTAGCGGGACCCAGGATTGAACTGGGGACCTCATGATTATGAATCATGCGCTCTAACCAGCTGAGCTATCCCGCCATCATGTTTTCCGCTGAAGCGGACGACAAAAGTAGGTAAAAAAGTGTAATACACAAAATTATTTTGTCCCTTCAGCCAGACCGTTCTGCTCGAGGAGTGCTTCGGGGCGCGGGTCACGGCCTCGGAATTTGCGGTAGAGGACATCGGCGTCTTCAAGATTGCCTTTCGACAGGATGTTCTCACGGAACGAGGTTGCGACATCTTTGTTGAAGATGCCTTTCTCCTTGAATAGGGAGAATGCGTCGGCTTCGAGGACTTCTGCCCATTTGTATGAATAATACCCCGCTGAGTATCCTCCTGAGAATATGTGGTTGAACTGAGGAGAGATTGCGGTGCCTTCGATGACAGGCATTACTGCGGTTGAAGCAAGCACTTTGTGCTCAAAATCTGCGGCGCTGTCTTCAGGAACGCTGGTTGTGGTGTACCACGCCATGTCCAGCGTGCAGAACTGCAGCTGGCGTACGAAGGCATAGCCGGCCTGGAAGTTCTTTGCTGCCATGAGTTTGTCGATAAGGTCCTGGGGGATGGCTTCGCCTGTCTTGTAGTGCCTTGCGAAGGTGTTGAGCCATTCCGGCTCGAATGCCCAGTTCTCCATGAATTGTGAGGGCAGTTCCACAAAGTCTCTTGCTACTGCTGTGCCTGTCAGGGATGCATACGAGCCTTCGGCCAGCAAGCCGTGCAGACAGTGGCCGAACTCATGCAGAAATGTGGTGACTTCGTCGTGGGTCAGCAGTGACGGTGTCTCTGCGGTCGGTTTGGAGAAATTCGTGACAAGCTGGATCAGGGGCCTGGTCTCGATTCCGTCCCGTACAGACAGGTCGCGGAAGGATGTCATCCATGCTCCGCCGCGTTTGCTTTCGCGGGGGAAGAAGTCCATGTACAGCAGTCCCATGAAGCGCTTTCCGTCTTTTACTTCATACACTTGCACGTCCTGGTGATATACAGGGATGTCTTCTCTTCGGGTGAAGGTTATGCCGTACAGTGTTCCGGCCAGGCCGAAAATGGCGTCGCGGACGGCTTCCAGCTGGAAATATGGCTTGAGGAGTTCGTCGTTTACTGCATATTTCTCCGTGCGCAGTTTTTCGCTCCAGTAGCTGAAGTCCCACGGCATGAGCTTGCCTTCAAATCCGTTGGCGTTTGCGTAGTTCTGCAGGTCGGCAACATCTTTTCGGGCGTAAGGCAGGCATTTGTCCATCATGTCTGCGACGAAGGCATTCACGGTTTCTTTGGTCTTGGCCATTCGGTCTTCGGTGGCATAGTCTGCATAGGTTCCGTAGCCCAGCATTTTTGCGCTGCGGGTGTGGAGGTCTACTATCTGATGGACGTTTGCATCGTTGTCGAAGTTGTCTGCTATGCAGCGGGAGTTGTATGCCATCCAGAGTTTTTTTCTCAGGTCGCGGCGTGTGCTGTATTGCATGAAGGGCAGGTATGACGGTCTGTCGAGTGTGAATACCCAGCCTTCTTTGCTTCGTGATGCGGCTTCGGCTGCTGCGGCTTCTTTTACGAAGTCGGGCAGGCCGGCGAGTTGGGTTTCGTCGGTTATCTCGAGTGTGAAGGCGTTTGTTGCGCTCAGCACGTTTTTGCCGAATTTCAGTGAGGCTACGGAGAGTTCTTCTGATATCTTTCCGAATATCTGTTTGTCTTCTTTGGAGAGGTTTGCGCCGTTGCGTGCGTATGATTTATATGTCTCGGTCAGCAGCCGCATGTCTTCTTGGTTCAACCCCAGGCTGTCTCTTTTTTCATAGACTGCCTTGATGCGGGCGAACAGCACTTCGTTCAGCGATACGTACATGCTGAATTCGGTGAGTTTGGGGGCCATGTCTTCTGCTATCTGCTGCATTTCGTCGTTGGTGCAGGCTTCGTTGAGGTTGAAGAATATCTCTTCTACTGCGTTCAGTTTCTTGCCGCAGTGTTCCAGTGCGAGCACTGTGTTTTCAAAATCTGGCTCTTCTGCGTTTTCAATAATCGCATCCACCTCTGCCTTCGCTTCTGCCAGCGCTGCTTCAAATGCGGGAACATAATGTCTGTTTTCAATCTTGTCGAATGCAGGCGCTGAGAAGGGATTGCCCGACTCTGCCAATAGAGGGTTTTCGTTCATATCAAAAGAAGTGTTCATGTCGTTCAAAAATACTCAAAAAATAGAAACTAACGATACCTTGGCATGCGGCAGCAATGCCTAGGGCAACCGCGATTTTATTCCACAAAATCGCGCCCCTCCGCCCCTACTTTGGCGGGCATAACGGCCCGCCCGCCAAAGCTGG
>JAFZKU010000156.1 GCA_017551785.1 Bacteroidales bacterium | reverse complement strand
GTAACTTAAAGAAAGTTGACTTTTTGTTGAAGTTGTTTTCCATAAGTAATGCTTTAAGTTGTTAATGATTAAGTAGTTAGTTAATTGTTAATAATTAGGTAAGTATTTTAGTATTATCGATTTCCCGGTTTATCTTACAGGAAAATTGAAATACACGTAGCCATACGGGTTTTGCAAAAGATGCTAAAATCATGAGGCCTAGTTTATTAAGTTCCTTTAGCACTGTACTTTCAGAACACTGCAACCGTGTTCAATGTCCCAATCAGTATGATTTTTGCAGGGCTTGTTTTCAGCAAACAATCAGCAATTTTATGGGAAAAACAGCCTTACGCCTAGATACACGCAGGGCACTAAAGGACGGTACCTATCCGGTTCAGATCAAAGTGGGATACGGCACCAACCTTTACCTGCCGACAGGCATTTACCTCGCTCCAACTGATTGGAACGCGTCGCTCCAGGTATGTATCGGCACTGGAGCAAGAAAGATCAACAACATCCTGGGAATGCTCCTTCTGAGTATCAACAACCGCATTGTCGAGCTTATGGAGAGGGGAGTGTTCTCTACTCTGACCAAAGATCAGCTCCGTCAGATGCTGACCGACTTGAAACTGAACGCACCTACGGTCGACGTGCCCTCGCTGGGTGTATATTTCGACAAGGTGATCGCTCTCAAGACGGGCAGCACAAGAACGAGCTACGACCAGACGCGAAAGCGCCTTTCCGAGTATTGTGGTGACCTGAACAAGATCAAACTTTCAGATGTGAATTACAGCTTCCTGGAAGGATGGCAGCGCGCTATGTGCAATTACAAGCGCAATACCGTCTCCCGGAGGATGAAAGATCTCAAAGCTGTAATCCGCTACGCCTATGAAAGCGGCGTAGAAGTCAATCCTGCCTACCTCAAGATTGACAGCAGTGCGGAGGACGACACTCCGCTGCGCTCATTGCCGGTCGACAATATGCGCCGGCTTATGACAATGGAACTGAAAGGCCGTCAGGCTATGTACAGGGATGCTTTCGTGTTATCCTTCCTGCTTATCGGCATCAATCCGACAGATTTGAAAAAGCTGACAAAGGAGAATGTAGTAAACGGACGCATCCAGTATCGTCGCTCGAAGACCGGCAAGAATTACACGATCAAGATCGAGCCTGAAGCCCAGGCCATAATCGATCGTTATGCCGGCAGCAGGCTGCTGCTGAATTTCGCGGAGAAGTACAAATGCTTCGAGCAGAACTGCAACAATTTCCTTTCGTCAGTCGCTGACGGCTTGACGCTCTATTGGGCAAGATACTCCTGGGCCAATTATGCGGTGGACCTGGATATTCCCAAAGACACGATAAGCGAGGCCCTGGGGCATCGACACGGCGCCCATATAACAGGGATATATATCCGCTACAGCACGGACAAGATAGACGCGGCCAACCGGGCCGTTATAGATTACGTGCTGGGTTAGTTATTCGTATTCCACAGTTGCCGGTGGTTTGGGAGTGTAGTCGAAAAGTACGCGGTTGATGCCCGGCACTTCGGTGGTGATACGCTTCACCAGATGGTCGATCAGCTCGTTTGAGAGATGCTCGACGGTGACTTCCATTACGTCGGTGGTGTTGATGGCGCGGATGATGCAAGGCCAGTCGAATGTGCGCTTGCCGTTCTTTATGCCGGTAGACTTGAAGTCCGGAACGACTGTGAAATACTGCCATACCTTGCCTTCAAGGCCGTTCTTGGCGAATTCCTCACGGAGGATTGCGTCAGATTCACGTACAGCTTCCAGACGGTCGCGGGTGATGGCGCCGGGGCAGCGGACTCCGAGGCCGGGGCCGGGGAAGGGCTGGCGGAACACCATGTTGTCGGGAAGGCCGAGTGCTTTGCCGACCATGCGGACTTCGTCTTTGAAGAGGATGCGGACGGGCTCTACCAGTTCGAACTTCATGTCTTCGGGCAGGCCGCCTGCGTTGTGGTGCGCCTTGATGCCGGCTTCTGACTCGAGGATGTCGGGCCAGATGGTGCCCTGGGCGAGGAACTGGATGTCGTCGAGCTTGCGGGCTTCCTCAGCGAATACGTCGATGAACTCCTTGCCGATTATCTTGCGTTTCTGCTCAGGGTCGGTGACTCCGGCCAGCTTGTCGAGGAAACGGTCGACGGCGTCGACGTAGATAAGGTCGGCGTTCATCTCGTCGCGGAACACTTTAATGACCTGCTCAGGCTCGCCTTTGCGCAGCAGGCCGTGGTTGACGTGTACGCAGACGAGCTGACGGCCCACAGCTTTGATGAGCAGCGCAGCTACTACTGAAGAGTCTACACCTCCGGACAGGGCGAGAAGGACTTTCTTGTCGCCTACCTGTTCTCTGAGGGCTGAAATCTGGCTTTCGATGTATTTTTCTGCAAGGGCAGGGGTGGTTATCCTCACCATGTCTGCAGGACGTACGAGAATCGGATTCATATAGCTTTAGAATTATTTTTTCGATTGCCCCAAAATTATATAATTTTGCGGCCCTATGCAAGACATTAGAAATATAGCAATTATAGCCCATGTCGACCACGGCAAGACTACTCTGGTTGACAAGATGATACAACAGAGCAAGATTCTGCGCGACGCAGAGAAGCTGGGCACTCTGATCCTCGACAACAACGACCTGGAGCGGGAGAGGGGCATCACCATCCTCGCCAAGAACGTTTCCGTCCCTTACAAGAACACCAAGATCAACATTATCGACACTCCGGGCCACGCCGATTTCGGAGGCGAAGTGGAGAGGGTGCTGAACATGGCCGACGGAGTGCTGCTGCTCGTGGACGCCTTCGAGGGCACCATGCCGCAGACCCGCTTCGTGCTGCAGAAGGCCATCGAGATGGGCAAGAAGCCGATTGTGGTCATCAACAAGGTCGACAAACCTAACTGCCGTCCCGACGAAGTGAATGAGCAGGTGTTCGATCTGATGTGCCAGCTGAACGCTACAGAAGAGCAGCTCGACTTCCGCACAGTGTTCGGAAGTGCCAAGCAGGGCTGGATGTCGCTCGACTGGCGCAAGCCCACCAACGACATTACTGCGTTGCTGGATGTGATCCTCGAGGAGATTCCTGCTCCCGAGCAGGTGGAGGGCACGGTTCAGCTGCTGATCTCTTCTCTCGAATATTCTCCCTATGTGGGCCGTATAGCTATCGGCCGCATCACCCGCGGCACTCTGAAGTCCGGGATGAACATCTCGCTGTGCAAGCGCTACGATATAATCGAGAAGCAGAAGGTGAAGGACCTGATGGTCTTCGAAGGCCTTGAGAAGAAGAAGGTGGCCGAGGTGCAGTGCGGTGACATCTGCGCGGTTGTCGGTATCGAAGGCTTCGAGATTGGCGACACTATTGCTGACTTCGAGAATCCGGAGGCTCTGAAACCCATCAGCATCGACGAGCCGACCATGAGCATGCTGTTCACCATTAACGATTCTCCGTTCTTCGGTCAAGAGGGCAAGTTCGTCACTTCCCGTCACATCAAGGAGCGTCTCGAGCGTGAGCTCGAGAAGAATCTGGCGCTCAGGGTTAAGCCGGGCGTCGGCACCGACTCGTTCATAGTCTATGGCCGTGGCGTGCTGCATCTGTCTATCCTCATCGAGACTATGCGCCGCGAGGGCTTCGAACTGCAGGTGGGCCAGCCCAAAGTGCTCGACAAGACCATAAACGGACAGCGTTGCGAGCCTATTGAGGATCTTACCATAGAAGTTCCGGACGAATTCGTGGGCAAGGCCATAGAGATGGCTACCCGCCGCAAGGGCGCCCTGATCCGCATGGAGTCTCGCGACGGCCGTACCCATCTGGATTTCAACATCCCCAGCCGAGGCCTTATGGGACTGCGCAGCAATCTGCTGACAGCCAGCCAGGGAGAGGCTATCATAGCTCACCGCTTCAAGGATTACGAGCCCTACAAGGGTGATATCGAAAAGCGCGTCAACGGTTCGCTCGTTGCTGCCGAAACTGGCGAGGCTGTGGCTTATGCCATGGACAAGCTCCAGGACCGCGGCCGCTTCTTCATCGACCCGGGTGAGCAGGTGTATATGGGCCAGGTAATCGGCGAGCATACTCGTGAGAGAGATCTCGTGGTAAATGTCTGCAAGACGAAGAAGCTGACCAACGTGCGTGCTGCAGGCACC
>JAFZKU010000155.1 GCA_017551785.1 Bacteroidales bacterium | reverse complement strand
GTTCTCTGTATCATGTACGGCAGTATGCCGCTGAACTTATCTTCAGATGTGCGCATGACGCTGGCCTCCGGATGCTCGCGGTAGAGATGGATTGCATCGAAGCCGCACTTGGTGGTACAGATGCCGCAGCCGATGCAGCGGTTCTCATCCACAACAGACGCGCCGCAGCTCAGACAGCGAGCAGTCTCCTTGCGCACCTGCTCCTCGGTCAGAGTGCCGTGATACTCCTCAAAAGCGTTCTTCACAGGCACCACTCCCGGCTCCTGTCGCGAGCCATTGTCGTACTGCTCCACAAGGATATCGCCCTTGTTCAGTTCGATGAAATCGCGACGGTTACGGCCTATCGTCATGTGGCCGTGCTGCACATAACGGTGCAGGCTCTCCGCAGCCTCCTTGCCGGCTGCAATCGCGTCAATGGCGAACTTCGGACCGGTGAAAACGTCGCCGCCTACGAAGATGTCCTCCTCGGCAGTCTGGTATGTCAGCTTGTCGGCCACAGGATAAACGCCGCGGAAGAACTCTACCTTCGTATCCTTCAGCAGATCCTTCAGCTCCACAGTCTGGCCGATGGCGAAGATAACCATGTCGGCATCGAGGCTGATCAGTTCGCTCTCGTCATATTCCGGAGCGAACTTATGCTCCGCATTGAAGACCGACGTGCACTTCTTGAAGACAATGCCTGTAACGGTGCCGTCACCCAGAACCTCCTTCGGTCCCCAGCCGGGATTGATGACAACCCCGTCCTCGCGAGCCTCGGCACGCTCCTCCAGACTGGCCGGCATGATGTCTTCCGTCTCCAGAGACAGCATGGTGACCTGAGATGCTCCGCTGCGCTTTGCCACGCGGGCCGCATCGATTGCCACGTTGCCGCCGCCGACAACCACCACCTTCCCTTCTACTTTCACCTTGCCGCAGTTGGCGTCGTGCAGGAAGTCGATGGCAGTGGTCGTGCCCTTCAGAGTCTCGCCGGGGATGCCGGGCAGACGTCCGCCCTGACAGCCGATTGCCACGTAGAAGCCCTTGTAGCCTTCTTCCCGCAGGTCTTTGATTGTAACATCCTTGCCCACTTCCACACCGGTGCGGATATCCACGCCTATCTCGCGCATAATATCTATTTCAGCCTTTATAACGGCCTTGTCAAGCTTGTATGAAGGGATGCCGTAGCGAAGCATGCCGCCCGGCTCTTCGTTCTTCTCGAAGACAGTGGGCTTATAACCCATCGTGGCCAGGTAGTATGCGCAGCTCAGACCTGCCGGGCCGCCGCCTATAATGGCGATCTTCTCCTCCCAGCGGTCCTGAACGTTAGAGCAGATGTTAACCTCCGGGATGAAGCGGGTTTCGGCATTCAGGTCCTGCTCAGCGATGAACTTCTTCACGGCGTCGATGGCGATGGGCTGATCGATAGTACCCCTTGTGCAGGCGTCCTCGCATCGGCGGTTGCAGACGCGGCCGCAGACTGCAGGGAAAGGATTCTCCCGTTTGATGAGCTCCAGAGCCTCGGTGTATTTGCCTTCAGCAGCCTTCTTCAGATAGCCCTGGACAGCGATGTGGGCCGGGCAGGCGGTCTTGCATGGAGCAGTGCCGGTCGGGTAGCAGTTGATGCGGTTGCGGTCGCGATAGTCCTCGTTCCACTTGTGCTCGCCCCACTTGGCTGCGTCCGGAAGTTCCTGCTTCGGATAGGTCTGAGGGCCGCTCTTGGTGCAGAGCTTCTGGCCCAGCTTCACTGCTCCTGCAGGGCAGTATTCCACGCACCGGCCGCATGCCACGCAGTTCTTGGGATCGACCTTGGCCACATAGGCGCTGCGGGAAAGGTTCGGAGTGTTGAACAGCTGCGATGTGCGCAGCGCGTTACATATCTTGACATTGCAGTTGCAGATGGCGAAGATCTTGCCCTCGCCGTCGATATTGGTCACCTGGTGGACGAAACCGTGGTCCTCGGCCTTGCGGAGGATGGCCATAGCTTCGTCGTATGTAATGTAGTGGCCGCGGCCCGTCTCCGCGCAGTAGTCAGCCATGTCGCCGACGCCGATGCACCAGTCGCGGTAGTCGTCCGCGCAGCCCTCGTCCATTTTCTTGCGGCCGTAGCGGCAGCTGCAGATGCCCACTCCGAGATGGCCTTCATAGCGTTTCAGCCAGTATGAGAGGTGCTCGATATCCACCGACTGGTTTTCCATCGAGATGGCCTTCTCCACAGGGATAACGTGCATACCGATGCCGCTTCCGCCCATAGGCACCATCGGGGTGATCTTCTCCAGCGGCAGGAAAGTCATGCGCTCGAAGAACATCGCCAGCTCCGGATGCTTGTCCATAAGGTCGGTGTTCATGTTGGTATACTCGGCGCTGCCTGGCACGAACATAGGCACCCAGTATACGCGGTCTTCGCGGTTGTATGTAGTGCCGGGTATCGGACCGTCCTTGGTGTATTTGTCGCCGTAGTCATACTCCACCATGCCGAAATATGACAGTTTGTCGAGCAGCTCGTCCAGAGATGCGTCGTCGGGGGTGTAGTGCCTGGTTGCATTCATCTCGTGCAGCATGGTGTAACTGTGATGTTTGCGCACCTTGAAGAAATTCTTCGGCAGCATGTCCAGAAGCAGATCGAGAGCCGCCTCGCGTGTTACGGCGTCCATCTCGTCCTCGAAGATGCAGGCAAGGCCCCAGTACTCGGGGGCGTCGGAATCCATCTTGATCTTGCCGGGAACACGGTCCGTAACATGGCGGACGAATTTCAGCAGTTTCGGGTTCGGGTTCTTGTCCCCTTTGTGCTTGGGGACAAACTTTGTCGACATTTCAGGCATAAGCTATAGTGTTTTATTGTTTTTCTTTCGGGTAGTCCGGACGGGCATCTTTCATCACAATTCAGGGGCGGCTTTCCAAGTCTCCACTTCCTTCAGTATCCAGTCTGCTAGTGCATCCACACCCTCGCCGGTGCGTGCGCAGATGGGGATTATTTCGGCTTTGGGGTTGCGCATGTGGACATACTCGGCGCATTTATCCATGTCGAAATCGAAATACGGCAGCACGTCGATCTTGTTGACTATCACAAGGTCGCAGACAGTAAACATCAGGGGATATTTGAGAGGCTTGTCGTGCCCCTCGGGAACAGACAGGATCATGGCATTGCGGCAGGCGCCGGTATCGAACTCAGCCGGGCATACCAGGTTGCCGACATTCTCGAGGATCACCAGGTCCAGACCGGCAGTGTCGCTGCGGCCACCTTCCGGACAATCGCATCCGCCTGCGCCCTTCAGATTTCCAAGCCCGGCCTCAGGCAGGCCTGTCAGGCCCTGACGCGTCATCTCAGCGTCCAGGTGGCACATTCCGCCAGTGTGGAGCTGGATGGAAGGCACTCCGGTCGCCTCCAGGATCTTCACTGCATCCACATCAGAATCGATGTCAGCCTCCATCACCGCCACGCGGAGCTTGCCCTTTATACGGTTCAGAAGCTGGATAAGAGTCGTGGTCTTGCCGCTGCCCGGTGAAGACATCAGATTCAGCAGGTACACTCCCCTGGCCTTAAGCTGCCGCCTCAGCGCCGCCGCATCCTTGTCATTATCCTCAAAAACGCTCTTCTTGATTTCGATAACCTTCACCGCATCCATAGAGATATCTTTTGCCATTAATTCCTCTAATTTAGGAATAATTAGCAAATTACCAAAATGAATGCTCCAGGAGCGGCTGCCGCCGGGCAGCCTGTTTGCGGGCGATACTCTCTAGAACTTATAGATTGCAGCAGATACCGGGGAGATGCTGACTACGTCCCCTTTCTTAGTCTGCTTGTAAGTGCATTTCTTGTAGTTGCCACCGATCAGTTCGGGCTTCGAGGGTTCAGAAGGAAGGGTGACTGTCACAGCTTTGGCGGAGGGGTTCAGAACCACATAGCAGCGCTCGTCGCCGAGCTTCCTCTCATACACCATCGGATACGGCTGGTCGAGCGAGCTGACCAGTCTCCATGAAGCATCTGCGCCCAGAGCCTTGACTTCCTTGCGGAGCTGGAGCATCGCGCGGACGTAGTACAGCAGCGAATTGGGGT
>JAFZKU010000154.1 GCA_017551785.1 Bacteroidales bacterium | reverse complement strand
TAACAAGGTAGCCGTACCGGAAGGTGTGGCTGGAACACCTCCTTTTTGGAGTTTGATTCCGTTCTGCTTTCACGCAGGCTCTGTCTTCCTTCATTATAGAAGGCCGAAGAAGAAATTCTTCGGCCTTTTTTTGTATATTGCAGGTCAGTTTCGTCTGCCAGCCTGCCGATGTGGAAATACATCCGTAAATATCTGCCCTTTGCAATCGCAGCGATTGTGTTCATGGCGCTTGAAGTCTATGTAGACCTCATCCAGCCCCAGTTTATGCGGGCAATAGTCGACGACGGCGTGCTGGGCGTCAACAATGGCGGCACAGGCGACCTGCAGATCATCCTCCACAACGGTTTGAAGATGATCCTCTTCGTTCTGCTGGGCTGCATCTGCGGCTCGATGAACTCAGTCTGCACCAACCTGACCACCCAGAACATGGGCAACCGCATCCGCAAGGACGTTTTCGGCAAAGTGATGTCGCTGTCGTCCCTCCAGGCCGACAAATTCTCCACAGGCTCTCTCATCACCCGAGTCACCAACGATGTCACACAGACAGAAGGCATGGTAGCCCAGCTCATCCGCGGTCTTGTCCGGATGGGCCTTACCACAGTGGGCAGCCTTATCTTCCTGCTTCAGATCAACCGCAGCTACTCCATGGTAGTGCTGGCCGCACTGCCCTTCATGATAGTCTTCATGATCTTCATCCTCAGACGGGCCACCCCTCTGTTCCTGAAGGTCCAGCAGCAGCTGGACAACCTGAACAACATAATGCAGGAAGACATCACCGGATTCCGCCTGATCAAAGCCTGCGTTAGGGAGACATATGAGAAGCTGCGCTTCGGCAAGGCTTCCCAGGAGATGATAGGCACCCAGCTGAGAGTGTTGATCCTGATGGCGTACATGCATCCAGTGGTGTCAGTACTGATGAACGCCACGGTCGCAGTTATCCTTTACATAGGCAACAGGGAAGTGTCTGCAGGCGCTTCATCCCCCGGTGGAGTGATGGCTGCCATCACCTATACCACCCAGCTGCTGACTGGAGTGCTGATGCTGCTTATGCTCTTCCAGTCTATGGCCCGCGGTATGACCTCATGGCGCCGCATCAAGGAAGTGCTGGACACGGAGCCTGCCCTGACAGACGGAGAGGGTGTCAGCGATGTTCCGGCCCCTGGCGAAGTTGAGTTCAAGGACGTCTCGTTCGTCTTCAATACTTATGGCGAACCGGTGCTCAAGAATATCAACCTGAAGATAGAGAAAGGCCAGACCCTTGCCATAATGGGTATGACAGGCTGCGGTAAGACTACCCTGGTCAATCTGCTCGTGCGTTTCTATGAGGCCAGTGCAGGTCAGGTTCTGGTGGGCGGCCGCAATGTCAAGGATTATACCCTCCAGGAGCTCCGCGACAGAGTGTCGATAGTGCTTCAGAAGAGCGAGCTGTTCGGCAAGTCGGTGGCAGACAACATCCGTATGGATTGCGACTGGGCCACGCCAGAAGATATAGCCAAAGCAGCAGAGATTGCCCAGGCCGCACCATTCATAGAAGAACTCCCCGAGAAATACGACACCGTGCTTGCGCAGCGCGGCATGAGTCTGTCAGGCGGCCAGAGGCAGAGGCTGGCGATAGCCCGCGCCGTGCTGAAGAAAGCCGACGTGCTGGTGTTTGACGACGCCACCAGCGCCCTCGACCTCAAGACCGAGGCCGACTTGTTCGACGCTCTTGCCAGAGAGTGCCCTCACATAACCAAGATTATTGTAGCGCAGCGAATCGCCACCGTCAAGAAGGCCGACCGCATAGTCGTTCTGTCTGACGGCCGCATTTCCGGCATAGGAAGTCACGATGAGCTGCTGGCGACCAATACGATATATAAAGACATTTACGAATCCCAGATGGGAAAGGAGAAAGATAGCTGATGCCTCCGGGAAGACCGCAACATAATAACTTCACCTACGAAAAGGCGCAGAATGTGGGCCGCACATTCCTCCGCATGAAGGATTATTTCCGCGGAGAGATCGGTCTGCTTATCGGCATGGCCGTGATGGTCATCCTGTCCAGCGTCTTCTCCCTCATCAGCCCGGCCCTTCAGAGCAAGGCCATCGACATAATAGCAGGGGAGAGGCAGGGTGAGCTGATGAACGTGCTGTATGCCCTGGCCGCCGTGTTCCTCGCCAGCGCCGCAACAGGCTTCTTCCAGTCCCGCATGAGCGCCTTCCTTAGCCAGAACATAGTGCGCAAGCTGCGTGATGAACTCTTCGACCACATTATCGACCTGCCTGTAGGCTATGTCGACAACCACTCCCACGGCGACATAATAAGCCGCATGACCAACGACATCGACAACGTCTCCAGCACCATCTCGCAGTCGCTGTCGACGTTGTTCTCGAGTGCCATTATGATAGTCGGCACGATGGGCATCATGTTGTTCTACTGCTGGCAGCTGGCCCTGCTGAGTTTCATCACCGTCATCTTCACCATCCTGGTCACCAAGCTGATGGCAGGCAAGATCCGCAAGTATTCGCGCCTGAAACAGGAAGGTCTCGGCGCTCTGAACGGCGTGGTGGAAGAGACTGTTACAGGCTACCACACCGTCATGGCCTACAACTATCAGGATGATGCCGTGGCCGAGTTCAACGCTAAGTCCGACGCTCTGCGCGACGTAGGCATCAAGGCCAACGTGCTCAGCGGCATCATGGGGCCGATCATGAACACCATCGGCAATATAGGCTTCGTCATAATCGCCTTCTTCGGCGGCATGTTCGCCATACGCGGCCTGATCTCTGTCGGTATGATCTCGGCCTTCATAGTATATGCAAAGCAGTTCGGCCGTCCCATCCAGAGCCTTGCCAACATCTACGGCAACCTGCAGGGCGCTCTGGCCAGCGCCGAGCGCGTATTCGGCATCCTCGACCAGCCGAAGGAAGACAAGAGCGGCGAGAGGGATACCGACGGCATGAGCGGCCATGTTTCATTCAAGCATGTGAACTTCTCGTACGTGCCTGGCAAGCAGGTGCTCTACGATTTCAACCTTGAGGTCGATCCCGGCAAGAAGATAGCCCTTGTAGGAGCCACCGGCTGCGGCAAGACCACGGTGGTCAACCTGCTGCTACGCTTCTACCGTCCTGACAGCGGCAGCATCGAGATAGACGGCGTCGACATAAAGGACATCGATGCAAACGACCTGCGCAACAATATGTCGATAGTGCTGCAGGACACAGTCCTCTTCGCAGACACTGTGCGCCACAATTTGAAATATGCTTCAGACAGCGTCACCGACGAGCAGATGTACAGGGCTATGGAGATCAGCCACTGCGACCGTATGGTGGAAACTCTGCCGGAGGGGCTTGACACGAAGCTGACGCTGTCGTCGTCGAATATAAGCGAGGGCCAGAAACAGTTGCTGGCGATAGCCCGTGCCTTCGCTTCAGATCCGAGCATCCTCATCCTCGACGAGGCCACATCTAACGTCGATACCCGCACCGAGAAACAGATCCAGGACGCCATGGCCCGCGCCATGACGGGCCGCACCAGCATAGTTATCGCTCACCGTCTCTCTACCATCCAGGATGCCGACCAGATCATAGTGATGGATAAAGGGCAGATTGTGGAAAGCGGCACTCACGATGAGCTGCTTGCGGCCAAGGGAAAATATTACGAACTATACATGCGGCAGTTCGCCGGCTTTGCAACATAACATAGACTGTATGACTAAAGATACGACTACAAAGGCAAAGATGGTCACGCGGGACTACCTGCTGTCCTTCATCCTTGTCACTCTGCTGTTCCCCCTCTGGGGCTTTGCAAACGACATCACCAACCCCATGGTGCGGGCCTTCTCGAAGGTGCTGCTGATGAGTAATTTCCAGGGCTCTCTGGTGCAGTTCGCCTTCTATGGCGGCTATTTCGCCATGGCCTTCGTGGCAGCTTACTTCATCAAGAAGCATTCCTACAAGAACGGCATCGTGCTCGGCCTGGCTCTCTACGCCACCGGCGCCTTCCTGTTCTTCCCGTCCAGCCTGGGGCATGCCTTCTGGCCGTTCCTCGTGTCGTATTTCATTCTTACCTGCGGCCTGTCGTTCCTTGAGACCAGCGCCAATCCCTACATCCTGTCGATGGGCGACCCTGCCACTGCAACCCGCCGTCTGAACTTCGCTCAGTCGTTCAATCCGATGGGTTCGCTGCTCGGCATGTTCACTGCGCAGCAGCTGATCCTCAGCCGCCTTAATACCACCGACAATCTGGCTCTCACCAAGCTGGAGGCTCTCGATCCGGCCAAATACGCTCAGCTTACAGCTAATGCCGACAAGATTGATTTCGCTGCTGTCCGCGCGGCTGTAAATTCCATCGATCCTGCCGCCTTCGAAGCTATGAGGGCCACCGACCTTGTAACCATCCGCAATCCTTACCTTGCCCTCGGCGCTGTAGTGCTGCTGGTGATGGTAATCTTCCTCATTGCCAAGATGCCGAAGAAGCAGAGCGACGGGGCTTTCAGCCTCAAGGATACTCTCAGGCGTCTGCTCCACAATAAACGTTATTACGAAGGTGTCATTGCTCAGTTCTTCTATGTGGGCGTTCAGATTATGTGCTGGACTTTCATTATCCATTATGCTGAGATGGAGCTCGGCATCGACAATGCCACCGCCCAGAAATACAATATTGTGGCGATGATTATCTTCCTGCTGAGCCGCTTCATCTGCACTTTCCTGCTGAAATACGTCCGTCCCGGCCAACTGCTCAAGTTCCTGGCGTTCGGTGGAATGGCGCTTGTGCTGGGTGTGATTTTCATTAAGGGCATGACGGGTCTCTACTGCCTGGTTGGCGTGTCGGCCTGCATGTCTCTTATGTTCCCGACTATTTATGGTATTGCCCTGGAGGGCATCGGCGAGGATGCTGAATTCGGGGCCGCCGGCCTCATAATGGCCATCCTAGGAGGCTCAGTGATGCCTCCGCTGCAGGCTCTGATGATCGATCAGCCGACCATCGCCGGCATCTCCGGCTGCCGCTTCTCATTCATCCTG
>JAFZKU010000153.1 GCA_017551785.1 Bacteroidales bacterium | reverse complement strand
GAACCTTGGACTTATGGTGTCCATCAACCAGCGTCTCGACGCCGAGGCCCTCGTGCTCGTAGCCGAGGAGTTCGGATACAAGATCGAGTTTGTCGATGCTGACACCCAGGGCAGCATCTCACAGGAAGAAGACAAGCCCGAGCAGCTTGTCGAGCGTCCGCCTATCATCACCGTGATGGGTCACGTCGACCATGGTAAGACATCTTTGTTGGACTATATCCGCAAGACCAACGTAATCGCCGGTGAGGCGGGCGGTATCACCCAGCACATCGGTGCATATAATGTGAAACTTCCTGACGGACGTCACATCACATTCCTCGATACTCCCGGTCACGAGGCCTTCACCGCCATGCGTGCCCGCGGTGCGAAGATTACCGACATCGCCATCATCATCGTGGCTGCCGACGACGCCGTGATGCCTCAGACAATCGAGGCTATCAACCACGCCCAGGCCGCCGGTGTGCCGATGGTATTCGCCATCAACAAGATTGACAAGCCCGGTGCAAACCCCGAGAAGATAAAGGAACAGCTTGCCGGTATGAACATCCTCGTAGAGGACTGGGGCGGCAAGTACCAGTGCCAGGAAATTTCAGCCAAGAAGGGTATCAACGTCGACAAGCTGCTCGACAAGGTGCTGCTCGAGGCTGACATGCTAGAACTTAAGGCCAATCCCAACAAGAACGCCGTGGGCAGCGTAATCGAGTCGTCTCTCGACAAAGGCCGCGGCTATCTGGCCACCATCATGGTTCAGGGCGGTACGCTGCATGTGGGCGACGTTATGCTCAGCGGCTGCTACTCTGGAAAGGTAAAGGCCATGTTCAACGAAAGGGGACAGAAGATTGATGCCGCAGGCCCGTCTACCCCTGTGTCAGTGCTTGGTCTGAACGGCGCTCCTACCGCTGGTGACAACTTCAACGTGCTGGACGACGAGAAAGAGGCCAAGGACATCGCCAACAAGCGCGAGCAGCTCATCCGCATCCAGGGCATAAAGACCACTCAGCACATCACCCTCGAGGAGATCGGCCGCCGAATCGCTATCGGCAACTTCAAGGAGCTCAACATCGTGCTCAAGGCTGATGTGGACGGTTCTATCGAAGCCCTCACCGATTCACTCATCAAACTTTCTACCGAAGAGGTGAAGGTGAACGTGATCCACCGTGCAGTCGGTGCCATTTCAGAGAGCGACGTGCTGCTGGCTGCCGCATCCAACGCCATCATCATCGGCTTCCAGGTGCGTCCCAGCGCGAACGCCCGCAAGATGGCCGAGAAGGAAGGTATCGAAATCCGTCTATACTCAGTCATCTACGACGCCATCAACGAAGTCAAGGACGGTATCGAAGGTATGCTTGCTCCTGAGGAGAAAGAAGAGATCACCGCTACAGCCGAGGTTCTCGAGACCTTCAAGATCTCGAAGGTCGGCACCATCGCCGGCTGTATGGTCCGCGACGGCAAGCTGGTGCGTTCAGCCAAGATCCGCGTCATCCGCGACGGCATCGTGGTCTACACCGGTGTGCTCGGCTCGCTGAAGCGTTTCAAGGACGATGTGAAAGAAGTGGCTGCAGGATTCGACTGCGGTCTTAACATAGAAGGATACAACGACATCAAGATCGGCGACGTGATAGAATCATACACCATCGTAGAGGTCAAGAGAAAACTGTAATAATACTAAAATGAAAAGATTGAAGGTTAAGGAACTCCTTGCACAGGAACCCGGACAGGAAGTGCTTGCCAAGGGTTGGGTAAGGACAAAAAGAGGCAATAAAAACGTATCGTTCATCGCTCTCAACGATGGATCGACCATCAACAACATACAGATAGTCTGCGACGCCGTCAAATTTGACGAGGAGCTGATGAAGCAGATCGGCACCGGAGCCTGCATAGCAGTCAAGGGCCGCCTGGTGGCTTCAATGGGCAGCGGACAGGCAGTTGAGATCCAGGCCGACGAGATCGAGGTTTACGGCATTGCAGATGCCACCTATCCTCTCCAGAAGAAAGGCCACAGCATGGAATTCCTCCGTGAGATTGCTCACCTGCGCCCCCGTACCAACACTTTCGGCGCCGTGCTCAGGATCCGCCACGCAATGGCTTTCGCCATCCACAATTTCTTCAACAGTAAGGGCTTCTATTATCTGCACACCCCTCTGATCACCGCCAGTGACGCGGAAGGAGCAGGTGCCATGTTCCAGGTTACCACTCTCGATCTGAACGACGTGCCCAAGACAGAAGACGGCAAGGTGGATTTCTCATCTGACTTCTTCGGACGCCAGACTTCCCTCACCGTGAGCGGCCAGCTCGAGGGTGAGCTCGGAGCTATGGCTCTCGGCGAGATATACACCTTCGGTCCGACTTTCCGCGCCGAGAATTCAAACACCCCTCGTCACCTCGCAGAGTTCTGGATGATCGAACCTGAGATGGCCTTCTACGACATCAAGGACAACATGGACCTCGCAGAGGAGTTCATCAAATACTGCGTGCAGTATGCTCTCGACAATTGCGCTGACGACATCAAGTTCCTCAACGACATGTTCGACAAGGAGCTCATCGAGCGTCTGCAGGGCGTGCTCAAAGACAGCTTCGTAAGGCTGACATATACCGAAGGTATCAAGATTCTCGAAGATGCAGTGGCCAACAAGGGCGTCAAGTTCGAATATCCTGTAGGCTGGGGCATCGACCTTCAGAGCGAGCACGAAAGATATCTCGTTGAGCAGCATTTCCGCAAGCCTGTGATCCTCACCGACTATCCGAAGGAGATCAAGGCTTTCTACATGAAGATGAACGACGATGGCAAGACCGTCCGCGCAATGGACGTACTCTTCCCGAAGATCGGCGAAATAATCGGCGGCTCTCAGCGTGAGGAGTCTCTCGAGAAGCTCGAGAAAGTAATAGCCGACCGCAAGATGGACACCCGCAACCTGTGGTGGTATCTCGATACCCGCCGCTTCGGAACTGCGCCTCACAGCGGTTTTGGCCTGGGATTTGAGCGTCTGCTGATGTTCGTGACAGGAATGACCAACATCCGCGATGTGATCCCGTTCCCTCGCACCCCTAAGAACGCTGAATTTTAAATAATTACAATATGCTCATCATTGGTATAGCCGGCGGTTCCGGTTCTGGCAAGACGACAGTCGTCAGCAAGATTCAGGAAGCTTTTCGCGACCGTGTGGTTGTGATTCCCGAGGATTCATACTACAAGGATAACGGGGATCTTCCCGAAGAAGAAAAAAGGAGGATGAACTTCGACCATCCCGATGCGATCGATTTTGCCTTGCTGACCGACCACATCAAACAGATCCGTGCCGGCAAAGCCATAGAGCAGCCCGTTTATTCGTATATCACCTGCGGACGTTCCAAGACTGAGACAGTGCATGTCGAGCCCGCAGAGGTGATAATTGTCGAAGGCATCCTGGCCTTCTGCCACAAGGAACTGGTAGACCAGATGGACATCAAGATCTTCGTTGATGCCGACGATGACGACCGTTTCATGCGCATCCTCGTTCGCGATATCGCTTCCCGCGGCAAGGATGTAGAATGGGTGATAGAGAGGTATACAAATACCGTGAAGCCCATGTATCTGCAGTTCATAGCACCGAGCAAGCGCGAAGCCGACATCATAATCCCTCAGGGAGGTCACAACCAGGTTGCGATAGATATGTTGCTGGCCAGGATAGAAAAAGCCCTCGGCCCTGTAAACCGTGTCTGATTCAGCCCATAAGAAGACGAACAAGGTAGGATTGTATTCTACCTTGATTTTCCATTTGTCTCTGATCATCATCCTTCTGATAGCATCTATCGGCGGAGTGATGAGCAAGGAGAATACCTTCGTGCTGGATTTTACCAAGCAGGAGCAGTTGGAGAAGGAGAGGGAAGTCGAGGAACTGAAGCAGCTGGTGAGCGAAGAAGTGGACAATCTGATCGCTATGGCAAGGGCCAATCCGAACAGTCAGGTGCGCAACGTGGCAGTAGACGCCAACGAACGTCTCCGCGACGACCGCCATTCCAATCCGGCCCAGGTATACGACGACGCCCGCGAGCTGCAGAGGAGCATTGACGCTGCGGCCCAGCGCTCGAAGCAGCTTGACGCGCAAGATGCGGATAACTACGCAGATCCTGATGTAAAGCCGGTCAACGACAAGAAAGATAATACTCCCGCATACTCAGGCCCGTCTGTCATATCATATGACCTGAAAGACCGCAAGGCTCAGAGCCTGCCAGTACCTGCTTACAGGGGATATGGCGGAGGCGATGTAAGCGTAAAGATTTATGTCAACAGGAGCGGCCGCGTAATAAAGGCCGAAGTCATTGAGAGCGTCTCTGCCAGCGACACGTCGCTATGGGACTTTGCCGTGACTGCAGCCAAAAGGTCCCGCTTCTCTTCGTCGACTACCGCTCCGGACCCTCAGATAGGAAGTATAGTTTACCGCTTCGTAAGACAATAATCCATAAAAATTGTCCAGAAGTCTGGGAATTCTCAAAATTGTTTTATATTTGCATTCCAATCCGCTCGATTCGTCTAACGGTTAGGACAAGAGATTCTCAATCTCTAAATAGGAGTTCGATTCTCCTATCGAGTACAAATGAAACTGCTTGCGGGCAGTTTTTTTTATAAAACACACTACCAATGGCACAAAAAAGGCGCGTAAGGGTTCGTTTCGCTCCCAGTCCCACAGGTCCGCTGCATATCGGCGGAGTCCGTACAGCTCTTTATAATTATCTTTTTGCCCGCCACGAAGGCGGTGATATGATCCTCCGTATCGAAGACACCGATTCACAACGCTTCGTCCCCGGAGCTGAGGATTATATAATGGAAGCCCTCGAATGGTGCGGCATTACTCTGGACGAAGGCATCCGCGAAGGCGGTCCCCACGCTCCCTATCGTCAGAGCGAACGCAAGGAGATATATCTCAAGTATGCTCTGCAACTGGTTGAGAGCGGCAATGCCTATTATGCCTTCGACACTGCAGAAGAGCTTGACGCCCTCCGCAAGGAAGCCGAGAGCCAGGGCCGCAGCTTCTCATATGACGCCAAGGTGCGCGGCAGCCTCAACAACTCGCTGTCTCTGCCTGCCGAAGAGGTGAAGGCCCGTCTGGAAAGCGGAGCGCACTGGGTAATCCGTTTCAAGATGCCTGAGAACGAGAATGTGGAGATGGACGACCTCATCCGCGGCCATATCACCATCAACACTTCTACCCTCGATGACAAGGTGCTCTACAAGTCAGCCGACAGCCTTCCCACTTATCATCTGGCCAACATAGTAGACGACCATCTCATGGAAGTCAGCCATGTGATCAGGGGAGAGGAGTGGCTTCCTTCGCTGCCTCTGCACTACCTTCTCTACAGAGCCTTCGGATGGACCGACACTCAGCCTCAGTTCGCACACCTCCCTCTGCTGCTCAAGCCTCAGGGCCAGGGCAAGCTCAGCAAGCGTGACGGCGACAAATTCGGCTTCCCGGTGTTCCCTCTGGAGTGGCACTCTGCTGAAGGTGAGAAGTCAATCGGATACAGAGAGGAAGGTTATCTGCCCCAGGCTTTCATCAACATGCTGGCCCTGCTGGGCTGGAATCCCGGCACCGAGCAGGAAATCTTCTCTATGGACGAGCTCATCGAGTCGTTCTCTCTCGAGAAGGTCAGCAAGTCCGGCGCCCGTTTCAACCAGGACAAGGCCAAGTGGTTCAATGCGCAGTATATCCGCAACAGCAGCGATGAGTTCCTCGGCGCTCAGCTGAAAGACATGCTCGCAGCCCATGGAATAGACACCACTGTAGAACGTGCAGCAGCAGCTGTGGCTCTCATCAAAGAAAGGGCCGTCCTGCTGAAAGATCTGCTCCCTCTGACCCTCTATATGTTTGAGGCCCCGAAGAGCTACGACGAGAAGTCTGTAGCCAAGTTCTGGAAGGCTGAGGATGTGGAAAGGTTTGCGACACTGCGTGAGAAATTCGCCGGTCTGGAGGCCATTTCAGTGGCCGAAACAGAGCCTTTCATCTGCCAGTGGGCTGTTGACAACGGTTTTCCTCTGGGACGCATGATGAACGGCCTGCGTCTGGCAGTGCTCGGCATCAGCCAGGGCCCCAGCATCTTCGCTATCTGCGAATTCATCGGCAAGGAAGAGACCCTCGCAAGGATGGACGCTGCCCTGGCAAAACTGGGCTGCCCTGCTGAATAGCAGAAGTTTTTTCCTTATGGGCAATAAAAAAGCCGGCTGAAAAGCCGGCTTTTTTAATTATAGGAATAAAGAGTTCTATCTTGCGCCATACATGATCTTCAAAGCTGAGCAGCGACGAAGCTCTTGCTTGATGTCGGTGATGATACCCATGCGGGTGTCCTCGTCAGCCTTGATTGAAACGGTCATGAACGGACGGTCTGACTCGCTCAGGTTCTCACGCTCAGCGGCGATGAAGTCACGGATCTCATCGATGGTGCGGAAAGAGTCATTGAGCTGGATCCGGCTGTCAGTACCATATTTGCCCTGATACTGGTTCAGCGGAGTACCTACATAGATGTAAGAAGCCAGGTCTTTTCTTTCGAGCTTGATGATCTCTGAAGCCTGCGGAAGGGTAACCTTCACCATGCGGTCGGTCTGACGCATGCTGGTAGACACCATGAAGAACATCAGGATCATGAATACGATATCAGGAAGGGACGCCGTGCTGATAGCAGGAAGTCCGCCTTTGCCTTTTCTAGAGAATTTTGCCATACTGATACTCCTTATTTTTTAGTAACATCCTTAGGTTCTGCTTCTGAGATGTTCTGCGGGATGCACTCACGGCAAATCTGCTGCTGCTCTTCGCTGAGCTTGACATACTTCTTGCCGAAGTTCTGCATCGCAAAGTCATCACGGATTTCATTGACGGCGCGTACGAGCTCGTTCTGTACTTCAATGTACTTGCTGTAGGTCGTACCACGGTCGTTCTGTAGTGAAATCACACCCTTGGAAACAGGATACTGTCCAAATCCTTCGATATCCTTGACTTCCTTCTCGGGAAGGTTCGGGTCATCGGTGGGGTTGGTAAGGAATTCAACGATTTTATCTTTCAGCTGGCTGATATCTATTGCCTCGTTACCTGCGAAGATACGGTCGTTCATATTGATTCTCACAATAATGATGTTACGACGGTTGACTTTCTGGTCCTCAACTTTCTGATCTTCGGCTGGCATAGGAGGAAGACGACGCGAAAGGCCCTTTTCCTGGTCCATAGTAGTAACCATGAGGAAGAATATCAATACCATGAAAGATATGTCCGCCATAGAACTACCATTAATTTCGGGAGTCTTTTTGCTTGCCATGTTGATTGCTTGTTTTTAACGATTGGTAATAGCGTTTTTGATCACTGACCAGAGAAGGGCGAGGATTGCTGCACCGCCGAGGATGTAGGTCAATATCAAAGCAGCATCACTGAATTTAGATACGCCTTCTGTGTATTCAACTGAAGTGTTGACCGGGCCGCCCTTTGCAAGAACATATGAGATGCCGACCAGCACAGCGATGCCGACGAGAAGGAGAACGAAATTGATGATGCCCCTCTTTGAGCTGAAGATCTGGATGAGCTGGAAGATCACCAGGAGGACAAGAGCCACAAAGAAGAGGATGTATGTCCAATAGAGGTATGTATTGACTATCGGATCGGATGCTGTATCATGAGGAGATGTGAAGAACACCACCAGAAGAACAGCAGAAATACCTAGAAGTATTAATTCTAAGATTCGAGCCAATTTCATGATATACTATTTTTGATATTTAACTACGAGGTCTACGAGAGAGATTGAAGCATCTTCCATTGAGCTGGTGATGGTGTCAATCTTAGATACGAGATAGTTGTAGAACAATTGAAGGATGATAGCGACGATCAAACCACCTACGGTAGTGATCAAAGCGACTTTCATACCACCAGCGACGAGGGCCGGAGAGATATCACCTGCAACCTCGATGGCATCGAAGGCCTGGATCAGACCGATCACAGTACCCATGAATCCCAACATAGGAGCGATACCGATGAACAATGAAATCCAGGTAAGACCGTTCTCGAGTTTGGCCATCTGGACCGAACCGTAAGAAACGACAGCTTTTTCAACGTTTTCAACACCCTGGTCCATGCGGAGGAGACCCTGATAGAAGATACTTGCTACAGGGCCGCGGGTATTGCGGCAAACATCTTTGGCTGCTTCAACATCACCCTTAGAGAGAGCTTCTTCAACGCTGTTGAGGAGTTTCTTGTTGTTGGTCTGGGCGAGGCTGAGAGTGATAATTCTTTCAATAGCGATAGCAAGACCGAAGATAAGGCACAACAGAACTGTTGCCATGAAGCCGGCGCCACCTTCAATGAATTTAGCTTTCAGAGCCTGATGGAGAGGTTGGTCACTTTTAGCTGCAGCGAAAGGATTTGCAGCATCGTCAGAAGCAGAAGTAACGACTTCTGTAGCGCTAGCCGGTTCATCTTGAGCAGTTGCCTGGAAGTTAGCAGAGAGCATCAGAGCACCTGCTACTACCAAAAACATGAAAAATTTTTTCATAGGTTTTTTAATTAATTATTAAACAATGTATTAAATAGTTTTTTTAGTTTCTATTTATGCAACCCGACACAATTCGGGCTATAAATTACCGTGCAATTTAATATTTTTTTTTGAATATCTATTGATTTTTCGAAAATTCTCCTCTAATGTTTTCGGCCATCTTTTCTTTGACAGTTTCGTTATCATCGTATTTCCCAAGGAGATAATAGAGCTTGGTCAGAGCGCTTTCAAATGTGGAGTCATAAGCGCTTATAACCCCTATCTTTTTCAAGGTGACACCGGTTGCATAAGCGTCCATGTCGACGCTTCCGGCGGCGCACTGAGTTACGTTCACGACTATTATTCCGGTGTCTACTGCCTTGCGGATGCGCTCCAGAAGCCATGGCCTGCCGGGAGCATTGCCACAGCCGAAGGTCTCGATTACTATGGCTCTCATGCCTTTCATCGACATGACACTGTCAACATACTGGGGCGACATGCCGGGGTAGAGCTTCAGGGTGCCGACACGGGTATCAAGCTTGGTGCTGATGGAAAGCGGACGTCCCCATGCTGCGGGATGGCGGATCGCCGTCTCGTTGAAATTGAGGTGGATTCCAGCTTCGGCCAGAAGCGGATAGTTGGGCGACTTGAAAGCGTTGAAATATTCTGCGCTATACTTATATGTGCGGTTGCCGCGGTAGAGTTCGTTGTCGAAGAAAACGCAGACCTCGGGCACAAACGGCCTGCCGTCAGGCCTTTCGGAAGCGGCTATCTCAATGGAGGAGATAAGGTTTTCACGGCCGTCTGTGCGCAGGACCCCTATGGGGAGCTGGCTGCCGGTAAGGACCACCGGTTTTTCAAGATTCTCCAGCATGAAACTCATCATAGAGGCCGTGAAGGCCATGGTGTCGGTGCCATGAAGCACTACGAAACCGTCATATTTAGAATAATTCTCCTTGATGAGCTCGGCCAGCTCCACCCAGAATTCCGGCCTGACGTCGGAAGAGTCGATGGCCGGGTCGAAGGAGTAAGCGTCGATGCTCAGGTTGAATTTCTTCAGCTCCGGCACCTCTTCGAGGATCTGGCCGAAATTGAAGGGGACCAGCGCCATGCTCGCGCTGTCCTGCTTCATGCCGATGGTGCCTCCTGTGTAGATGATCAGGACTTTTGTCATATTCCGAACATTGTTTGTGCGTTGTCAGTAGTGACGGCGTCGACCTCTTCGAATGGGATACCCTTGAGCAGGGCAAGTTTCTCGGCGGTATATCTGATATAGCCGCTCTCGTTACGTTTTCCCCTGAAGGGAACCGGTGTCAGCCAGGGGGCGTCTGTTTCGAGCAGTATGTCCTCCAGCGGCACCTTGTCCATGAAAGCCGCCAGATGGGAGTTCTTGTAGGTGACTACGCCTCCTACGCCGATCTTGAAGCCGCCGTAGTGCTTCTTGATGCGGCAGTATGTCTCATAGCTGCCGCTGAAGGCGTGGAACACGCCGCGCAGCGGCTTGTCCACCCTGTCAAGGCAGTCGAAGATGTCTTCCGTAGAATCTCTGGAATGGATGATTACCGGCAGGTCGTGCTCCCAGGCAAAGGTCAGCTGGTCTTCGAAGACCCGTTTCTGCTCTTCCAGGAACTCCTTGCTCCAATGCTCGTCGAGGCCGATCTCTCCGATAGCGACGAATTCGCCGGGGCGGTAGTTGTCCCAGACGAACTGCAGTTCCTGCCTCCATGTGGCCTCGACGGAGGTAGGGTGGAGGCCTATGGCCGGAAAGGCATATCCTTCCAGGCGGCGGGCGCAAGCCATCATCCTTTCGTGGTAGCTGGAATCGATTCCCGGCATCACCATCTTACCGACGCCGGCATCCTTCGCCCGCTCCAGCACCTGGCTGAAGTCTTCGTCGTATGCTTCGTCGTAAATATGTGAGTGGGTATCGATCATGCAACAGGCAATTCTTACAAATATACGTATTTGTTCGTAGAAATGTGCTTCACCAGGCCCTCAATCTCCATCTCCAGCAGCAGGAAGGAAGTCTGCGTAATATCAAAGGAACAGTAGGCGGCTATGCGAGCGGCGTCCATTTCTCCGCATTGACGGAGCGCCCTGAGGATTTCCCGTTTCTCAAAGGGCAGAGACTCGAATCTTGCCTGACGGCTCCTTTTTTCTTCAGCGCCGGTGGGGAGATACCATCCCAGGCCGTCTGCTATGTGCTGAGCACTCCTTGCCAACTGAGCCATGTTCTCGGCGATGAGCATGTTGCAGCCGGCGTAACACTCGTCTTCCAGCTTGCCCGGAAATGTGAAGACCTCCCTGTCGTAGTTGAAAGCCGCCTTCGCCGTAACAAGGCTCCCGCCATGGATGCGGGATTCAACCACTACCGTGGCATCTGAAAGGCCGGCTATTATGCGGTTGCGGCTCAAGAAATTGAAAGGGTAGGCAGGCGTGCCCGACCAGTATTCGGTCACAATCGCTCCTCTCTCTTCAATGCGGGGGGCCAGGTTCCGGTTGGAACTGGGATAGACAGTGTCCAGACCTGTGGCGGTAACTGCAATAGTGTCCAGCCCGTAGCGGAGAGCCGCCTGATGGGCCATAGTGTCGACACCGTATGCCATTCCGCTGACTATCACTGGCTTCACCTTTAAAGATGACATGTATTCTGCAATCATGTCGCAGTTTTTTCTGGCATAAGGAGTGCAGTGCCTGGTGCCGACAATGGCGAGGAATCTGGCGCCGTTCAGTTTGCGGCAGCCACGCTTGAAGATTACCAGCGGGGCGTCGGCTGTTTCCGCGAGCCGGGAAGGGTAAGCATCGTCATCTATTGTCAGCACTTCCAGACCCTCGCGCTGACAGTATTCAAGTTCTTTTGCAGCATCCTCGATCACTTCGCCCGAAAGGAATGCGGCCGGGTCTATTTCCGGCAGCAGCCTGCTCAGTTCCTTTTGACGTGCATTGAAAACGGCGCTTGCGCTGCCGAAATAAAAAATGAGCTCGTGAGCCATCTTCCAGTTGCCGGTCATAATCTTATTAAGAGCGGCGAGATAAATTGTTTCGTTCATGGTGTTTTTTTGACCGGAAGGTAGCGGTTGCAACTAGAAAAAAAGCGCCGGATTGACAAATCCGACGCTTTTTTACGAATTCAGAAACAGAAACGCGTTCCTGAAATCAGATAATCAGCATTGCGTCACCGTAAGTGCCGAATTTATAGCCGTTTTCGATGGCTACATTGTAAGCTTTCATCACGTTCTCGTAACCTCCGAAGGCAGCAACATTTATGAGCATGGTAGACCAAGGCATGTGGAAGTTGGTGACCAGTGCATTGGGAATTGCAAACTGATAGGGCGGGAATATGAATTTGTTGGTCCATCCGTCGAACGGTTTCACCTGATTGGTGGTGGTGACTGAAGTCTCGAGACCGCGGAGCACGGTGATGCCGACTGAGAAAATCTTGTGACCGGCATTCTTGGCGGCGTTTATCTTGTCGGCTTCCTTCTCTTCGATGATGAGCCTCTCGGAATCCATCTTGTGCTTTGAAAGGTCTTCCACATCTACGTTGTGGAAATGAGCGTTACCCATGTGCAGGGTAATGAATGCGGTCTCGACGCCTTTGATTTCCATCTTCTTGAACAGAATTTCGCTGAAGTGGAGACCTGCGGCAGGGGTGGCCACTGCGCCCTCATGTTTGGCGTAGATGGTCTGGAAACGCTCTTTGTCGATCTCTTCTACCTCAGGACGGATGATCTTCGGAAGCGGCAGCTGGCCCATCTTGAAGAGGGTGTCCTTGAACTCTTCGTATGAACCGTCGTAGAAGAAACGCAGGGTCCTTCCGCGTGAGGTAGTATTGTCGATAACCTCGGCTACCAGCGAATCGTCTTTACCGAAATACAGCTTGTTGCCAATGCGGATCTTTCTGGCAGGGTCTACCAGCACATCCCAGAGACGCTGCTCCCGGTTGAGCTCCCTGAGCATGAAGACCTCTATTTCAGCACCTGTCTTCTCCTTGTTGCCTTTGAGCCTTGCAGGGAAAACCTTGGTGTCGTTGAAGACGCACAGGTCGCCTTCTTCGCAGTAGTCAATGAAATCTTTGAAGATTTTGTGCTCTATCTCGCCTGTGTCCTTGTGGAGGACAAGCATCTTGCATTCATCACGGAAATCTGACGGATATTTCGCCAGCAGGTCAAGAGAGAAGGGGTAGTTGAATTGAGATAACTTCATTATTTGCGTATAATTCGGGCATTCAAGGCGCAAAAGTATTAGATGAAGTTAAATAATCCAAAGAAATCGAGTTAATTATTTTAAAATCGCCTGAAGCCGTGCGTACAAGGCCGGTCAAATGAGCGCCGCAGCCGAGCGCCAGACCCAGGTCCCGGGCAAACGAGCGGATATATGTCCCCTTGCTGCAGCCGATGAGGATTTCAGCCCTGGGACGTCCGGTGGGGCTGTCAGCGGCTTGCGTGAAGGAGGTCAGTTCAATGTGGTCGATTATTATTCTGGAGCTCTTGAGCTCAACTTCCTCACCGGCCCTGGCAAACTCGTAAGCCCGCACGCCGTTCACCATCTTCGCGGAGAAAACAGGAGGCACCTGGTCCTGCTCGCCCAGGAATGTCGGCAGGACTTCTTCGACACTCCTGCGGTCGATATGGTCGAAGGGGAAGAATTCGTCATAGTCCTTTTCAAGGTCGTACGAGGGAGTGGTAGCGCCAAATTCAATTGTAGCAAGATATTCCTTACGGTGAGCCTGCAGGCTTTCGGATATCTTGGTGGCCTTGCCGATGCAGACTACCAGCACTCCGGTGGCAAGGGGGTCCAGTGTGCCCGCATGGCCGACCTTGAGGTTCCTCAGGTGATATGTCTTCTGGAGGAAGAACTTGATTTTACGCACTACGTCAGCAGAGGTCCACCTGTAGGGCTTGTCCAGGCATATGAGTATGCCGTCAGGGTAGTCCGCCGGATTGCCGACGGTACCCCTGAAGTCCTTGTCGATGAGCAGAGGGCTGCCCATTACTTGCACGGGATCTTGTCGATGCGTCTCTGGTGCCTGCCGCCCTCGAAGGTGGCGTTCAGGTATGCAAGAATTGTCTCCTTTGCCAGCTCTTCGCTTATGAAGCGGGCGGGCAGGGTGATAATGTTGGCGTTGTTGTGCTGCTTGGCAAGGGCCGCAATCTCAGGAATCCAGCAGAGTGCGTCGCGGATGCCCTGATGCTTGTTGAGGGTCATGGAGATGCCGTTGCCTGAACCGCACATAGCGATGCCGAAATCGACCTCACCCTTCTCGACAGCTTCTGCCAGCGGATGAGCCGTGTCGGCGTAGTCCATGCTTTCGGGAGAATGCGCTCCGAAATCTTTTATCTTGTATCCCAGTTCCTTGAGGAAAGGCTTCAATTGTTCCTTGAGCTCATAGCCCGCATGGTCTGATGCCATGCCGATGGTCTGTTTCTTTGCCATATCTATAGAGTTTCGTTAGCTGACTGGCGGGCGGCTTTCTGCTCCTTGAGCGTACGGTCGCGGCGGTAATATGCTGGTTCTGCCTCAAGACGGGCGATTTCCTCGCCTGTTGACACTATCAGAGCCGGTTTCCCTGACACAAGTTCCCTTCTGGTGACGGTGACTGTCTCCGTAGGAAGCAGAGGGATTCCGCTCTTGTTGTAATTGATGCCGTCCTTCGGCATGTCGACAATTATTATATTGTCTTTGTTGATTATGTTCTCATCTATGAACGGCAGCGTACCCATCGTGAATCCGGTGGCGATAATGGTCACGCTGATCTTGTCGCCGAGGCTGTCGTCCTTCACTACGCCGCGCTTGAAGTTGCTGGTCTCGCCGGTGTAGCTCTTGATGTAATCCATTATCTGGGAGAGCTCTTCAGCGCGAAGGGCGTTGTTCTCCTCAGAACTTGAGGTGATGTTTACAAGAGCCCTGGTCGCTTCGGAAATATCATATCCGTTCAGCAGGGGAGAGGTGAATGCCATGTCGACGGCCTTGCGGCAGCGGTCGGGGCCGTTTGCAGTACCGATACCCATCAGCGCCATGCCGCTGTCTTTCATCACCTTCTTGACGTCGGCGAAATCGACGTTGATGACTCCGTGGCTGGTGATGATCTCGGCGATACTGCGGACTGCAGTGGCGAGGACCTCATCGGCCTTGGGGAACGAGCGGAATATGTCGAGCTTGCCGTATACGTCGTAAATCTTCTCGTTGTCTATTATCAGCAGAGAGTCGAGATATTTGTTGAGCTCCTTGATGCCCTCTTTGGCCCTGTAGAGGAATTCCGGACCCTCGTCCCTGAAGGGGAGGGTCACTACTCCAACGGTCAGCAGGTTCTTCGATTTGGCCATCTCTGCAATCATGGGAGCAGCTCCGGTGCCGGTGCCGCCGCCCATACCGCAGGTGATGAACACCATCTCGGTGTCGTCGGAAAGGAGTTTCTCAATCTCTTCTTTCGACTCTACGGCTGCCTTGCGACCCATAAGAGGGTCGGTGCCGCATCCGAGGCCTTTGGTGGTCATCGGGCCGAGCTGGAGCTTGTGCGGAACCGGACTGGCGTTGAGGTGCTGGAAATCGCTGTTGCAGACTACATAATCTACATCGGGAAGCTTCTGGCTGTACATGTAGGATACGGCGTTGGTTCCGCCTCCGCCTACACCGATCACCTTTATGATGCTTTTCTTGGGTTGCCAGCTGTCAGGTATGAGAGTATCCATTGTCATAACAGATGAATTAAGCGTTGTTGTTGAATTGACCGTCGAAGAGGCCTCCGAGAACGTCAGAGAAGGAAGCCTTCTTTTCGGGTTTTTCGGTGTTCTGCGGCTTGGGATTCTTATTGAAAATACCCCTGCGGCCTTGCTGCTGAGGCTGTTTGGGCTGCTCGGCTTCAGGCTTCAGCTCGCCTCCGAAAATGTCGGTGGCCGGCCTGTCGTCAGGCAGAGGAACATGCGCTGCGATGCGGGAAGTGTCAATCTCGTCGAAGGCCACAATCATGGCGCCGGCGATAGAAGTGGCGTAAGTGTCGAAGATGCTTTCTTCAGAAGCGTCGGTTATGTTGCCGCCGGCATTGGCGAGGCGCACATTCCTTTCGAAGATGGCCTTTGCCAGCTCACGGATGTTCTCCATGTAGCAGGTGCCTCCGGTGAGCACTATTCCGGCAGGAATCTTCTCACCATATCCGGATTGTTCTATGATATATCTGGCCGCTTCGAAAATCTCGCTCATACGGGCCTCGATTACCTGAGCCAGAAGCAATAGCGGAACGTCTGTGCTGGCGCTTCCGCCGGTGCCCTGAATAACGAGTTTCTTTGTGTCGTTGACACCGTCGGAAACGCAGGTGCCGAACTTGATCTTCACTAGTTCAGCCATTTCGCCAGTGATGCATGCCACTGATTTTATATCGTCAGTGATGCTCTGACCGGCGAAGGGGATGCATGCGCACTCGCGTACAGTATTGTCCCTTACTATAACCAGGTCTGCAGTGCCGCCGCCGATGTCCAGCAGGGCCACTCCGTTCTCGGATTCATTTTCGTTCAGCGCTGCTGCCGCCGAGCCGATCGGGGAGATTACAGTATGGATAACGTTCAGGTTGGCATCTCTGAGAACCTCGTATTTGTCGCGTACCGACTGCTCTTTGCCGATAACCAGCAGGTAGTAGGCGTCTATCCTCGAGCCGCGCATTCCTTCGGCCTCGTTGGCAGCTATGCCAATGCGGGCGTCTATGTCATATCCCTGAGGGATAGCCTTCAGCACCCTTTCGTCTGCTCCTACCTTGTATTTCTCGGCCTCGTCGTTCAGCACGCGCAGTTCCTGTGCGGAAATGAAATCTTCCGGGCGCTTGCGGTCTCTTGAGACCTTTATCTGGATGGTGCGGATGTATTGTCCCCAGAGGCAGAGCACGACATCATGAATGACGAAACCAACCTCCTCCTGGGCCATGGAAACGGCTGTACGGAGGGCTTCAACGACCTTCTTTGTGTTCTCAACATCTCCATGCCTGATCATCTTGCGTACAGGCACGGTGCAGTGCGCGATGACCTTGACGCCGTAATCCCTGCTTTCTCCAACGGCTACGGCGACCTTTGTGCTGCATAATTCTACTACGGTCAGAAACTTGTTCATAATATCGGTTCTATTTGCAGATTATCTGGTTCTTGTATTTGATGTTCACTACTTTGTATTTAGAGCCTTCCTCTGTCGGCAGGATGGTCTTGTAGAATACTGCCATCTTCTCGAATTTTTCGTTGAGGTCGGTGGCGCTTCCGAAGAGGATGTGGAACGGTCTTTTGCGCAAGTACAGAGTCATATTGCCGTCCCTTGAGACTTCAATCTGCTCTATCTCGTCGCCCCAGTAGGCGTTGTTGCGGATCCTTTCGGTGAAAGACAGCAACCTGCCCAGCCATTCGGAAGCTTCTGTGCCTTCGGTCGGGCCTCTCTGCAACTCAACCGGCAGGTGCCCTGTCACTACAGGGATGTCAAGGGCTTTGGCTCCCGACACTGGCAGTATGTATCCGGTCCTGTCGCAGTAGAAGTCGCCGCCGTCGGCCTTGATGCGGACAACCGGCTCTCTCTGGGTGACTACGACATTTAGCATATCGGGATAAGAAGTGTATACTTCAGCTGTGGACAGCACTCCCGACTGCGTCAGGCTCTTTTCTATGCCATAAGTGTTGATGTCGTACAGTTTAACTCCCAGCGCGCTGTCCGCCACCATCTGTTTTATTTCGGAAACTGAAATGAAGCTCTTGGAGAGACTGTCCTGTATCGATATGCTGATCTTGCTGCACTTCAGATCGGCAGCTTCCTTCGCTTCGAGACGGGACACGAAGAAGAAGTAGGCGCCGAAAAGGGCAGCTACGACAGTACAGAACAATATCGCCAGAATCTTCTTAAACATTCGACATGTACTCTTCAAACTGTTTTACGAAACGGTCGATGTCGCCGGCGCCGAATGTCACCAGCACGTCGACATCTTTCGCTGCGACTGTCTTCATCAGTTCTTCCTTGGGGACTATCATCTTGTCGTCTATGGTCACCTTGTCGAGGATCATCTCGCTGTTGACACCTTCGATGGGCTCTTCCCTTGCAGGATAGATGGGCAGCATGATGAGGGAGTCAAGCCCGCTCAGCGCTGCCGCGAAGTCGTCGGCGAAGTCTCTGGTGCGGGTATATAGGTGCGGCTGGAAGATGCCGAGAATCTTCCTCCCCGGGAATATATCTCTGATTGACGAGATGGCGGCCCTTATCTCGTTGGGATGATGGGCGTAGTCGTCGACATAGGCATGCTTGTCGCTGCTGAAGTGTATGTCGATCCTTCTTTCAACTCCCTGGAACGATGCAAGGGCAGTCTTTATGATTCTGACAGAGACGCCGTGGCTCAGGGCGGCTGCAGATGCTGCAACTGCGTTCTCCACATTCACCCAGCCCGGTATGCCAACTGTGCAGTGCTCTATCTTGCCTCCGGGATAGTTCAGAGTGAAATCGAAACGTCCGAAAGGCAGATGTTTGATGTCGCTAGCGTAGAAATCGCAGGGAGTGTCGAACGAATACCTGTAGACCCTGGCCTTCACCCTGTCGGTGGGCATGGGGACCCCGTTCTTCAGGATAAGGGTGCCACCCTCTACAATCTGCGATGCAAACTGCTCGAAGGAGTCCATCACGCTCTGATAGTCTCCGTATATATCCAGATGGTCGGCGTCTATGGCCGTTATGACGGCGATCTGAGGATGCAGCTGATGGAAAGAACGGTCGAACTCGTCGGCTTCTACGACAATGTCGTCAGAATGCGACAGCAGCAGGTTTGTGTGGTAATTCTTCGAAATGCCTCCGAGGAATGCGCTGCAGCCCTTTTCGTCAGTAGTCAGGATATGAGCCAGCAGGGTGCTGGTAGTGGTCTTGCCGTGGGTTCCGGCAACTGCCAGGCAGTCTTTGCCGGCAGTTATCTGCCCGAGTGCCTTGGAGCGTTTGCAGATAGCATAACCTTTCTCCCGTACATACTTGAACTCCTCAAGGTCTTCCGGGATGGCGGGAGTATATATTACAAATGTATTGTCAATGTCGAAAGGGATGAGGTCGGGCCTGTCTTCGTAATGGACCTCGATGCCCTCCTGTTCGAGTTTGGCAGTCAGGGGTGAACGAGTGCGGTCATACCCGGACACATTCCTCCCGTTATGCTTGAAGTATCTGGCTATGGCACTCATTCCGATGCCGCCGATACCGAGAAAATAATAGTTGTCGTACATCTTCTAATCTTTCTTTTTCATTTCCAGCACCATCTGTGCTATCCTGTCAGCCGCGTCCTTCTTGCCGAGACGGAGGATGTTGCGCTCCATGGCGGCTATCTTGTCGCTGTCGTGCAGCAGAGCTTCGGCTGTATCCATAAGTTTTTCCTGCGCCTCGCTGTCGAGCACCATCATGGCCGCATCCTTCTCTACGAGGGCCATGGCGTTGTGCCTTTGGTGGTCTTCTGCAACATTGGGCGAAGGTACGAATATGGTTGCTTTTCCGGCAACACAAAGTTCCGAAATAGTGCCAGCGCCGGCCCTTGAGATCAGTATGTCAGCCACAGCATATGCAAGGTCCATCCTCTTTATGAAATCCAGGTTCACTACATTGGCCGGCTTGTGAATCTCCATGAATGCGTTGACGCTGTCCCTGTAGACTTTTCCGTTCTGCCAGAGCACCTGATAGTCCGCAGTGGCGCTCTTTTCCACAATCCATTTCTTCATAGTGGAGTTGAGAGTGCCTGCGCCCAGGCTTCCGCCCACTACGAAGATGGTCTTCTTGGCAGGGTCGAGACCGTAGAACTTGTATCCTTCGGCTCTCTGTTCAGCCGTGGCGGGAGCGATGTCCTGCCTTATGGGATTCCCGGTGAAGACAATCTTGTCTGCCGGGAAGAACTTGTCCATGTTGTCGTAGGCCACGCAGATCTTCTGGACCCGCTTGCCGAGGATCTTATTGGTAAGGCCTGCGTATGAGTTCTGCTCCTGGATCAGGCAGGGAATCTTCTTTTTGGACGCAGCCCAGAGCACCGGGGCGCTTGCATAGCCTCCGACGCCTACAACCACGTCGGGACAGAACTCTTTGATAATATTGCCTGCCTTGCGGATGCTTTTGGCAACCTTGAAGGGGAGTGCCAGATTGTCAAACGAAATGGTACGCCTCAGTCCGGCTACCGGCAGTCCGACTATCTTGTATCCGGCCGCGGGCACGCGCTCCATTTCCATCCTGCCCAGCGCACCTACGAAGAGTATCTCACAGTCGGGTTCGATACGCCTCAGCGCATCTGCAATCGATACCGCAGGGAATATATGGCCCCCTGTGCCGCCTCCGCTAATTATTATCCTGCTCATTATCGTCGTTTTCTATATTTACTTGTTCTTGGTCTTCATCTATCAGGTTGACCTTTTGCTGTTCCTCGAGCTGTTTGTCGATGGTACGGCTTACCGACAGGATCATGCCAACCGCGCCGGAAAGCACAAGGTATGCCGTGCCTCCGTGGCTGATAAGCGGCAGGGTATGGCCGGTGATAGGCAATAGCCGGACATTGACCAGTATGTGCAGGAAAGCCTGCGTGGTGATAAGGAAGGCGAGGCCCAGCACCAGGGCCTGGGAGAAGGGTGCCGTGCATTTCCTCGCTATCGATATGCATCGGAACAGGAATATCAGGTACAACGCAATCACCAGGATTCCGCCTATCAGGCCGTATTCCTCGACTATTATGGAGAAAATGAAATCGGAAAAGGCCATCGACAGGGTGAATCGCTGAGTGCTGTGGCCGGCTCCCTTTCCGAAGATGCCGCCTTCTGCTATGGCTATCTTGGCATTTTCGCTCTGACGGTTCTCGTTGTCAATCTTGCGGAGCTGGGCGGGCGTAAGCTTGGACAGGTCGAGAGTGGTATCGCTGTCGTTGCTTGCGAAGCTCTTGATTCGGTTCTCGACAGTGGCCAGGCGGTTGAAAACTCCCACGTCATTGGCTTTTTCTCCAAACAGCCCCAGAGTAAGATGGTAAATGCCGAACAGCAACCCCACGAGCACCACGGCTCCTCCGATGGTCAGAAGCAGATGAGTGCCCTTGATCTCCATGAAATACATTATCATGAAGCTCACTACTGCAATGAGCAGGGCAGAGGAGAAGCTGTTGGGAACAATCAGAAGGCATACAATCAGTATCCACATGAGCAGTTTCAGGAAGTAATCCTTGAAGCGGTCCATGTTGTCGGAGTATTTCTCGATGACCCAGGCTATGAAAAGCACAGTGCCCACCTTCACGAATTCAAATACCTGTATGGTATGACCTGCAATCTTAAGTCCCCTGACGGCGCCGTTGGTCTCGGCCCGCAGGCCGGGGACAAACAGCATCAGCAGCATCAGCAGGGAGATGCCGAAAGCTATCGGGGCTATCTTGCGGTAAACACCGATGTTGAGGAAATAGCATGCAAGAAGAGCTGCGCAGCCCATCGCTATGGAGCGGAGCTGTTCAAAGAGGACGTTGGTCTTCTCTATGCCGGAGCTGCTGCCGCGGGCAAGGAAAGACCCGGATGAAAACACTGCGATGAGTGAAATCATCCATAGCAGAATCACTATGAACCAGATGATCTTGTCCCCTTTGATAAAGTTCTTCATTTGTTACAGTCTCCTTACTGCATCCTTGAACTGACGTCCGCGGTCTTCATAACTCTTGAACAGGTCGAAACTTGCGCAGCAGGGTGAGAGCAGCACGGTGTCGCCGGGTTTTGCAAGCTTGGATGCCGCACGTACGGCTTCCTCGGCCGACAGAGTGTCGACAATCACGTCAACCTTGTCCTCAAAGCATTCATGTATCTTCCTGTTGTCCACGCCGAGGCATACGATGGCGCGTACTTTCTTCATTACCAGTTCATATATGGCCGAGTAGTCGTTCCCTTTGTCTTTGCCGCCGAGAATCAGGACCACAGGAGTCTTCATGCTCTCGAGAGCATACCAGGTAGAGTTGACGTTGGTGGCCTTGGAGTCGTTTATATACATCACATCCTTGATTGACAGCACTCTCTCGAGCCTGTGCTCCACTCCGGTGAAGGAACTGAGAGCTTCGCGGATGACGCTGTTGCTGATGTTCATTATCTTACCGGTGAGGGCAGCGGCCATCGAGTTGTACACATTGTGCTTGCCTTCGATGCGAAGCTCGTTGATGTCCATCTCGTAGGAGCTGTCACCGTAGTGAACGACCATTATGTTGTCGTTGAGGAAAGCACCTTCGTCTACCTCTTCGGTCTGGGTGATAGGCAGCTGTTTGGCCTTTACCACGATCTTCTGCAGGGCACCGACGGTAACCTCGTCGTCAGAGCAGAAGATGAAGCAGTCGTCTGCCGACATGTTCTGGGTGATGCGGAACTTGGCGTTTATGTAGTTCTGCATGTCGTGGCCGTAGCGGTCCAGATGGTCAGGAGTAATGTTGAGCAGCACTGCGATGTCGGCTTTGAAGTCGTACATGCCGTCCAACTGGAAGCTGCTGATCTCGAGGACATATATGTCGTGGTGTTCGGTGGCGACCTGGAGAGCGTAGCTCTTGCCTATGTTGCCGCCGAGGCCTGCGTCCATACCGGCTTTCTGAAGCAGGTAGTAGATAAGCGTCGTGGTAGTGGTCTTGCCGTTGCTGCCGGTGATGCATATCTTCTTGGAATGGTCATACCTGCCGGCAAATTCGATTTCTGAGATGACGTCGATGCCTCTTGCATAGGCTTCCTTCACCAGCGGAGCCGTCTCGGGGATACCCGGGCTCTTGATGATGCACGAAGCGTTCAATATCTTCTCGGGAGTGTGGCCTCCTTCCTCATATTCGATCCCATACTGGTCCAGCATGCTCTTGTGGGTCTCCCCGATGTGGGCCATGTCTGAGAGGAACACTTCGAAACCTTTGACTTTTGCAAGAACTGCGGCTCCTGTGCCGCTTTCGCCTCCACCTAAAACTACGATTCTTTCCATATCGTCTACCTGATTTTAAGGGTGATTATTGTAAGTACTGCCAGCATCATCGAAACGATGTAGAAGCGCATCACGATCTTGGCTTCGGGATGGGCTCTGAGGGGTTTCTGTATGGCAGCATCAATGTTTTCTTTCTGGAAATGGTGATGCAGGGGTGACATCTTGAAGATCCTGCGACCTGCACCGTATTTTTTCTTCGTGTACTTGAAGTAATATCTCTGAATGATTACCGACAGGCTCTCGACAAGGAAGATTCCGCAGAGTATCGGCAACAGGAGTTCCTTGCGGATAAGCAGCGCGCACACTCCAACGATACCTCCGAGAGTCAGGCTGCCTGTGTCGCCCATGAATATCTGGGCAGGGTAGCAGTTGAACCAGAGGAAGCCGAGCAGCGCTCCCACCAGGGTCATCATGAATACGGCAATGTCGCCGCTCTTCTCGATGAACATTATATTGAAGTAGTCGGCGTAACCGACGTGGCCGGAGACGTAGGCCAATATTCCCAGCGTTGCTCCGACTATCGCAGTAACTCCGGTCGCCAGACCGTCCATTCCGTCCGTGAGGTTGGCTCCGTTGGAGCAGGCCGTTATGATGAATATGATGACCAGGATATAGATAATCTTAGAGAAGATGTCGCCAGCCTTGCCCTTGAAGGGACTGAGCCATGCGTAGTTGAACTCGTTGTCCTTTACGAAGGGGATGGTGGTCATTATGGCGTTTGACTCCAGACCGTCAATGTTTACAAAAGAGTCGGAAGCAGTCTGTACTGTCGCTTCGGGAGCTTTCACTGCGTTTCCTTCACGGAAGGCCAGACCCTCGTTGAAGCAAAGCGCAAGACCCACCACAAGACCCAGTATCACCTGTCCGGCGATTTTGAATCTGCCGTTGAGGCCGTCCTTGTTGTGTTTGAATACCTTTATATAATCGTCCATGCATCCGAGGAAGCCGAGCCAAACTGTAGTGAACAGCAGGATCAGGGTGTTCGGGTTTGTCAGGTCGCAGAAGAGCAGGGTGGGGATGATCAGGGAGAAGATTATTATGAGGCCGCCCATAGTCGGAGTGCCTTTCTTCGCCAGCTGTCCCTCGAGCCCGAGGTTGCGGATTTCCTCGCCGATCTGTTTCTTCTGAAGGAAGGCGATAGTCTTCTTTCCGGCCAGAAGGGCGATTATGATGGCAGTTATGTTGCCCATGATTCCTCTCACGGAGATGTACTGCATCAGTCCGATTCCGGAGAAATCAGCTCCTTGCTGTCTGAGATATTCAAAAAGGTGGTAAAGCATGGTCAGGTTCAGGATTTCAGTTCGTCAAATATTTCAGCAATTACTTCTTTGTCGTCAAAATGCAGTTTCTCGTCGCCTATGATCAGGTAGTCCTCGTGTCCCTTGCCGGCAACCAGCACTACTCCTCCCTCAGGAGCGAACATGATGGCGGAGCGGATGGCTTCCTTGCGGTCGGCGATGAATACCGATTTGGCTCTGGTCTTGGTGTCCATGCCGGCCTTGATGTCGGCCATGATGGCCAGAGGGTCCTCGTGGCGGGGGTTGTCACTGGTAACTACGACCCTGTCGGCATATTTGCCGGCGATGGCGCCCATTTCGGGACGCTTTGTCTTGTCGCGGTCGCCGCCGCAGCCGAACACGCAGATCAGGTATTCACCTTTCGCGGTCTCCCGGAGAGTCTTGAGTACGTTTTCAAGAGCGTCGGGGGTGTGGGCGTAGTCAACTACGGCAGTGACGTTGTTGCCTCCGCGCAGATATTCCAGCCTTCCGTTGACAGCCCTGAGCTTGCTCATGATAGTCAGGACTTCCTCCTTGTCAGCTCCCAGCAGCATGGCAGTGCCGTATACGGCAAGCAGGTTGTGGGCGTTGTGGGCGCCGATGAACATGGTCCAGAGCTGGGTGTCGTCCATCTTCAGGAGCATTCCTTCCATGGTCTGGTCCATAATCCTGCATCTGAAATCGGCCATCGAGCCGCAGGAGTAAGTATAGACGCGGGCGGCGGTATTCTGAACCATCACGCTGCCGTTGCGGTCGTCGATGTTGACCAGCGCGAAAGCTTCGGCAGGCAGATTGTCGAAGAATTTCTTCTTGCAGCGCAGATAGTTGTCGAATGTCTTATGATAATCCAGATGGTCATGGGTGATGTTCGAGAAGATGCCTCCGGCGAAAGTCAGGCCCTTGATGCGCTCCTGGTCGATGGAGTGGGAGCTGACTTCCATGAAGCAGTACTGGCAGCCGCTGGCGACCATCTCGGCCAGAAGACCGTTGAGTTCCAGCGGGTCGGGTGTGGTGTGGTCGGCGGGATATGACTTGCGGCCTATGTAGTTCACGATGGTCGAGAGCAGTCCGCAGTGATATCCGAGCTGGGTGAAGAGCTCGTAGAGCAGGGTGGCGGTAGTTGTCTTGCCGTTGGTGCCGGTCACTCCCACAAGGGTGAGTTTCGACGAAGGATTGCCAAAGAATGTGGACGCCATCAGGGCGAGGGCAGACCTGGAGTCGATGACACGCACGGCCGGAACTGCGATCTTTGAGTCGTAATCCGGATTCTGGTAGACCACTGCGACGGCGCCGTTCTCCACCGCCTTGGCGATGTATTTGTGTCCGTCGGACAAATTGCCGTCCACGGCTACGAAGAGCGAGCCGGGAGTGCATTTGCGGGAATCGAAGCAGATATCCTTGATCTCAGCGTCGAGGTCCGGAGTATGTTCTGCGATTTCGAGGTTTACCAGTAGTTTTTCCAGTTTCATGGTCAGTCTTTTAATTCAATTGTAACAGCCTGTTTGTCGCCGTCTATCAAAGCTCCGGCCAGAGGCTCCTGTCTGACGACGCTGCCGTGGCCGCTGCTCTTTACAGTATATCCTTTGCTCTCGAGAGCATAGATTGCGTCACGCAGTCCCATTCCGATCACGTCGGGCACGCCAAGCAGTGTGTCATTGGCCGCATTCTGCTCGGTGTATGCCTCGAGGGCCGGCATCGCCGATCCCTCCTCGATGCGTTCGTTCCACTGAGGGCTGGATGCATATATGTTGTTGGCAATCTCGCATGCTACTGGACCTCCCCAGGTTCCGCCATAGAAGTTCTTGTCGGCCAGTCTCGACCATACAACCACGATCACCGAATACTTCGGATTCTCGTAAGGGAAGAAACCCACGAACGAGCCCTGATGTTTCCTGCGTCCTGCATGGTCGACATATCCGCCGCTGGGCAGGGATACGCGGGCGGTGCCGGTCTTGCCAGCCACAGCCACCTTGCAGTTCTGCATGGCGGTCCTGGCAGTACCGTTCTTGCCGATTACTACGCCGCGAAGAGCGGCCTTCACAGTGTCAGCCACAGCGGGGGAGCATATCCTGCCTATGGTCTCCACAGGGAATTCCTTCACAATCTTTCCGTTCTGCTGGAGATTCTTGTAGAGATGGGGCTCGACCATCACGCCTCCGTTGGCTATGGCGTTGTAATATGTGATAATATGGAGAGGAGTCAGTTCGACGGCATATCCCATTCCGATCTGGGGCAGGTCGGAGTAGCTCCACAGTTTGTCCTGAGGGCTGCGGACAGTAGCTTTGCCCATGCCCGGGATGTCGAAATCGTAGTTGTATGTAACCTTGCGGTCGTTGTTGATCTTGTCGACGAAAGCCTGCGGATTGTCACCATAATATTCTGCGGCGATGCGGCGGAACACGTTGTTGGAAGATATCTCCAGACCTTTACGGACGGTAATGGTGGAGTAGTTGCGAAGGTAAGTATCTTCGAAGGTGCGGTTGGCCTTGTCGTAATGCCAGAGCACGTCGGCCCTCTGCTGGGTGTCGAGAGTGATCAGCCCGTCTTCGAGCGCAGTGGTCAGAGTGACTGCCTTGAATACCGAGCCGGGCTCGCCGGTGCGGCCGATGGCGTAGTTGTACGTCTCGGTGAACTGGCCGTCGGGACGCTTCTCCATATTGACCATGGCCCGGATCTCGCCTGTGGCCACTTCCATCACGATGGCGCAGCCGGCTTCGAGGTCGCTCTCTCCGGAGATCCTGCGCAGCAGCGCCTTCTCTGCTATGTCCTGAATGTTGACGTCGAGGGTTACCTGCACGTCAAGACCGTCCTGAGGGGGGATTTCGGTTTCTTCTACATCCGGAATCCACTCGTTGTGCTCGATGAGACGCATGGGACGGCTGCCGTCGGTGCCCCTGAGTACAGAATCGAGAGCGGCCTCGATGCCTACTCTCGGTTTGTCACGGTTACTCTTGAGGTGGCCCAGGGTGCGGAAAGCCAGAGTGCCGTAAGGATATTCCCTGTGGTCGACCTTGTCGGCCTTGAAGCCTCCGTAGCGCTGCCCCTTGTTGAGGATGGGGTACTGGCTGATTTCCATCATGGTCGCGTAGTCGACGGGATGCTGCAGCAGTTTGTGGTAGCGCTTCTGGGTGCGGCAGGTCTTGAAAAAATTCATGTATTCCGCCTTGGTGCGCTCCTTGAACCTTTTGGCGAGGATTTCGGCGAGGGCTTCGATGTTGTTGTCGTAAAGCGTGTCGCTGGGTACGGAGAAGTCCATGCCGATGTCATATTCGGGAGTGGAGAAGGCCAGATATCTGCCGTCTGCGGCAAGGATGCTTCCTCTCATGGCTTCGGTGACGTCGACGCGGGTCACCTTGATGTGGTATTTGTTGTCCCTGACGTCCTTGTCGAAGAATTGCAGCTGTATTATCCTCCCCACAGCTACGAGAGCTATAAGGAAGAAGATGAAATACACGAGGCCGATTCTGACAATGTTATTGCGCATCTTTTACCAGTATCCTTTTGGGCGGGTCCTCAGGGGCTTTCAAATCTTTGATTCCATTCTGCAGAAGGAGGTTCTCCACCTTGCTCTTCTGGTTGAGACCGGTGAGGGTGAGTTCCTTCTGGTAATATTCAATCTTCAGGGTCTCGATTTCTTTCTCGTTGTCCCTGATTACAGTCATCTTGTCTTCCACCATAAGTCCCCAGATGATGTAGAGGATCATGAGAAAGAATATGTAGATGATGAAAGGAAGCTTCTTGTCAATGCCCTTCTTGGTGATTATATCACCGCTGACGACATCGATTATGTTTGACAATATGGCTTTTGCTTTCGGCATCTGTCAGGCTTCCGTTCTTCTTGCTACCCTCAGCTTGGCGCTGCGGGCGCGGGTGTTCTGTGATATTTCTTCTTCAGAAGGGACTATGGGCTTGCGCACGGCTTTCTCCAGGATGCCGGCCGTAATCTCGTCCCTTATGGCATTCTTTACGATCCTGTCTTCCAGAGAGTGGTAAGTGATGACCGCAAGGATGCCGCCTTTGTTGAGCGACTTGACGGCCATCGGCATGAATTTCTCGAGCGCGGCCATCTCGTCATTCACTTCAATGCGGAGCGCCTGGTAAATCTTCGCAAGCGCCTTGTGTTCGGAAAACTTGGGCAATACCGACTCCAGGGTACTGCCCAGTTCCGATGTGGTGCGAATGGGGGAGGCCTCCCTTCTGCGGCAGATCAGCTCTGCAACCCTCCTGCTGCCCTCAACTTCCCCGTAAACCCGGAATATGCGTTCCAGGTCTTCGCAACTGTAACTATTTAATACCTGTTTTGCGTCTTTTTCAGCTTTCGGATTCATCCTCATGTCGAGGTCTGAATCGAACCTGAACGAAAAGCCTCGCTCTTCGGTGTCGAACTGATGGGAAGACACCCCGAGGTCAGCCAGGATCCCGTCCACTCCGTCGTAGCCTTCGTATCTGACGTAGTTGTGGATGAAACGGAAATTGCCGTGAACTGCCGTCACCCTCTTGTCGTCAGGGACATTGGCCAGAGCGTCGTCGTCCCTGTCAATAACTATCAGTCTGCCGTCCTTCCCCAGCTGCTCCAGAATCGCGGCGCTATGCCCGCCTCCGCCGAAGGTTGCATCGACATAGACACCGGCTGGATTTACATGGAGGGCTGATACACTCTCTTGCAAAAGAACCGGTGTATGATAGACGGACATATATCTGCCTCCTTATGCTAACCGAGGATCTTCTGGGCCAGATCGACGAATTCGTTCTCTGATATCTTTCCGGCCTCGTTCTTTTCTTTGGCCCAAATCTCAATCTTGAAATCTTTCCCCGCGAAAACCACTTCTTTCTGAATCCCGACGGAATCGAGAAGCTCCTTCGGGATGGTGATGCGCCCGTATTGCTCGTCAGGAACGACAAGTGCGCGATCTCTCATGTACGCTCTCCAGAAGCGGTCATGCTCTTTGTTGAACAGATTCAAGCGGCTTCTGACCTCTTGAGAGTCGCGCTCCCACTCGGAATACGCGAACATCTCAAGACAATCAGCAAACAGACTCTTTTTAACGACGAACCCCTGTTTGAGGGAGTCGGCGCAAAGCTCCTTGAACGCAGAGGGGAAAACCAACCTCCCCCTGTCGTCAACTTTCGCCTTGTATTCGCCGATAAAACTAGCCATGAACAATATAATGAGTAATGTGTAATGCAAAAGTATATAAAAATTTTACATTTCTTTCCACAGCCTTACATTTTTTTACACAAATTTATCAACAAATCTTATCTTTGTTGACATGAAAAAGATCGCCCTGCTCCTGACAGTCTTCCTGATTGCCGCCTGCGGCACGAAAGACACCCCCGAAGAAACAGCTTCAACCCTCCTTTCCATCCCCGACGACGGCCATACTTACATGTATGGGATCCCCGTCGATATGTACTCCACAGAAGAGGGTACAGTAGGCAAAGGAGATGTATTTTCCACCATACTCGACCGGTATGGCGTGCCCCAGCAGAAGTCATATCAGCTCGCCGACATTTCGAAGGATGTCTTCAACGTGAGAGGCCTTCAGGTAGGCCGCGACTATCACGCCTACTTCGATTCCACCGGCAACCTGGCATATCTGGTTTATGAGATCACAGACCGCAAGAGCGTAGTATTCTCGCTGCAGGATACCCTCGGGGCATCGATAATGGAGAAAGACATGGATGTGAACACGAGATACACGGAGGTTGAGATACAGAACTCTCTCTGGGCTGACGTCCAGGCTGCGGGCGCTTCTCCTCTGCTGGCCCTCAAGCTCTCGGACATATATGCGTGGACCATCAACTTCTTCGGTCTGCAGAAAGGAGATTCCTTCAAGGCGGTATACGACGAGTATGACTGCGAAGGCAAATTTGTGGACATAGGCACTGTCTATTACGTGGCCTTTAAACATGCAGGAAAGGTCTACGAGTCGTACTACTATGACGACGGCAAGGAAGGCGGCGACAAATACTGGAACGAGAACGGAGAAAGCATGCGCAAGGCTTTCCTCAAGGCTCCGCTGAGCTATTCCCGCATCAGCTCGGGCTTCTCGTATGCCCGCCGTCATCCCATCACCCATCAGGTCAAGGCGCATACCGGAGTGGACTATGCGGCCCCGAAGGGAACTCCGGTGATGTCTATCGGAGACGGTGTGGTCACTTCCGTGGGGTATGAGGGCGCAGGTGGCAACACCGTAAGGATTACCCACAATTCAGTTTACAAGACTGCTTATCTGCATCTTTCAAAATACGGCCCCGGCATAAAGGCCGGAGTAAGGGTGTCTCAGGGCCAGGTAATCGGCTATGTGGGCTCAACCGGCAGTTCCACCGGCCCGCACCTCGACTTCCGCGTATGGAAGAACGGCACTCCCATCAACCCTGTCACAATGGATTCTCCTCCGGCAGACCCGGTGCCTGCCGACAAGATGCCTGAATTCGAGGCCGCAAAAGCGCAGTCTCTCGCAAAAAGGGATTCGATAGAAATCTGCAGGATTTACGAGCAGCTGATAGTCGACCCGCTCAGGACAGCTTCCGAATAATGCTCAGTCCGTCCCGTACGGGCAGTATGAAAACTTCCACTCTGGGATCAGCGGCGACCATGTCGTTGAATTCCGCTATGCCTTTTGTCTGGGCATCCTGGGGCATGGGGTCCTGAAGCACTTTGCCGTCCCACAGCACATTGTCGGCCAGAATCAGACCGCCCGTGGCAACTTTGTCGATGACCAGTCTGTAATAATCCGGATACTCTCTCTTGTTGGCATCAATGTACACCAGGTCGAAGCGGCAGTCCAAAGTGGGGATTATTTCTCTGGCATCGCCGAAATGCAGCTGAACCTTGTCGGATATGCCGGCTCTGTCGTAGCCTTCTCGGATAAGGTCTTCCAGCTCGTCGTTAATCTCGACGGCGTGGATCGTGCCGCCCGGCGCAAGCCCTTCGGCCAGACAGATTGTGGAATAACCCGTAAATACGCCAAGCTCCAGGATGCAGGAAGGATTTGCCAGGGCGGAGATCAGTGAGAGCAAACTGCCTTGCTCGCGTCCGCTGAGCATGCGGGCGTGGTTTGTTCGCAGATGGGTCTGTCTCTCAAGCCACTGGAGAGCTTCAGATGCCGGTGTGGAATGGGCATTCAGGTATTCTTTCTCTGTCATCGGTATATCAGGAATGATAGTTTGTCTTCAGCAAAGATTTCGTTGGCTATGGCCTGCAGATCTTCGGAAGTGAGGGCCTCGACGCGGGTGCGGACCTGGGCGTCGCTCATGTAGTCTCCGAAATTCAGCAGGCTGCGGCCTATAGCAAGAGCCTGGGCCTCGCCATTCTCAGATGATATGGCGTTCTGGGCCAGCAGCTGCTTCTTGGCATAGCGCAGAGCGGTGGCGCTCAGCGGTGTTGAGCGCAGCTTGCCAAGTTCTCCGGTCACCAGCTGGACGCATTTGTCCACATTTTCCTTCTCGCAGCCGAAATAAATCAGCACGCAGCCTGTCCTGGAGTATGGAGTATAAGAAGCTTCGATGTTGTAAACCAAGGCCTTGCGCTCTCTGAGCAGGCTGTTCAGCCGGGAGTTGCAGGATGGACCGCCGAGGATGTTCATCAGCAGCACGAGGGCGATGCGCCGGCTGTCGTAAAGCGAATAGGCCGGGGCTCCGATTATGCAGTTGCTCTGGTGGTGTTTCTTGTTCTCGTCCCTGCGGAACACGTTGACCTTGACCTCAGGAGCAACGACCGGCTGGGCGGCGCTGTCGGCTGGAGCGTATTTCAGCATGTGCTTCTCTACAGCGTCGGCTATCTTGCCGAACTCGAAATCCCCGACAACGGAAAAACTCATGTTGCACGGCAGAAAACAATTCTTCGTGAAGTCATGAATGTCGGCCGAGGTGATGCGCTTGAGAGTCTTGGCAGTGCCGAGGATGTGGCGGGAAATCGGGCTGCCCTCATAGAGGAACTGCTCGAAATCGTCGAAGATATAGTCGGAAGGGGAGTCCTTGTACAGATTGATTTCGTCGACCACCACACTCTTCTCCTTCTCCAGTTCCTTTGGAGAGAAAACTGAGTCGAAAGCAAGCTCGAACAACAGGTCGATGGCCTTCAGTACATCCTCCTTAAGGGTAGTGGCATATAGCACTATCTCTTCTTTGGTGGTGTATGCGTTCAGCTCTCCGCCGAGCCTCTCGAGCCTGTCGTTGATAGAAGCGGAAGAGCGGCGGGAAGTGCCTTTGAACAGCATGTGTTCGGTGAGGTGGGCCAGTCCGCCGAGGGCCTCCGGCTCTACTGAAGTGCCACAGCGGATGCTCAGTGCGCAGTATGCCACCTGGGAGTTGCTATGCTTCAGCGCGAAGCGCAATCCGTTGGAAAATGTCCTTATGTTCTTGGCGTCACTTTTTACCATAGTGACGGCAAAAATAGCACAAAAGTTCTTATATTTGTCATTATGCCGCAGTTCATCGTATCAGCCAGAAAATACCGTCCCTCCAGTTTCGGAGGCCTTATCGGACAGGACAATATAGCCCGCACTCTCAAGAATTCCATAATGACCGGGCAGCTTGCCCATTCATACCTTTTCTGCGGACCCCGCGGAGTGGGCAAGACCAGCACGGCCCGTATCTTCGCCAAGACCATCAACTGTATGAACCCGGGGCCGGACATGGAGCCCTGCGGAGAGTGCGAGTCTTGCCGTTCTTTCGCCGAAGGCCGCTCTTACTGCATCCATGAGCTTGATGCAGCCAGCAACAACTCTGTCGACGACATCCGCAACCTCACCGAGCAGGTGCGCATCCCGCCTCAGATAGGCCGCTACAGCGTCTACATCATAGACGAGGTGCATATGCTCAGCCAGGCCGCTTTCAACGCCTTTCTGAAGACCCTCGAGGAGCCGCCGGCACACGCCATCTTCATCCTGGCCACCACCGAGAAGCACAAGATCCTGCCGACCATCCTGAGCCGCTGCCAGACTTATGATTTCAACCGTATCTCGGTTGCCGACATGGTGCGCAATATGAAAGACATCGCCGCTGCGGAGAATATCACCATCAGCGACGACGCCCTGCATATAATTGCCCAGAAGGCTGACGGCGCCATGCGCGACGCCCTGACTCTGTTCGACCAGACCGTAGCTTTCTGCGGTACTGACATTACCTACGACATGGTCATCAAGAATCTCAACGTTCTTGATTACGAATATTATTTCAAACTCACCGATTTCTTCCTCGCTGGAGATTATCCTTCATGCCTGCTGCTCTTCGACGAGATTCTCTCGAAGGGCTTCAACTCGCTGCATTTCATCTCCGGCCTGAGCTCCCACTTCAGGGACATGATAGTGTGCTGCAACAAGGCTTCGCGAGTGCTGGCCGAGCTTGCGCCTACCATCGTAGCCCGCTACGACGAGTACAGCCGCAAGTGCAGCATCAAGTTCCTCTATGAGGCTCAGGGCATAACCACCGCCTGCGAAGCGGCTTATAAAGCCAGCGGTAACGGCCGCCTTCTGATCGAATTCGCGCTGATGAAGCTCTGTGCCCTGAGGGGCGAGCTTCCTTCCGGAGACCTGCAAGGCGCAGTCGCTGCAGCGCCCGCTGCTCCGGCAGCAGCCCCTGTTGCCACCCCTGTGGCCGCTACCATCGCCGCCGCTCCCGCCCCCGAAGCTCCGAAGCCGGCTGCACCCGCTAAGGAAGAGAAGAGTTCGACTTCCATATCCAACCTTTTGAAGAAGGCCATGCAGACAACTCAGGTGAAGGCCGAAGAGCCGCAAGCTGCAGTAGAGCTGGCGGAAGAAGCTGCAATCGAAATCAGCGACGAGGTTCTCGCCGATGCGTGGAAGAAGGTGACTGACAACGTTTCCAACCCCCGTGTCCGCTCCGGCCTTGTCAAATTCAGTCCTGTATACGACAAGGACAGCAACACAGTCACCCAGTACGTGCTCAATTCAGCCCAGAAGGAATGGATCGAGAAGAATCTGATGGTGCAGCTGCAGTCTGACCTCCAGAAAGTGCTTGGCAACAAAGATGTGTCGCTGAAGGTCGACATCAAAGACGACGCTGCGGCCGATGAAGCCCGCAAGCCGTATACTACCCGCGAAATTGCGGAGGCTATGCGCCAGAAGAACAAAGACCTGTCCGGGATGGAAATCAATCTGGACCTCGAAATAAAATAACAGACATCACCAATGAAACTATTCTGTACAAACCTTGTCAAGAAATACGGCATCAGGACCGTTGTGAAGGGCGTTTCGATTGAGGTTGAACAAGGCGAGATCGTCGGCCTGCTCGGCCCCAACGGTGCCGGCAAGACCACCAGTTTCTACATGATATCCGGTCTTATCAAGCCCAACGAGGGCCGCATCTTCCTGGACGAGGAGGAGATAACCACTCTGCCCATGTACAAGCGCGCCCAGAAAGGCCTCGGCTATCTGGCGCAGGAGGCGTCCGTATTCAGGAAGATGAGTGTCGAGAACAACATCATGTCTGTGATGGAGTTCGGCGAAATGACCCGCGAGCAGCGCAAAGAGAGGCTCGAGGAGCTTCTCGACGAGTTCGGACTCCAAAAGGTGCGCAAGAGTCTCGGTATCCAGCTGTCCGGCGGCGAGCGCAGGCGTTGCGAAATTGCCCGCTGCCTGGCCATCGACCCTAAGTTTATCCTGCTCGACGAGCCCTTCGCCGGGGTGGACCCCATTGCCGTGGAGGATATCCAGCACATTATCGCCAACCTCAAGACCAAGAACATCGGTATCATCATCACCGACCACAACGTTCACGAGACACTGGCCATCACCGACCGCGCATATCTGCTCTACGACGGTTCCATCCTCGAGAGCGGCACTCCGGAGCAGCTGGCCAACAACCCTGAGGTTCGCCGCAAGTATCTGGGCCAGAACTTCGAGCTGCGCAAGGCAGTGCTCCATAAACGACCAAACCAACAAAACAACTGATACTATGAAAAAACTACTTCAGGAATTCAAGACCTTCGCAATGAAGGGTAATGTAGTCGACATGGCAGTCGGTGTTATCATCGGCGGTGCATTCGGCAAGATCGTGACATCTCTGGTGTCCGACATCTTCATGCCGCTTATCGGCCTGCTTGTAGGCGGAGTTGACTTCACACAGTGGAAGATCGTCCTCTCACAGGCTAACGAAGCAGCCGGCAAGGCAGAGGTAGCCATCACCTATGGCAACTTCATCCAGGTAGTGCTTGACTTCATCATCCTCGCATGGGTAATCTTCATGGTAATCAAGGGCATCAACAAGCTCAACGCCAAGAAAGAAAAGGAAGCAGAGAAGCCCGCAGAGCCGGCTCCCACTCCCGAAGATATCCTTCTTCTCCGCGAAATCCGCGATTCTCTCAAGAAGTAATTCTTATTTACGCAACTTAAGGACGGTAACCGTACGTGACGGCAGATAAAGCTTCACGTACGACTTACCGTCACTTTTTGTTGTGACGTGACTGACGCTCTCGTCGATGCGTCCGAAGCCTCCGAATTCTTCCCGGTCGCTGCTGAACAACACGTCCCAAGTGCCCTCCGGGGCTTCTATCCTGTAGTCGGTGAATGATTTCTCAGGGTTGAAGTTGAAAGCGAACATGCACTCTCCGCGAGTGAAGCATAGTACCTTGTCAGCCTCGTGGGCAAGGTAGCAGTAGTGCGGCTTCGAGAGCAGCTGCTCCTCAGCGAAGAGGTGTATCATCTCCGCATCGAAATCGTTGAGCCCCTTGAAGCGCAGGTTGTCGTCCTTGATAAGGCTCCACTGCCTGCGGGCGTGCTTGTAAGACCATCCGTTGCCTTCCCTCGGGAAGTCTATCCACTCGGGCTGGCCGTACTCGTTGCCCATGAAGGTGAGGTAGCCGTTGCCTGCGGTGGCCAGAGTCACGAGCCTGATCATCTTGTGCAGGGCTATGCCACGGTCCACGAGCAGATTCTGCGACTGCTTGTCCATGCAGAAATACATCTCCTTGTCGATGAGGCGGAAGATTATGGTCTTGTCGCCCACCAGGGCCTGGTCGTGGCACTCGGCGTAGCTTATGGTCTTCTCGTCGGCGCGTTTGTTGGTGAGTTCGTACCAGAGGCCGCCCATGCTCCAGTCCCAGTCGCTGCGCTCCTTAATCCATTTGATCCACATGTCGGGGACGCCCATGCTCATGCGGTAGCCAAATCCTACGCCGCCTGCCTTTAGAGGTGCGGCCAGCCCGGCCATGCCGGACATATCTTCAGCGATGGTTATGGCGTCTTTGAACACTTCCTTGGTGATTATGTTGGCAAGGGCCAGATAGGTGACGGCATCTTCGTCCACTCCGCCGTCGAAATAGCTGCCGTAACCGCTGAAATCGCGGCCCAGGCCGTGGTCGAAATAGAGCATGCTGGTGACACCGTCGAAACGGAAACCGTCGAGACGGTATTCCTCCATCCAGAACTTGCAGTTAGAAAGCAGGAAGAACTTGGTCTCGTTCTTTCCGTAGTCGAAACAACGGCTGTTCCAGGCCGGATGCTCTCCCTTGGGGCCTTCATGGAAATATGTGGTCAGCGAGCCGTCCAGACGGCTGAGACCCTCGACTTCATTCTTCACTGCGTGGGAATGAACCAGGTCCATCACCACGGCTATGTTGTTCTTGTGGGCTTCGTCCACCAGCCTCTTGAACTCCTCCGGAGTGCCGAAGCGGCTGCTGAGCGCAAAGAAGTTTGAAACCTGATAACCGAAGGAGCCGTAGTAGGGATGCTCCTGCAGGGCCATTATCTGGATAGTGTTGTATCCCAGCTCTATGACATGAGGCAGTACGTTGAGGCGGAACTCGTCGAACGTGGCGACCTTCTCCTCCTCAGAGCTCATGCCTATGTGGACTTCGTAGATGAGGGGATTGTCTATCTTGACATGCTTGCGGTGTTTCCAGCGATAGGGCGTGGCCGGGTCCCAGACTTCAGCGGTGAATATCTTCGTCTCGGGGTCCTGTATGCAGCGGTATGCGTATGCAGGAAGCCTTTCTCCGCCGCCGGCCGGCCATTCCACGAACCATTTGAACTTGTCGCCGTGGTGGATCTCGTCAACCGGCACCAGGAGCTCCCAGTTGCCGCCACCGACAGGCTTCATTTCATAGTCAGGACTCTTGCGCCAGCTGTTGAAATCTCCTATGACATAGATGCGGTTGGCGTTGGGAGCCCACTCGCGGAAAGCCCAGAAAGCGCCCTCCTTGTGGAGGCCGTAGTAGAGGTGGTTGTTGACAGCGTCGTAAAGCGTACTGTGTCCGCCCTTGATGCTGTCCATTGCGGCCATAATCCTGTCATGCCGCGCATCGATGGCTCCGCGGTAAGGCTCAAGCCACGGGTCGGTGTCGTAAATCTTGCTAATCTTCCTGCCCATTGATTATCTTGTTTATGTCGTCTTCACTCTTTTTGAGGCAATCTTTGCAGTATCTGGCCAGCTCGCTGGCCTTCTTTACATCGTCAGTAAGGGTAGTCAAATCCCGCTTAGGGTCTTCGATGCTCTCCACCAGCTTCTGCAGCTCTTCGAGCGCCTGTTTATACGTGAGCTTTTCCTTCATGGTTATTGCATTTTTACATTTTTCACTTCACAGTCAGCCTTGCCGTCCTTAAAAATCACCGTTATGCCGTCCCCGGCTGTCAGCTGGCAGGCTGAGTCTACTTTCTGGCCGTTTTTCAAGGGTATGGCGAATCCCTTCTCGAGTATGCTCATGGGGTTGAGGGCGGACAGCCTCAGCTCGAGCAGTTCTATCTTGTGGCTCTCTGCCTGCAGACGGCCTTTCGCGGTATTGGCGGCCCGCAGCAGCATCATGTCGATGCGGCCCTGCGCTATCTGAAGGTCGGAAAGGATGCCTGCAGCGGCTTTGGACAGGAGCATCTCCACCGAGCGCTTTTCGCTCTGGATCCTCATCAGTACGCTGCCTGCTGCCCTGGCGAAGAGCCTGTCGACAGTGGCCACGGCTTCGGCCCTCTTGCCCTTCAAGGCCATCAGCATCCTGGTGGCGAGGGAGTCTACCAGCTGCTCTTCTGCGGCGAATATATCCACGAAATAGTCGGCTAGCGCAGTAGGGGTCTTGAGGTATGTGTGGGCTATCAGGTCGGCCACATGGGTATCTCTCTCATGGCCGATGGCTGTCAGCACCGGCAGAGGATACTGAGCTATGTTTACGGCCAGGTCATAGTCGTCGAAACATGCCAGGTCGAAGTTGCTGCCGCCGCCCCTTATCAGAAGCACTGCGTCGAAATCGCCGCTGCGCTCAGCAATCCTGTCAAGGGCCGCGATTATGCCGGCCGGAGCGTCGGAACCCTGCATCGGAGCCTGGAAAAGCTCTGTGTGGAACTTGTATCCGAATCCGTTGTTATGCAGATGGTTCATGAAATCGCCGTAGCCTGCAGCGGTCTCGGCCGAGATAACCGCGAAACGCCTGGGCAGGTCGGGGAGGGGCAGGGTGCGGTTCATGTCCATCATGCCTTCCCTCTCAAGCCTGTCGAGGATCTTCTGCCTCTCAAGCGCCGTGCTGCCGACTGTGTAGTTGGGGTCTATGTTGGAAACAATCAGTGACAGACCGTAAAGCAGGGAATACTGCACCCTGATCTGCAGCAG